>CAZJAS010000026.1:6811-25226 GCA_964544135.1 uncultured Clostridium sp. | reverse complement strand
ACGATCTTGATTTGTATGTCCGCTAAAGCGGACAGATGGGAGTTAGTGTGAGAAGATATTCTAAGGAGCCAAAATACGGCACCTAAGAATATCTAAATCTCACACCGAAGAATGTCTCTTCGAGCCATTCTTCCCATTTATTATTTATGCCGCTGATGCGGCATGTAGGTTAGTGTGGTTAAAATGATAGTTACCGATTTGGATGGAACGCTGCTACGCGGTGACAAGTCCGTTTCGGATTATACTGCGGAGATACTAAATGGCTGCAAGAAAATGGGAATGAAAGTTGTGTTCGCAACGGCAAGACCTGAACGTGCCACAAGGCGGATACAAGAGAAAATAATTCCCGACTATGTAATTGCCAATAACGGAGCAACCATAAATCAAGGTGATTTTGTCATTCGTAATTTATTAATTCCATCCACTATGATAGATGAACTATTGGACTTATTTCTTTCGTCCCAAGAAGTAAAGCTTATTACGGTAGAGGCTGATAACTGTATGTTTACAAATTATAAAGGTCCTGATTGGGAGACCGGCTGGAATACGATATATACCGACTTTTCTGACGGTTTCAAATTTGACGCACCAAAACTTTCGGTGGAATGTGAAAACGCGGACTTTTTATCCGGCGTGATGCACAATTATCCGGATTTACATCTTTACTCAAACAGCGGGGAAAACTGGCATCAGATTATGAGTAAGGATGCAACCAAGACAAACGCCATATATTGCCTGACAAAATCACTTGGTTTAACACTTCATGAAGTAGTCGCATTTGGTGATGATTATAATGATATTGAGATGCTAAGGCAATGCGGTATCGGTGTTGCCGTTGCAAACGCAATTGATGAGGCTAAAGCCGCAGCAGATTATATCTGCAATACGAATGAGAATGACGGCGTAGGGAATTGGCTTAAGGAACAAAGCAACAATCTTACTTCTATAGAAGAATCACTTGAACATAACAAACAGGAAATTGTTTGTGTCGCCTCAGAAGGAAACAGACTTGTAGGCTTATGTTGCGGGCAAATTTTTAAGTCCATGTGCTACAGCGTTCCATACGGAGAAATCACGGAGCTTTATGTTTCGGAAAAATACCGACGTCTGAATGTTGCAAGCGGATTGATGGCATTTATAGAAACAGCATTTCATAAACACGGAATAAATTACTATCAACTTTTCACAGGAAAATCGAATATAGCGGCGCAAGCATTCTATCAATCACTAGGGTATGTTGATACACCGGAGATGATGTTTCGAAAACAACCAAAGGATGGAGTTTAATCATGAATTATAACAATAATATTATTCCTCTCGAACAAGAAAATTGGCAGGGCTATGTATTACCGTTTCACTACATTTCACATCACTACTATGATGTGGAAGTAATCCGAGAGCATGAAAATTTTAAGGTATCATTTATCAAAAAACCCTTTGCCACACCATTTGAATATAAAGCAGATAAAGATTATGATAAGCTTTTTCAAACTCACTGGAATGATGTGAAAGCTTGGGGTATTGTTGAGGGTGATATGCTGATTGCAGTAGTCGAGACTGCGGTTGAGGAATGGAGCAACCGGCTCCGTGTGACAAAATTGTGGATTGATGATGCTAACCGCAGACAGGGAATCGGCACGGCTCTGATGGATGTTGCTGTGAAACGCGCAAGGGATGAAAAACGTAGAGCAAAAATCATGACTACCGGCTAAGCCGGTAGTTTGTTCCGGATACGGTTCCTATAAACCCATCTCTTGTTAAATCTTCATAAGCCCTTTGAACAGTAATAACACTTATATGTAAATCTTTTGCTAATGCCCGCATTGAAGGTAATGCTTCACCGGCAGATAGGGTTCCGTCCATAATTAAACTTTTGACCTGCATTGAAATTTGCTCATAAATGGGCTTATCGCTACTGTTGCTTATGATAATTTCCATTCCATTTACTCCTTTCGAGTTTACTTACCGATATGGGCGTACTTATTCACCAAGTACAGTTTAATATATTTTATTCAAAGTGAAGAATATAACAAAAACGGCATGACCAAAGCCATGCCGTTTTTGTGTAAGTTTAATATAATACGATTGCTGCCCTAATAGGGAAGCCTTTTACTATCTTTTTTAGTCTACGCTGATGATTTCTTTTTTATTATAAGAACCACAAGCCTTGCATACTCTGTGAGGCATCATTAATTCACCGCACTTGCTGCATTTCACTAATGTAGGAGCATTCATTTTCCAGTTTGCTCTTCTCTTATCTCTTCTACTTTTAGAAGATTTATTTTTAGGACAAATAGACATCGTTACACCTCCTTATTTGCGTTAAAGATATCTTGTAATACCGCCATGCGAGGATCGGGAATAAAAGTATCACATCCGCATTCCTCTCCATTCAGGTCTTTGCCACACTTCTTACAAATGCCCTTGCAATCCGGCTTACAAAGTACCTTCTCAGGCTGGTTCATTAAAAGCTCGTTATATACCAGTACTTCTATGTTTAACTGATAGCCTTCCATAACTCCTTGGTCGCTCTCATTTAAAATCTCACTGTCGTCCACATCCGGAGATCCTACTGTCCTGGTAAAATCCAACACAATCTTTACGGGAACTTCCTGCAAACACCGATCGCAATACATAAGCTGGGTAATCTGTGCATATCCCGCTACCTCTGCCTTGTTTGCTCCCAGATTACGAAGCGTTAAGGAAAGGGGTGTTTTATTCACAATAGGAAAGGTACCCATCCGGCTTTTAAAAGAATCCATCTCAATTACAATATCTTCTGCCCTGATACTTCCTTCGGATGTTAATACATCAGTCAAATTTAATAACATAGCCTGCTCCTGGCGAAAGTCATCCTAAATAGACTCACTTTCGTTTTCACACACTGATTTATTATACATACCTGCAGATTTTTTGTCAACCTTCTATTTCATTATTTTAATTGTAATTTCTATTTTAATTGTAATTTGGGGCTGTGATTTTTATTTGCGGCTTCTTTCATTTCTCTTACATAATCATACAATGCCCGTTCTGCATTTACACCGTATTTATCGATGATTTTCATAATAGCACTCCCCACTATAATCCCGTCTGCAGATTCTGACATTGCTTCTGCCTGTTTGGGTGTGCTGATACCAAAGCCGATTGCACAGGGTACATCCGTAACCTCTCTGATTGCCTTTACAATACCGTCTATATCCGTTGTAATCTCATTTCGTACTCCTGTCACTCCCAAAGAGGATACTACATAGATAAATCCCTTTGCTTCTTTTGCAATCCTTTTTATTCTCTCTCTGGAGGTGGGAGCTATCAGGGAAATCACATCCACTCCAAAATCAACCGCTACTTCTTCCACTTCCCTCTTCTCTTCAAAAGGTAGATCCGGCACAATGATTCCATCTATAGCAAGCTCTTTGCATTTAGCAAAAAAAGCTTCATATCCATAATGGAAGACAGGATTTAAATAGGTCATAAAAGCAAGCGGCACTTGGGAATGTTTTCTCACTTCCTTTGCGATTTGAAACGCCCCTTCCGTAGTCATTCCACCCTTCAGGGCGCGTTGACTGGCTTCCTGAATCACTATGCCTTCTGCTGCAGGGTCCGAAAACGGGATTCCGATTTCAATTAAATCAGCACCTGCTTTTACCATTTCCAATATATATTTTACCGTACTGTCCCCATCCGGATCCCCTGCTGTTATAAACGCAATAAATGCCTTTTTATCATTAAACGCTTCTCTTATCTTACTCATTGATATCCACCCCCCTGTATTTTGCAATTGCAGCCACGTCCTTATCTCCTCTGCCGGAAAGATTGACAATAATGATATCATCCTTTGCCATGGTGCCCGCTATCTTCTGTACATGTGCCACCGCATGAGCACTTTCTATGGCACAAATAATCCCCTCTGTCCGAGCCAAATATTCAAATGCCTCCACAGCCTCATCATCTGTTACCGGTACATATTCCGCTCTCTTACTATCATGCAAATACGCATGCTCAGGTCCGATTCCCGGATAATCCAATCCGGCGGATATGGAATACACGGGCGCTATTTGTCCGAACTCATCCTGACAAAAATAGGATTTCATACCATGGAACACACCTATGCTTCCCGTGGCAATGGTAGCTGCGGTAAATGCGGTGTCTACTCCCCTGCCTGCCGCCTCACAGCCGATCAGCTTTACATCCTGATCGGATATAAAATTATAAAACGCTCCCATGGCATTACTACCGCCTCCCACACAGGCAACAACCGCAGAGGGTAATTTGCCTTCTACCGCTAATATCTGCTCTCTTGCCTCCTGTGAAATAACGCTTTGAAAATCCCTTACGATCATAGGAAAGGGATGGGGACCCATCACAGAACCCAGCACATATAAGGTATCCTCCACCCTGCCGGTCCATTCTCTCATAGTCTCGCTTACCGCATCCTTAAGCGTTCTTGTTCCGCTCTTGACCGGATGTACCTTCGCTCCTAACAGCTCCATGCGGTACACATTGAGAGCCTGCCGGATGGTATCCTCTTCTCCCATAAAAATCTCGCATTCCATACCGAATAATGCTGCTGCCGTAGCAGTTGCCACTCCATGCTGTCCCGCTCCCGTTTCAGCAATCAGCCTGGTTTTGCCCATCTTTTTTGCTAAGAGAGCCTGCCCCAGCACATTATTGATTTTATGTGAACCCGTATGGTTTAAATCCTCTCTTTTAAGATAAATCTTAGCTCCGCCCAAATCCTTTGTCATCTTTTCCGCATAATAAAGTAAAGAAGGCCTCCCTGCATATTCCTTAAATAAAGTAGAAAGCTCTTCCTTAAAAGATGCATCATTCTTATAAAACTCGTAGCTTTCTTCTAAACGGATTAATTCATTCATCAGTGTCTCACTGATATACTGTCCTCCATAATTACCATATCTTCCTTTGTTCATTTTACCCACTTACGCATATTTGATTATGCATTCCTCTCTGCCCTTATAGCTTCTTAATCTAAATTGATAAATTCCTCACAGATTTTACTAGTTCATGGATTTTTATTCTGTCCTTAACCCCTTGGGTCTCTACACCGCTGCTTATATCAATTCCATACAGATTCGGTAAGTCCTTTACCATAGGGATTGTTTCTGTATTCATACCGCCTGCCAGAAAAAACGGTCTCCTAATACCGGATAAAAGCTCCCAGGAGAAGCTCTTTCCTTCTCCCTTTCCCCCATCAAACAACAGAAGATCAGCACAGGTATTTTTCCATCTTACAACATCCGCCTCCTCTTTTACAACAACCGCTTTCCAAATCGGTTTACCGGAAGCTTCCTTTATTCGCAAGATATCTTCCTCCGTCTCCTGTCCGTGTAATTGTGCGATATCAATAATACCCAATTCAAAGAGCCTCAATATTTTTTCCGGCTTTTCATTTACAAATACACCCACTGTCTTTATATTACTGTCCAACATTTCTTTTAAATACAATGCCTGTTCTTTTGATACATATCTTCTGCTTTTATCCCAAAATATAAATCCGGCATAGTCCGGCATGGCTTCCTTTACATATACTGCATCCTCCTGCCGAAACAGACCGCATATCTTAATTTGCATTTGCTATACTCCTAACTGTATGACAGAAATCCTATCATGATCTTACATAAGTTCCTGCAATGTCTTTTTTATATTACCGCTCCTCATCAAGGTCTCTCCGATCAGAACCGCATCCGTGCCATTTTCCCGCAACCGCTTAGTATCCTCTGCCGTTTTAATGCCGCTCTCCGAAACAAATATAATTTCCTTGGGGACCAATTGCCGCAATCTCACGGAATTTTCTATATCTACAGTAAAATCTTTGAGATTCCTATTGTTTACGCCTATGACCGAAGCTTTACAGGTAATAGCACGCTTGATTTCTGCTTCATCATGAGCTTCAACTAAGGCTGTCATTCCGATACTCTTTGCCAGATATGCATATTCAGCAAGCTGCTCATCACTGAGTATAGAACAAATCAGAAGAACCGCATCTGCTCCCAAGGTCTTTGCTTCGTATATCATGTATTCATCTACAACAAAGTCCTTTCGCAATACGGGAAGCTTTACCTGCTTTTTGATTTCTCGCAGATATTCGTTGCTTCCCTGAAAATAATAGGGCTCTGTCAAAACCGAAAGGGCGGATGCACCGGCTGTCTCATATGCTTTTGCTATTTCCACATAGGGAAAATGCTCTGCAATCACTCCCTTAGAGGGGGATGCTTTTTTTACCTCGCAGATAAAGCGAAGTCCCTGTCCGCGCAATGCTTGTTCAAACGGGAAGTCGGTTTCCGTGTTTTGATCGGAAACCTTAGATTTTAACTCTGAAAGAGATATCTTCTTTTTAGCACTAACTACCCTTTCCTTGGCTTTACCTGCAATTTCCTCTACTATATTCAACATACTATTTTTCCCTCTTCATTGGAGAGATAGATAAATTTCTCCAACTGCTTTTCTGCCAATCCATTGTCTATAGTTCTCTCAGCCATACGGATTCCTTCTTCCATACTTGCCGCCTTACCTGCAATATAAAGTGCAGCTCCTGCATTCATAACAACCGCATCTCTTTTAGGTCCTTTTTTACCGCATAAGATATCTTTCGTGATTTCAGCATTTTCCTGCGGTATACCGCCTTTTAAATCTTCCTTCATGCACCTGGTAAAACCAAACTGCTCCGGTGTTACCACATAGGACAGAAGCTTTCCGTCCCTTATCTCGCATATGCTGGTAGGAGCACTCATGGATATTTCGTCCAGCTTATCCTGCCCATATACTACCATTCCTTTGTTCACACCGAGATTCATCAATACCTCCGCCATTGACATTACCATTTCATCCTCATACACGCCCATAACCTGCATGGTGGTTTTAGCCGGATTGGTCAAAGGACCTAATATATTAAATACGGTCCGGATGCCTAATTCTTTTCTGATGGGACCTACGTATTTCATTGCGCCATGATATCCCTGTGCAAACAGAAAGCAGATACCGATTTCTTTTAAAATCTCGGCACTTTTTTCCGGTGATACCGTAATATCGATTCCCAACGCTTCTAACACATCCGCCGCACCCGATTTAGAGCTGGCTGCCCGATTTCCGTGCTTTGCTACAGGAACCCCTGCCGCAGATATTACAAATGCCGCTGTGGTTGAGATATTAAAAGAATTGGCGCCGTCCCCGCCGGTTCCTACAATTTCCAAAGCCTCTCCCTCATATGGGAGCTTTGTAGCATGGTTTCTCATCTCCTCCGCTGAGCCCGTTATTTCTTCTATGGTTTCCCCCTTCATGGAAAGCTCACTTAAATATGCCGCCTTCTGAATATCCGTTGCTACTCCGCTCATTATTTCATTCATTACGATTTTTGCCATGTGATAGCCGATATCTTCTTTTCTGGATAATTTTATAATTGCTTCTTTAATCATGATATATCCTCCTCTTTTACACTTATAGTTTCATGAAATTTTCTATTATTTTTCCCCCATCCGGTGTCAAAACCGATTCCGGATGAAACTGTACACCGAACACCGGGTAATCTCTATGTTCCACTGCCATGATTTCACCGTCTGCGGTTCTGGCAGCCACCGTTAATGCTTCGGGTATGGTATTTTCACCCACCGCTAGGGAATGGTATCTTGCCCCTAAAAAGGAAGCTTTCATTCCGGCAAACAGCTTACTCTCACTTTTGATAAACACTTCCGACTGTTTACCATGCATCAGCCTTTTGGCATAGGTAATTTCTCCGCCGTATACCCGGCATATGGCTTGATGCCCTAAACAGATCCCTAATATTTTTATCCTGCTGCCCAGTTCTCTAACCACATCGCAGCAGATTCCAGCATCCTCCGGTCTGCCCGGACCGGGTGAAAGTATAATTGCTTCGGGGTTAAGTGCCTCTACTTCCTCCACTGTCATTTCATCATTTCTGATTACCCGGATATGGGAATCAAAGCTACCCACCAGCTGGTATACATTATAGGAAAAACTGTCATAATTATCGATCAATAAAATCATTTTAAAGTCCTCCCTCTGCCGTCTCCATAGCTTTCATTACTGCTGCAGCCTTTTGCAGGCATTCCCGGTACTCATTTTCCGGAGCACTGTCCGCCACTATACCGCCCCCTGACCTTATATACACCTTATCCTCTTTGGAAAAAGCAAGCCTGATGGCAATACAGGTATCCATACCGCCCGAAAAAGAAAGATAACCGATCGCTCCTCCGTATATGCCCCTCTTATTGTTTTCCAACTCATTTATGATTTCACATGCCCTTATCTTAGGAGCACCTGAAAGTGTTCCTGCCGGAAGCACAGCCTCTATTGCATCCAGTCCATCCTTATCGCTTCTTATGGTACCTGATACGGTGGAACCGATATGCATCACATGAGAAAAACGATGAATACTCATATACTGATCTACCTTCACAGAACCGATTTCACTGATTTTACCCAGATCATTTCTGCCCAAATCCACCAGCATATTATGCTCTGCAAGTTCTTTTTCATCCGCTAGTAATTCTGCCTCCAAACTTTCATCCTCTTCTCTGTCCGCTCCTCTTCTTCTGGTACCTGCCAATGGAAATGTGTAGATTTTATTGTCTTCCAACCTTACTAAGGTTTCCGGACTGGCACCGGCAATTTCTCCGTCCTTACCGGAAAAATAAAACATATAGGGAGATGGATTCTGTGTCCGAAGTACACGGTAAACCTCTAACAGGCTTCCCTTCATTTTAGCTTCCAGACGATTGGATAAAACCACTTGAAAAATGTCACCTTCTTTGAGGTAATGCTTTGCCTTTTCAACCATGACGCAATACTCTTCTTTGGAAAAAAGAGGTTCGCATTTTGTTTGTAAACGAAAGGGTTCCGATTCTTCCTTTTCTCCATGCAGTATTAAATTTTTTAGTACTTCCAAATCCTCTCTGGCTTTTTCATACTCTGTTTCTGCATATTCTGCTTTTATATTTTGAATCAATAGGATTTTTTGCTTATAATGATCAAAGCAAATTATTGTATCAAAAAGCATTAAATTCACATCGGAAAACTTCTCGGAATCTATTGCATCTAAATCCAGCGACGGTTCGCTGTATTTAATAAAATCATAGGAAAAATACCCCACCAGTCCACCGCTGAAAGAAGGAAGCTCCTCTATCCTTGGGCTTTTGTTTTCATTCATAATGTTTCTGATACACCCTCGCGGATTTTCATAGAGATACTTTTTACCTTTATTCTCGGTTATCTCTACCTTGCCGTCTCTGCAAACAATTTCAAGTTTGGGATTTGCTCCCAAAAAAGTATATCTTCCCCAAAGCTTATTATCCTCCGCACTTTCTAATAAAAATACATGAGCGCTTACCTTCTTCAGTCTTTTTACTACCTCAATGGGTGTTGTCATATCCCCGTACAATTCGGTATAAACCGGGATCACACCATACATTTTAGTATTTGCCAATTCCATTACCTTTTCTTTTTCAGGATATATTTGCAAATCCTTTTTCTTTGTTTCCATCTTACTCCTCCTTTCCGGACTATTTTTTATAATAAAAAACGCCCTTGACAGATAAATTTCTTATCTGTCAAGGACGAGTTATATTCTACCCGTGGTGCCACCTTGATTCACTTATGCCTGCAAAATGCCGGAAAAGCGCTCTTTTAGGATACTGACATATCCCTGACAACTAACGTATGCCTTCACGTCACGGATACTAGAAAAAATTCGTTCACCATGCCCTCCGTGGTCCATTTAACAGCCTGCGTCCTGTCCGATTCTCAGCTTCCCGGTCTCTCTGTAAGTGCACGTTCCGTTTTTATCTCCACATCATCGGTTTATAACCACTATTTAATTTATTATTTATCATATTACAACCGACTACGATTTGTGTCAATTATTATTTTATTTTTTGACTTTTTATTTTTTTCATTGTATACTGACAAGGAACAATATTTATGAAATATCATATTTTAAACTAAAAAAGGAGATTATAGCCATGGAAAAATTATTACCCTTATTTCCCCTGAATGCTAAGATTCAAAAAGACAATCTCATGAGCCTTGTTATTGTAATTGTATTATACATAGCCATAGCTCTTGTACTTGGTTTGATTGTAGGTTTGATTAGCATAATTCCCATCATTGGCATTATTACCGGCGTTATCAGTGCTCTGATTGGTTTATACGAATTAGTCGGCATTATTCTTGCCATCATTACTTTTGTTCAATAATGTCATTAAAATAATAATCAGTAATAAAGAAACGGTATGGCCAAATGAAACTTCCAGATGTGATTGGAATCTATCATTTGACGATACCGTTTTTAATATTAATTAGCACTATTTCATGAATTTACAAGTCTATAGGTCTCTCTGGCTATCGAAAGCTCTTCGTCGGTGGGAATTACCATAACCTTGGTCTTGCTCTCAGGTACGGTAATTGTAATATCTTCTCCACGCTTTTCATTTGCCTCTAAATCCAGTTTCACACCAAGATAACCCAAGTAGTTATCACATATGATACTACGTAAAAAAGGACCGTTTTCGCCCACACCTGCCGTAAAACAAATAACATCCACGCCGTTCATAGCCGCAGTGTAGCCGCCGATATATTTAGCAACCCGATATGCAAAGGTTTCCATGGTGCTGATGGCTCTTTCATTGCCCGCATGGTAGCCATCCTCTAAATCTCTGAAATCAGAGGATAAATTATCGGATAAACCAAGTACTCCGGATTTCTTATTCAGTATTTCCATAATCTCATCAATGGACTTATCTTCCTTATGTGCAAGAAACTCTATGATAGCCGGGTCAATATCTCCGGAGCGTGTTCCCATAATAAGTCCTTCCAAAGGAGTCAATCCCATGGAGGTGTCCACACATACACCGTTTTTAACAGCCGATACACTGGCACCGTTTCCCAAATGACAAACGATGATTTTTAAATCCTCATATTTTTCTCCCAATACCTCTGCCGCCCTTTTACTTACATAGGAGTGGCTTGTTCCGTGGAAGCCGTATCTTCTGATTTTATACTTGGTATAATATTCATAGGGTAATCCGTACATATATGCTTTTTCCGGCATGGTCTGATGGAATGCAGTATCAAACACAGCTACCATAGGTATATCCGGCATTAACTTTCTGCAGGCCGCAATACCGATTAAATTGGCCGGATTGTGCAGGGGGGCAAGCTCGTTGCATTGGGTAATCACTTCTATTACCTCATCATCAATCAGCGTAGCCTCTGAAAACCTTTCTCCTCCGTGGACAATACGATGCCCTACCGCTCCGATTTCATCCAATGTCTTTACCACGCCGGTCTTTTCATTGGTAAGTACTTGTAAAACCAATCTGATAGCATCTGTATGGTTATCGATGGAAGCTTCGGTTTCTTCCTTTACACCGCCGTCAGGCGTGTATACAATCTTGCTTCCCTCAATACCGATCCGCTCACAAATACCCTTCGCATACAGCTTTTCTGTTTCTGCATTAATTAATTGAAATTTTAAAGAGGAGCTTCCGCAATTAATAACTAAAATATTCATATACTTTTCCTTTCCCTTATACCAACTGTGCCTGCACGGCAGTCAGTGCCACCACACCTACTATATCCTCCCATGAACATCCTCTTGACAGGTCATTGACCGGCTTTGCAATCCCTTGCAGCATGGGACCGTAAGCCTCTGCCCCGCCAAGTCTTTGTACTAATTTGTATCCGATATTTCCCGCATCCAAATTGGGGAAAATAAGAATATTGGCTCTGCCGCCTATGGGACTGCCGGGTGCTTTTAATTTGGCAACGGAAGGAACCAATGCCGCATCTGTCTGCAGTTCACCATCAATTACAAGATGAGGATATTGCTCTCTTGTGATTCTGGTAGCCTCTACCACCTTATCAACCAAAGGATGCTTTGCGCTTCCCTTTGTGGAATGGGAAAGCATGGCAATAACAGGCTTGGGACCTACCAGAGCTTTAAAGCTTCTGGAGGAAGTCTCACAAATTGCCGCCATTTCTTCCGGTGTGGGATCCTGATTGAGTCCGCAGTCTGCAAACAGGAATGTACCCTCTTCTCCCTGATCCTTCATCACCGTATCCATAATAAAAAATGCGGAAACCAGTTTTACACCGGGTGCCGTCTTTAAAATCTGAAGTGCAGGACGCAAGGTCTGTGCAGTGGAATGGCAGGCTCCTGCCACCATACCGTCAGCATCATTGTTTTTTACCATAACTATACCAAAAGTCAAGTAATCATTCAGCAAAATCTCCCTTGCCTTTTCCTCAGTCATACCTTTGGATTTTCTGGTTTCGTATAATACATTAACATATTCATCCAGCTTGTCCGTTGTACGGGGATTGACCACAACAAGACCATCTAAGTCAACTTCCAACCAACCGGCGCCGTCCATGATTTTTTCTTCATCACCAATCATGATAATATTTGCGATTCTTTCCTCCAATATTTTTGCAGCAGCAATCAATGTCCTCTTGTCATTGGATTCCGGTAACACAATCGTCTTTTTGTCAACCTTGGCTCTTTCCTTTATCAAATCAATGTATGACATCTCTTTCTCCCTTCCGCTTTCGTCTATGCAAAATAACTTATTTATATTATACTAGATACATAAATTGCATACAAGTTAAAATATGCGAAAAATTGTATATTTTTATGTACAAACCTTAGTTTTATATGATTAAAAATGTGATTCCTCTCACTATGTAAACTCTTACATAGTATGTTATTTTTTTCACATTTCTTTTGTTGGTTTACTAACGTTTTATCGTTTAAGGAGAATAAAATGAAAACCGTAGGAATAATAGCAGAATATAACCCCTTCCATAATGGACATCTCTACCAGCTATCACAGGCAAAAAAACTTTCCGGTGCCGATTATGCAGTGGTTATCATGAGCGGTAATTTTACACAACGGGGAACACCCGCTCTTCTTGATAAATATATCCGCTGTGAAATGGCTCTACTCGGTGGTGCCGATCTGGTGATTGAGCTTCCCGTATGCTATGCCGTCGGAAGCGCTGAATATTTTTCAAAAGGTGCTGTTTCCATTCTCGAAGGGCTTTCGATTGATTCCCTGTGTTTCGGAAGTGAATGCGGAGAAATTGCTCCCTTACGTGAAGCTGCACATATTCTTGCCGAAGAGCCTAAGCTCTTTAAACAGCAGCTACGGGAAAATCTGCGTAAGGGGATGTCCTTCCCTGCCGCACGCAGCCTTGCCTTAGGAAAGCATGGATCCCTTTTAGAATCACCCAACAATATTCTTGGTGTGGAATATATAAAGGCTCTTTATAGATTGGGCAGTTCCATGGAAATCTATACCCTCACCAGAGAAGGTTCCGGTTATTTGAATCCCTCAATGACCGGCAGCTATTGCTCTGCCATGGCGATCCGCCAGAATATCTTTGACGGAGTTGATTATGAAAAACTATCCTCCTATATGCCCGATACTATCTTAGCCCTGCTAAAAAGAAGCTTAGATGACGGGGATCCGGTAACTACAGATGATTTTTCTTCCATGCTCTTTTACCGCCTCCTTTGTTTACAGCAAGAAGGTTATACAGCCTTTGCAGATGTTTCACAGGCACTGTCAGACAAAATAAGCCGGCTTTGGGAAAACTATAGCTCTTATTCTACCTTTAGCACAAGCCTGCTTAAATCTAAGGACTTGACTCATACCAGAATCAACCGATGCCTGCTCCATATCCTGCTTCATATTAAAAAACAGGATATGCTTGACTATGCTGCCGCCGGAGAGGCACAATATGCACGTATTCTGGGCTTCAAAAAATCATCTCATGCTCTATTCGGCGAATTAAGAGATAGCAGCCTCCCTTTGATTTCCAAGTTGGCAGACGCAGATAAGCTGCTTTCTCCAATTGGGATACATCAGCTTCAACAAGATATTTTTGCTGCCCATCTCTATGACAGTATTGCCGCAAAAAAAGCCGGCCGCCCCATTATAAATGAGTACCGCCGGCAAATTATAATCCTGCCTTGAATTATGGAATTATAGGATTATTTCCATATTATTTTTATCAAGAACCATCCAAAGTGACATTCCTTCCAGTAATTTCATATCAGGGTCAATGTGAAGCATAGCCTCACTATCCGTATTTTCCTTAACGGCAATCACATTGACCTGGTATTTATTCCGTAATTTCAGTTCCCGCAGTGTCTTCCCTATCCAATCGGGTTTCACCTGCACCTCAACCATTCTTACTTTTTGTGACAGCTCTACAAATTCCAGAAAATTACCCGCTAATATATTATGCGCTAACCGTATACCGGACTCTCTCTCCGGTACAATCACACGATCTGCACCTGTCTTTTTCAATATTCTTGCATGCAGCTCTTCCTTCGCCTTGGCAATAACCAAAGGAACGCCTGCCTCCTTGGCAAGTATGGTTGCCATAATGCTGGCATCCAAGCTTTCCGTAATAGCAACAACGACCGCATCCATATTGGATATCCCAAGAGAAGCCATTGCCTTACTATCGCATACATCCACTCTTACTGCAAAAGTAACATGCTCTGCAATATCCGCCACCCTCTCTTCATCAATGTCAATAGCCAATACATGTGCTCCCGCCGCAGATAATTCCATGGCCACATTACTTCCGAATTTACCTAATCCAATGACGGCAAATGATTGTTTTTCTGGATTGATTTTTTTCTTCATATTTTTCCCCTACATACCGCAGGTCAGCCTGCGATACTGCCACTGCGGGTTCCTATATAACCCTGTGGCATCCTTTCTTAATTTTATTTATATTGGTATTTGTGAAACTTACTAGTGGCTCTACTGATCATATTACTTTGGAATGCCATCTTTTTCTATGGAGATGAGACCGTAAGGGATTTCTAAAAGCAGGGAAGCCTTTGCTGAACATGCTTTTACACTTAGGGGCTCATTGGAATGATTAGAAAAACCGGCTGACAAAGTACTATGATCAGTAGAGCCATTATAAACAAGTTTCCCAATTACCTGTTTAATTTATAATTTAGAAAACTCATCCCACAGGAAATTCTTCCACGGGAAAGCTGTAATTACCTTTTTCTTCCTTCTTTTCCCCCAAAGCAATAGCGAGGGAAATGGGGCCCGTTCTGCCCAAATACATACAAAGTACGATTACAATTTTTCCAATATTGCCAAGAGAAGGTGTGATATTTCTGGAAAGCCCCACTGTAGCAGTGGCACTTATGACCTCATAGCACATATCCAGGAAACTTCCATTTTCAAAAATCATCATAATCATAATGGCAGTTGTAATAATTGCCAGGCTGACCGTTACTATCCCAAATGCTTTCCTGATTGTTCCGCGCGAAATGGTACGGCCTAAAACGGTAGTCTCTCTTTTGCCTCTAATCAAGCACCATGCCGTCATTACCAAAACAGCCATTGTAGTAGTTTTAATCCCTCCTGCCGTCCCAATAGGAGAACCGCCTATAAACATATGAATCATAGAAATAAAAGCCCCGGCCTGGGTCAGGTTTTGTTGTGGCAAAGTGAAAAAGCCCGCTGTTCTTATGGTAACCGTCTGAAATGCCGACATCAAAAGTCCATGGGGAAGGGTTTCTCCTCCCAAGGTTCCCGGATTGTCTTTTTCCAAAAGATAAATGATGATTGTACCTGTCAGAAGCAGTCCTGTCGTAAAAATCAATGCCAACTTACTGTGTAGGGATAATTTATGAAGGCTATAGCGGGCTGTTTTCTTATTCCTTACCATCTCTTTTACACCTTTTATTAAATCCCACCAAACAGGAAATCCCAGACCACCCGCAACTATCAAGAGCATGGTCACGATGTTAAATAAATAGTCATACCGAAAGGGAATTAAACTGTCGGCACCCAATAAATCGATTCCGGCATTGCAAAATGCAGAAACCGAATGAAATACAGAGAAGCAAATCCCCTTTATCGGACCATAAATCGGTATCAATGTAAATGCACAAAAAAAGGCTCCCAGTCCTTCTACCAGGAATGTGCCTATAAAAACTTTTTTTAAAAAACGAAGAAGACCACTCAAGCTGCTTAAATTGAAAGCTTCCTCTAATAAAACTCTATCACGCAGCGTGATTTTTTTACCCAAAACCAAAAGTATAGCCGTGGTAAACGACATAATACCCAAGCCACCGCATTGGATCAGTAAGAGAATTACAATTTTGCCAAAAAGGCTCCAATAACCTGCTGTTTCCACCACAACCAGGCCAGTAACACAAACAGAAGTCGTTGCTGTAAAAAGTGCATCAATAAAGGAAGCCGAATGACCGTTTTTAGTCGCAAACGGCAAACAAAGCAAGAAGGTACCAATCAGAATGGCACCTAAAAATCCCAATAAAATCAACTGGGTCGGAGTACATCTCCATACATGATTTACTTTTTTATTATTCTTTTTCATCTTCTTTTATGTATCCACACTCCATGCTTAATTTTTAAAGCTGTGAATCGGGGCAGGAATTCTTCCGCCTCGGTTAATAAAATCATCACAAGAAAAGCCGTTCACGGGCATGACGGGCGCATAACCCAAAAGACCGCCAAACTCAACAGTTTCACCAACGTCCTTACCCACTACCGGTATAATCCTAACAGCAGTCGTTTTTTGATTAATCATGCCGATTGCCATTTCATCGGCAATAATGCCCGAAAGGGTGGTTGCCTTCGTATCTCCCGGAATCGCAATCATATCAAGTCCTACGGAACATACACATGTCATGGCTTCCAACTTCTCAATGGTAAGCGCTCCCGCTGTTACCGCATCAATCATACCTTGATCCTCACTGACAGGAATAAACGCGCCGGAAAGACCACCTACATAAGCAGATGCCATTACACCACCTTTTTTCACCTGATCATTTAACAGAGCAAGTGCCGCCGTTGTGCCCGGTGCACCCACATATTCCAAACCGATTTCACACAAAATATCCGCAACGCTGTCACCGATCGCAGGTGTAGGAGCCAATGATAAATCCACAATACCAAAGGGAACCCCCAGCATCTTAGAGGCCTCCTGTGCAACCAGCTGTCCAACTCTTGTCACTTTAAATGCCGTTTTCTTGATGGTTTCGCAAAGCACTTCAAAGCTCTCGCCACGTACCTTCTCCAAGGCTGTTTTTACCACACCCGGACCGCTGACACCAACATTAATAATCTTATCCGATTCCGTAACTCCATGGAAAGCACCCGCCATAAAAGGATTGTCATCCGGCGCATTACAAAATACAACCAGCTTGGCACATCCTAAGGAATCGATTTCTTTGGTATATTCTGCGGTTTGCTTTATGATTTCTCCCATTAAACGGACTGCATCCATATTAATTCCGGTTCTGGTGGAACCCACATTAACGGAACTGCACACCCTCTCCGTGACTGACAGTGCCAAGGGAATCGAGCGGATTAGCAACTCTTCCGCAGGAGTCATACCCTTGCTTACCAATGCCGAATAACCGCCGATAAAATTAACGCCTACATCATGTGCCACCTTATCAAGCGTCCTTGCAATATCGGCAAAGTCCTCAATGGTCTTACAGGCAGCGCTGCCTATCAAAGCAATGGGTGTTACGGAAATTCTCTTATTCACAATGGGTATACCATATTCTCTGGAAATCTCCTCACCTGTTTTTACCAAATCCTTGGCCGCATCATATATTTTGTTATAAATTTTTTCTTTTAGCTTGTTAAGGTCACAATCAATACAATCAAGCAAGCTGATACCCATAGTTATGGTTCGGACATCTAAATTTTCCTTTTCAATCATATTGTTTGTTTCCACTACTTCATATATATTAATCATGCTATTTCTCCTTGTTATCTCAAACACTATTAGGTAATCGCAATACTATTTTCTAGTTGCTCTACTCATGATATTACTTTGTCAGCCGGTTTTTCTAACCATTCCAAAGTTATCATGAGTAGAGTCACTGAAAATGAGTTTTGCAATTACCTATTAGACCTATATTCTATGCATTTTGTCAAAGATTTCTTCCTTCTGACATTTTATGATCACTCCGATTTCCTCACCTAAAAGGTCTAATTCATCCGCCATATCGCCATGCTGCTTTGCGCTTACTGTTGTATCTACCACCATCATCATATTAAAATAGTCCTGAACAATAGTTTGTGAAATGTCCAGTATATTAATTTGATTCTCCGCAAGATATTTACATACCTTTGCAATAATTCCTACTGTGTCTTTTCCTACAACAGTGATAATTGTTTTATTCATAGTATAGTACACCTTTCTGTTCTCTTATGACCCGTTGTTAAATCGTATTCATTATATTCTCAAGTCATTACTTTGGCAATAGCTACTTTCTGTAATAGAGTAATCTTAACTTTGGCTTAACAAGAGTCATACGCTTTGCTTGCTTATTATAGCACAATTGAATCTGATAGTTAATGGATTT
>CAZJAS010000026.1:0-6711 GCA_964544135.1 uncultured Clostridium sp. | reverse complement strand
TCATACGCTTTGCTTGCTTATTATAGCACAATTGAATCTGATAGTTAATGGATTTTACCTTTTAAGTACTATATTTCTTCTCCGTTTTCCTTAGCAAACTGTGAATAGTATAGCTTTTCGTAAAATCCTTTTTTCTCTAACAATGATTCGTGTGTTCCCTGTTCTACGATATCTCCATCTTGGATAACCAATATCAAATCCGCATTTCGTATTGTAGAGAGACGATGAGCAATTACAAAGGAGGTTCTCCCTGCCATTACCCTCTTCATAGCATCCTGAAGCCTTCTTTCCAATCTGGTATCCACAGAAGAGGTTGCTTCGTCTAAAATTAAAATCTGAGGATCCTTTAAAATTGCTCTGGCAATCGTAAGGAGCTGCTTTTCACCGGAAGATATATTGCTTGCCTCTTCATTTATTAATGAATGATAGCCTTTGGTAAGGGTTCTGATATAGTGATGAACATTAGCTGTTTTCGCCGCATCTATCACCTCATCCTTTCTTGCATCCAGTCTTCCGTAGCGAATATTATCGTAAATACTTCCGGAAAATAACCAGGTATCCTGTAATACAAGAGAAAATAATTCTCTTAATTGCTCTCTATCCATATCCATTATATTAATACCGTCGATTTTAATGGAGCCTCCACGCACATCATAAAATCTAAGAAGCAAATTCATCATGGTAGTTTTACCCGCTCCGGTCGGCCCCACAAGTGCCACCATCTGGCCTCTTTTTACTGTAAAATTAACATCCTTCATTAAAAGATCATCATCATATCCAAATTCCACATGTTCAAAAGTAACATCTCCTTTTATCTTTTCCGGATCTATATCTATGCTTCCTTTTGACTGCTCCTCTTCTTCATTCAAAAGAGTAAAAATACGGCTCATTGCCGAATAAGCAGATTGAATTTGTGCCGATAGCTGGGAAACCTGGGATAAGGGATCATTAAGCTGCCATATATATCTGATGAAGGCTTGAAGATTTCCAAGAGGCATTACTCCTTGCAATACAAATATACAGCCCATTATAGATGCAACACCAATTATCGCATAGGCTACAAAAGAAACAAAGGGATGGATAAGAGCAGAAACAAACTGTCCCTTAAAGGATGCCTCACACATACGATTGTTTACATCTTCAAATTTAGCAATGGATGAATCCTGTTTATTATATAAAAGGATTTCATTAAAGCCTCCATATAATTCGGTAATCGTTCCGTTCAGTTCTCCCAATGTTTCCTGCTGTACATTAAATAATTTTTGAGACCGTTTTACAAAAAAGCGGGTAATGATAAAGGTTAACGGAATTATTAACAAGGTTACCAATGCCATTTTTACATTAATATATAGCATCATTGAGATTACAAAAATAAAAGTAAGTATGGCAGCTAGGACTCTCGATAATGTTTGCTGCAAAGCATTACTTAGTGTATCCACATCATTTGTCACACAGCTTAATATATCTCCGAAAGCATGATCATCAAAATAACGAACCGGCAGACGTTGAATTTTCTTCTGCAGGGCGTCACGGATATCATGCATTGTTTTTTGGATGGCGTCGGTCAGATATACCGCTGTAATAAGCTGGGACACGGTTTTTATAATATAAATCGTAATTAGGGTTAAAATAATTCTAATTAAAATTTCAAAGTGAACATGAGCTCCCTGAACCTTATCTATGATTTCCTTTGCATCCTTAGCCAACTGGGTTGTAATCCCGCCTTCCACAATAGGTAGAAGCGCAAAGGTTATATTTGCAATCAGTACCATAATTAACCCAATAGCAAGCTTGAATCTATGTGGTTTAATAAAAATAATTAATTGTTTTAGACATTCTCCTATACTTATTTGATTGGTATCTTTATTAATACTTTGATTTTTACTCTCATTTATATTTTCATTTCTACTCTCATTTATACTTTCATTTATATTTTTATTTCTACTATCATTTCTACTTTTATCTCTTTTTTCCTTAATCATACTGCAGTTCCTCCTCACTCAGCTGAGAAGCTGCGATTTCATAATAGATGGGACAGGAAGCAAGAAGCTCTTTATGGGTTCCCATTCCTTCAATTTTTCCTTCATTTAATACAATTATTTTATCCGCATCTATAATAGTGGAAACTCTTTGGGCCACTATTAAAGTGATTGCATTTTTTATTTCTTTTTTTAACGCATTACGAAGCTTGGCATCTGTTTTAAAATCAAGAGCTCCAAATGAATCGTCATAAATATATATTTGTGGATTTCTTACCAGTGATCTGGCTATGGATAATCTCTGCTTTTGCCCGCCTGAAACATTGGTGGCACCTTCCACAATCCTTTCTTCAAACTGCTTTGGTTTTTCCATTATAAAATCATAGGCCTGTGCTACCTTAGCCGCATGGATGATTTCTTCTTTTGTAGCATCCTCTTTTCCGAAACGAATATTTTCTTCAATCGTACCGCTGAATAAATTTGCCCTTTGAGCCACAAACCCAATCTTATTTCTAAGTGATGTAAGATTCATATCTTTTACGTTAACACCATCAATTAAGATACTTCCGCTTGTTACATCGTAAAATCTTGGTACCAGCTGTACAAGTGTACTTTTCCCCGATCCCGTACTTCCTATAAAGGCAACGGTCTCACCCCTCACAGCCTCAAAAGAGATATCCTTCAGTACTGCTTCTTCTCCGTCCGGATAAACAAAGGTTACATCTTTAAATACAATGCCGGATGCATTTTCCTTTACCGAATCTGTTTGCTTTTGTTCTTGCTCATTCTTAATATGCGGCTCGGTATTTAATATTTCTAAGATACGTTTTGCTGAGACATTGGCTCTTGGATACATCATAAATACCATACAAAATAGCATAACGGAAAACATTGCATGAAATAAATACTCTAAAAATGCTACCAGATTCCCTATTTCCAAGGTATTTGCATCAATCATTCGCGCCGCGAAAAAATAAATGCAAAGAGCTGCTATATTCATCAGAAAGAAAAATACAGGCTCTGTAGATGCCATAAGCTTGAATAGCTTTCTGGTCTGATTCATAAGATTTTCATTTTCACTGCCGAAGCGCTTGCTTTCATACTCATCATTATTAAATGAACGAATTACTCTGATACCGGTCAGGTTCTCTCTGAATATCCGGTTTAATCCGTCGATTGACTTTTGCTGCTTTTCACTGATGGATGATGAAACTTTCCCTACAATAATAACCCCGATAATAATCAAGGGTACTGTAGCCGCAATGATAAGGGATAATTTAACCGATGTCATAAGAGTAAGGGTAAAACTAACAATAATCATAGCGGGAGTCATGAGAGCTGTCCGCAATATAACATTCATAAAATTTAAAATTTGAAACGCATCATTGTTTGTCCGAGTAATGAGAGAAGAAATTCCAAAGTGATTCATCTCTTCATGGGAAAAGGACTGTATCTTCTTAAAAACATCATTACGTATATCCCTAGTTACCAAAGTGGAAATTCTTGCACAGCAATATCCCATTGCAATCATTCCTAACACTCCCAAAACGGCAATAATAAATATTCTACCTCCTACAGAATAGATATACTGCTTATCGTCTTTTAAAACTCCGTAATTTATCATTTCAGATAATATGGTTGGGATTCCCAACTCTACCAATACAAATCCGATTACTGATATTACATTAAAGAAAAGCAATAATTTGTATCTTTTTAAATAATGAAGGATTAACCTCATGTTTCATAACTTCCTTTCTTCTGTCCGTCCAAGTTTAATACTTTACTTTGAAACAATTCATACAAACAAGTAAAGCCTAAAATGAATAAGGCTCCTACCCATTGCAGAGGAAATATTTGTTCTTTATAATAGAAAACAGATATTAAAATAGCCATTAAAGGGTCTATATAGCTTAAGATTGCCGTCTCTGCCCCTTTCATATCACGGATGGATGAAAAATATAACCAATAACATATTCCGGTATGGACAATACCTAATATAAATAGATTGCCCAGTCCAAATAACGAAATTTCACTGATTTTAAATTCACCTTTTCCCAACATCATTATAAATAAGATTAAAACGGCACCTAAAAATTGCCAGATTGTCCGTTCTACGTCGTTTCCTACTTTAATAAACTTATTCATCAAAACCGCTGCCGCATAAAAGCAAGCTGCCAGCAATCCGCATGCAATTCCTTTAATATTTCCGCTGTTTTCCATTCCTCCGCCGCTGATTACCAATACCAGCCCCAAGGTAGCCATAATAAAACAGATATATTGAAGAAGACGGGCTTTTTCCTTAAATAATAAAGGGCAGACTACCATTACAATAACCGGTGCGAAATAATTGGCAAGGGTTGCTGCAGCCACACTGGTATAATCGTATGCCATAAACAATAAAACCCAGTTTAATCCAATCCCCATTCCGGTAACCATGAGAAGAAGTTTATCCTTTACAGACATTATTGACGATTTCTTTCTAAGTATTATTTTATATACAAAAAACAAGATGAAAATAGCAATTAAGCCACGCCAAAAGGCAGTTTCCAAAGAGCTCATTTCGATATTTCTTATAAAAACGGGGATTGTCCCAAAAATAATCATAGCGATTATATTTTTTGCTTTTGCACTCATAGTATTTTCCTATTCCATTTTTTATATTTAAATTTACACTTATAATTTTACTTCTATTTATTATAATCTAACTCCCATCCGTTCGCTTATATCTGTTTTTTCCTTTACTACCGATATCTTATTATTTATATCATGTTTTTCCTTTTCTTGTTTAGAAACTAAGTTCATGCTATAATCTTTTTTATATAGACAAATAAAATATAATGAGGTAACAGAAACATGATATATAATAATATTCTCGACGCAATCGGTCACACCCCCATGGTAAGGCTTTCTAAAATGAATCATCCGGAAGCTGCAGAAGTACTTGTTAAATTTGAAGGACTGAATGTAGGCGGTTCCATTAAGACAAGGACTGCTTATAATATGATAAAGCAGGCCGAAAAAGAGGGGCTTATCGGACCCGATACCATTATTGTAGAGCCTACAAGCGGTAATCAGGGAATCGGTCTTGCCTTAATCGGTGCTGTTAAGGGTTATAAAACCATTATTGTCATGCCTGATTCCGTAAGTGAAGAACGCCGCAAGCTGGTAAATCATTACGGTGCCGAAGTCATCCTGATTCATGACGGGGGAAATATCGGTGAATGCATTGATGAATGCTTAAAAACAGCTCAAGCAATGGCCAAGGAAAACCCCAGAGTTTATATTCCCCAGCAGTTTGAAAACATAGCCAATCCCATGGTACATAAACATCATACAGGCCTGGAAATAATGGAACAGGTAGCGGGACCCATTCATGGATTTTGTTCCGGTATCGGTACCGGTGGAACCATCAGCGGTATCGGTGAAGTGTTAAAAGCCCAAAATCCGGATATTGAAATCTGGGCAGTAGAACCTGAGAATGCCGCAATTTTAGCAGGCGGTACAATTGGCACCCATTTACAAATGGGGATTGGCGACGGGTTGATTCCGGGTAATCTGAATCAAAAAATATATAATGATATTTATATTGTAAGTGATGAAGAAGCAATACAAACAGCCAAAGACCTTGCCCGCTTAGAGGGTTTAATGTGCGGAATTTCCAGCGGAACCAATGTAGCGGCCGCCTTAAAGCTTGCACAAAAATTAGGAAAGGGCAAAACAGTGGTTACTGTTTTACCCGATACTGCAGAACGATACTTTTCCACCCCTCTGTTTCAGGAAATATAATAGTTGATATAGATTCATTTAGGATGCAAGGTTAATGCCTTGCATCTTTTTATATACAAAATCCCTGCATTCCATTCAATCTTTTCCATTATACCATTATGACGGGGGATAGCTCACTGCGATTTGCGACCGATATGGAGAAATCTTCTGCTTTATAGGAACAATTCCCCATGGTTATCTCCATCCTGACCGCCTCATATGCAAGCTCAGGCATATTGTTTTCCTTACTGAGATGCCCCAGCATAATTGCCTTGAGTCCGTCATGCAATATTCCGTTTAGCAGCCTTCCTGTATTTTCATTGGAAAGATGCCCCCTGTCACCTAAAATACGCTGCTTTAGATAATAAGGATAGGGACCTACCTGAAGCATATTTACATCATGATTGGCCTCTAAGAGCAAAGCATCCATACCCTTAAGGCATTCCACTGTATAATCATTGAATTTGCCCAGGTCCGTACAGACCGCAACCTTTTTTCCCTCATAACCGATCCGATAAGCCACCGGTTCCGCTGCATCATGGGATATCCGCATAGGAGAAACCGTCATATCCTTTATAGTTACTTTCTTATCGGCTTCTATTGCATGGAAAAGAGAGATATCGGGTGCCTTCCTTCCGCAATTATCTAAAATAGCCTGAATCGTTCCCTTTGTTGCATATACGGGTATATCATATTTCCTACACAAAACACCCAGTCCCGCTATATGATCGGAATGCTCATGGGTAATTAAGATTCCATCGATATCAGCACCTGTCAATCCCAGTTCATTTAGGCCGGCTATCGTTCTTTTTCCGCTGATACCCACATCCACCAAAAGATGTGTTGCCTCAGAACCGACATAAATACAGTTACCGCTGCTACCGCTGGCTATACTACAAAGTCTCATTTATACTAACTCCCATCTGTCCGCTTCAGCGGACATACAAATCAAGATCGTGAAATGCTT
>CAZJAS010000025.1:0-25427 GCA_964544135.1 uncultured Clostridium sp. | reverse complement strand
TTATTCAAACTCAATCGTCCCCGGCGGTTTGCTTGTAACATCATAGAGTACTCTGTTTACATGGCTCACCTCGTTGATGATTCGAGTGGTTACCTTTTGAAGGAGCTCCCAGGGAAGGGGCGCAGCCTCGGCTGTCATAAAGTCAATGGTATGGACTGCTCTTAGGGCAATGGCATAGTCATAGGTTCTCTCATCCCCCATAACACCGACAGAACGCATATTGGTGAGGGCCGCAAAATATTGATTGATGCTTCTGTCCAATCCTGCGTTTGCTATTTCTTCGCGATAGATGGCGTCCGCATCCTGCACGATTTTGATCCTTTCCTCCGTTACCTCTCCGATTACGCGGATGCCCAGACCGGGTCCTGGGAAGGGCTGACGAAATACCAGATACTCAGGAATACCAAGCTCCAATCCAACCTTACGCACCTCGTCCTTAAACAGGTTGCGAAGGGGTTCAATAATTTCTTTGAAATTAACATGATCGGGCAGTCCGCCTACATTATGATGGGATTTGATTACTGCGGATTCACCACCCAGCCCGCTTTCAACAACATCGGGGTAAATGGTACCCTGTACCAAAAAGTCTACTGCACCGATCTTGTTTGCTTCTTCTTCAAATACCCGGATAAATTCTTCACCGATTATTTTACGCTTTTGCTCGGGCTCGGATACACCGGCTAATTTATCATAGAACCTTTTCTGTGCATTCACACGGATAAAGTTAAGATTATAATTACCGCCGGGACCAAATACAGCTTCTACCTCGTCGCCTTCATTTTTTCTGAGAAGTCCGTGGTCAACAAATACGCAGGTCAACTGGTCGCCTACTGCTTTTGACAGCATAACTGCTGCCACAGAGGAATCCACTCCGCCGGACAGAGCACAAAGCACCTTGCCGCTGCCTACTTTCTCACGTATGCTCTTTATGGATTCTTCTACAAAAGAATCTATTTTCCAGTCCCCTGTACATCCGCAGATTCCATGCAGGAAATTTTTAAGCATCTTGGAGCCTTCTACTGTATGGAGCACCTCGGGATGAAATTGGATGGCATAGAGATTCTTCTTAACATCTTCCGCTGCTGCCACCGGACAATTTGTAGTTGAAGCCACGGCGCTAAAACCCGGTGCCATGTCTTTAATATAATCAAAATGACTCATCCAACAGATGGTATTTGTAGGTATGTCTGTAAAAAGCTTGGAAGAATTGTCCACGGTTACTTCTGTTTTACCGTATTCACGTACTGTCGCACGTTCTACCTTGCCGCCCAATACATGGGTCATAATCTGAGCACCATAGCAAAGACCCAATACCGGGATTCCCATTTCAAATAATTCCTTCGAGCAGGTTGCCGCACCTTCCTCATAGCAGCTATTTGGGCCTCCTGTGAGGATAATACCTTTGGGATTTAATGCTTTTATTTTTTCTAAATCGGTCTTATAAGAATAAATTTCACAATATACATCATTTTCTCTCACACGTCTGGCTACCAGCTGGTTATACTGACCGCCAAAATCAATGACAATTACCAATTCCTTATTCATGCTTATGCTTGTCCTCCTAATATTAGGTTTCACAATTTCTAAACTTCATTATAAGATAGGTATCCGGGGAAAGTCAAAGTATTTTTGATTTCCCCGGAACCTGTATCTTAGAGTTGTGTTTGTGAAACCCCAATACTATCTTCTATTTTTTACCTGATCGGTAATTAAATTAAGAATATCCTCCGAATCCATAACCGTATTTTTTATATTATCTCGTTCCCTGACTGATACAGTGTGGTCTTCCTGCTCCTTATCCCCGATAATCAGCATATAGGGGATTTTCTGCAGCTGTGCCTCACGAACCTTAAACCCTGTCTTTTCCTGCCTGTGCTAAAACATGCGCAGCAGTATGCCGAAGCGCATTACGCCCCAGCTCCTCGGTAAAGCTGCTTTCACATATTGTTCCGTCAGATAAAATAACCTTCATAATTCGTTCTGTTCCTTTCCTTAACTTACGGCACATCATGCTTTAAAGCAGTCTGTGTCTGGCTTGTAGTATTTTAAAACGAAACAGAATATCGCTTTGCTAGAATCTGCGCCTGTAGCGGGTCGCGTAAGCGGCATCTTCCTTACCTCAACAGTGTGATCTACAGCGGAGTGTTTTTTATTTTATAGGAAAAACTTTTCTATAATAAAATAAACCCCTGAAACAATACAATTGCTTCAAGGGTGTAATTATTCACACGGTTCCACCTCGATTTTAACTCTTCATTCCTTAACGCGGAAACCGTCCTGTTTTTCTCCACTTGCTTTACGCTATATACCATAATCAAATATTTATAACAATATAAATATGCCGCCCTATCGGCATTTTCCGGTTTGAGTTCCAGAAAATGCCCTGCGACCATGTTAGTATGACTCATTAACGGCTTTTTATAAGCGCCGTAATCCGTTATTGTATTCCTCTCTTTTGTTGATGTAAATATTTTTCTCTGGTAGCAAGCCCGCCACGAATATGCCGCTCCGATTTGTTTACATCCAACACAAGCCTGGCCTGCTTTGCAAGCATGGGGTTTACCTGCATAAGGCGGTCTGTCACATCTTTATGTACCGTGCTTTTACTTACTCCGAATGCCTTGGCCGTCTGTCTTACGGTGGCATTTGAGTCAATAATATAGTTTGCAATGTTGATGGCACGTTCTTCAATATAATCCTTCAAAAGAAATCCCCTCAGAATACTTTTTTACATTGTATGAAGTATTCTTGGGGGTTATGACTTTTCTATGCTTCCGTGCTTGGTTTTTCACGATTATTTGTAAATACTCCTAAAAACAAAGGCTTATTCCACAATTTCCATACCTGAACCGCCGCTTATGATAAATCCCACGTCAGAAATAGATCCCCCTGCGGATATGCTCCCGTTATAATCTTTGGAAGTAATGCGAAGAATCTTGCCGTCTGCGCTATAATTTCCGTTCCAGCCATCCGAGAAGGATATGGCATCGCTGAATGTGATATCAATTTCCCAAGCAGTACAGGCACTGTCGGAGGTTAAGGTCAAATCATATTGATAAAAAGTCTTTCCCTCAGACTCCCAGCTTCCGGTGCATACCGCTGTATACTCTATAGTGCCGCTTTTAACAGAGATTTCAGTTCCGGTAAGGGTTTCCTTGCTGGAGTCTCCCTGACCCGTATTTTGAGGCTTTTGCGCTGAATCAGAGGGGTCTTTGGACTGTGCGGGTACCGGAGTGGTTTCTCCGGTCAATAATTTATAAAGCCATTTTCCCGAACTGCTTAAATCATCCTCCGTAAAACTGGAAACCTTATTACAACCGCTGTTAAATATCGCGGAGGTTTCATTCTTATTGGATATATTCCATGCCACATAGCTGACACCTCTGGCATCCATGGTACTTACCCACTGATTTGCCTGATTTTCATCAATGGCACCGTTACCGCTTGCGTCACAGATACCGTATTCACTCACAAATATGGGAAGCCCTGCATCAATTGCTTTTGTCATAGTATTACGCAAACCATCCGTATGGGTTGCCGCATAAAAATGAAGGGTGTACATAATATTATCATATCCCGTGATAGGATCTGCCGCTGCCTGATCTACAAATTGGGACCAATTAGGGGTTCCGACTAATATAATTCCGTCCTCATCATTATTCCTGATTACCTCAATCACTTCCTCGGCATAGGATTTAATATCACTCCAACCGGTTCCTCCATTGGGTTCATTACAAATCTCATATATTACATTATTATAATCTGCATATGCCAAGGACATTTCATCAAAAAATTCTTTTGCCTCTTTTTTATAAGTATTGGGATTGTTGTCGGATAAAATATGCCAGTCGATAATCACATACATGTCATTATTTGTCGCATATTCCACACCGTCCTGAACCAGTTTTTTAAGCTTCTTCTGATCCCCTCCGTTACAATAGCCTTCATTTTCAGCCGTATACATAGCAAGGCGGATTACATTTACATTCCAATCTTCCCGAAGCTCTTTGAAGAAATCTTCATTAATATAGGCAGGAAACCATGCAATCCCGTGGGTACTGATTCCCCTTAATTGAATGGCAGTACCTTTACTGTCCGTAAGCTGCGTTCCCGTAACGGACAACGCGCCGGATGCGGACGGATATGCAATTCCCAAATCTTCATTTTTTAACGCTTCTGTTGTTTCAGGTATCGTTCCTATTGTTTCAGGCATAGTATCTTCCTTTGGTACCGACTCTTTATCTGCGTCTTCTTTATTATCCTGAGGCAGAGCTTCTGTTATCTGTGAATCATTCCTTGTTTCTGCCGGCTTTTTCTCACAGCCCTGTAGGAAAAAGGCCATGCACAGCATCATTATCACACATAGGGTTATTCTTATTTTTCTAGTCATAAAATATCTCCTATACTTTTGCGGTATACCTGCAAGAAGGAAATCCACTGCAGCCTAAAAACTCCCCAAACCGCCCTTTTCGTTTCATTAATAAGCAACCGCAATTAGGACATACCAAAACTGTCTGACTGCTGCCCTTACTTCTATTGCTTTCCTTTGGAGCTGCAAGGCTTTTTTGCTTCTCCCAAATCAGTCCAAGCTCCTCATAGCATTTCTGGTTCATCACACAATCATTTAATGCCCTGTGTGCACCTTCCGTTTTGATCTCAAAATGCTCTGCCACATCCGTAAGCTTATGGTGCTTTAGCTGAGGCAAGCACATTCTTGATAAATATAAGGTATCTATATAGTCATTTTGCACCTGTTTGTCTAATTCTCTGAGAGCCCCATCATATATAAAATTGGTATCGAAGGTATGTATATTATGTCCTACTAAAATATCTTCTCCTGCAAAATCCAAAAAATCACTCAGAGCACGACCAAGCACCGGCGCATTTCTTACCATTTGATTGGTTATGCCATTGACCCTGGTAGCAGCAAAAGGTATGGGTATTCCGGGATTGACCAAAGCGGAAAACTCCTCAAGTACTTTATTATCCCTTACCTTTATACCGGAAATTTCTATGATTTCATCTTTCATCTGATTGATTCCGGTCGTCTCTAAATCAAAAACCACATAATTGTTAACATATAGATTCAATCTTTTTCCTTTGTATCTAACCATCCCGTCCCTGCCTTTTTAAGAAAACAACATGCAAATTGTTATTTTTCCGTCCTTTTCATATATACCGATTCCCACCATGGTCATGGAAGCATCCATAATATATTCTCTGTGACCCCCATCGGATGTTATCAAGGATTCCACTATTTCTTCGGCTCCGGTTCCTGTACCTACGCGTGCCAGGCATTCTGCCATGGCTTCTTCGTTCACCGTATAAAATTTACTTCCATCCGGCCTTGTATGACTGAAGGAGGACGCAGCCTCCTGGCTTCTGATTACTGCTCCGCCCGACAATCCCTCATTGATTGAAAGGGAGGTAAGCCCCTGCTCCACCCGTTTTGCATTGATACAATCCACCAATTCCCGAGGCAGATTCTGTAAACCTTCCTGACCGGACGCTCCGGTATCCGGCACAGCAGACGCCGCCCCTTGGGAAGGCTCTCCCTGAGAAGGTTCTGCTGTTCCCTGGGAAGGTTCCTGATTTCCCTGAAAAGGCTCTCCCTGGGAAGGTGTCTGCTCTCCACCGGAAGACTCGCCTGCTCCTTGGGATGGTTCGGGCCGGCTCCCGGACTCTCCGGGCATTTTCCCGCCTATGGACCCGGTTCCTCCCCCATTTGCCAGCAAAGCAATTTCTTGATCCATGCTTTTGCATGTAGTTTCTATGATTTCCTTTATCGGGTAAAAGAAGTTTCCCACTCGAATAAATATTATTTCTTGAGTTCCCGCAATATCCTTATATTCCGTCTTATCTGCCTTACTTCCGCAACCACATAGAAAAAGTAAAACTCCCATTCCCCATATGGCTTTTCTTATACTGTTTTTCATTTATGCTGTCACTCTTTCCGTGTGCGAGTATTGCCCCAGATGTACACTTTACTGCATCTTTTAAGCTTATCCGTATTATACCAAAACTTCCTGCACTAATCTATTATTAATCGTTTATAGTACCCGGTCCTTATATTTCATCATTTCTGCTATGTATTTTACCGCCAGCGGGCTAAGAATGGCGTTCTTGCGTGTAATATAACCAATATGCATAACCTCGTCACTGTCCAGTTTAACTGCCTTATAATCATTCCCGTTCAGCTCCTCACAAATAATGCCGGAGCAGAGGGTGTAACCATTTAAGCCTATCATTAAATTAAGCATGGTAGCTCTGTCCTCCACCCTGATGGTACGTTTATATTCGTAGGTACTGAGTACTTCCTCGGAGAAATAAAAGGAATTATTTCTTCCCTGGTCAAAAGACATACAGGGGAATTCCTCCAAATCCTCCATCGTAATCAGCTTCTTATCCGCAAGCGGATGTCCCTTCCAAAGATATACATAAATTTTGCAGGGAAAAAGCTCATGAAATTCCAACATGCTTTCATGAAAAAGCTTTTTAAGCACCTTCTCATTAAATTCATTTAAATATAAAATTCCCAACTCACTTTTGAAGTTTTTAACATTCTCTACCACTTCATAGGTCTTCGTCTCATGAATGGCCAGTTCATATTCATCCACGCCAAAAGCCTTCGCTGTTTCCACGAAGGCTCTTACCGCAAATGTATAATGCTGCAGGGAAACACTGAACTTCTTTTTCCCTGCCTTTTTTTCTATATATCGATCCTCAATGAGTTGGTATTGATCCGCAACCTGCCTGGCATAGCCCAAGAATTCATTACCCTCCGGTGTTAGGATAATCCCCCGGTTGGTTCTTAGAAAAATAGTAATTCCCAGTTCCTCTTCCAGCTTTTCTACTGCACCGGATAAGCTGGGTTGGGATATAAACAATGCCTTGGCGGCAAGATTAATAGAACCTTTATCCGCAATGGCAATCATATATTTTAATTGTTGCAAGGTCATGGCAATTCCTCCCCAACAGCATAAGTCTTTTAATCTCTTGGATAGTTTATCATAGGATGGCGCATCTTACAATTCTGACCCGGCAAGTAAATAGCTATTTAATCAAATAATATGAAAATGTCAACATTTAATTCGACATTTTTTCATGTGCTTTTCACTTTCGGCATTTTTACCAGTTTGTATGCTGTATTATTGTGCTTTTTGCTACTATGCCTCATATGTTCCCTCTTTTCTTCCTTATATTGTACTCGCTTATGGTACTTGCGTAAATATCTATAACATAGCTTTTAGGCTGCCACCTTAAGCGCCAGCCTCTTAGCTCTTTTCCGTTTTCTTAAGCTAGTTTCTTTATCTCTTCGTTGAATAATTCCCCTGCGCTGTGGTAGTCGTGTAGTTTGCGTGGGTAGTTGTTTATCCATTCTTCTATTTTTGCTATTTCCTCGTCTGTCTTATCGTCAAAGTTAGTGCCTTTTGGCACTTTGCGGCGTACCATTTTGTTTGTTACTTCATTTGTCCCGCGCTCCCAGCTGCTATACGGGTGGCAATAATATAACTTTGTCCTCTTCTCCCCCTTTTTAATTATAGATCGCTCTAAGCCCTCTGCGTCTGCAAACTCGCTGCCGTTATCTACTGTTATGCTTTTAAATACTTTACTAAACATATCGCCCCAGTGCTTTTCTAATCTATCCAGCGCAGCTACTACCGCCTCGTCTGTATGGTTTGGCAGCTTAAATACTATTTCTGCTCTTGTCTTTCTCTCTGTAAGTGTAAAGCGTTAGCTGTAGATCACTAAAGCAGTAGTCTGGTGTCTCTGCTGGGTTGAATGGCTGCATAAGCCCCAACTCTTGCCACTTCCTATGCCGTAGCTCTGGCACTATTCGCAGCCTTTTTACCTCTTCATTTCCAGTAAATGCCTCTGCCTTACGGTGTTCTATGTTTCCTATATATCCCTCATAGGCTACGGCGTTGTTTCTGTAAATCCGCACTCTATCTGCGCCCGTTAATACCGCTATCTGTTCGTTAAGCTGCATCTGTTTGCCTTTCTTTCCTCTACTTCTCTGTAATAGTCGTTATCTATCCACATTTCACGGCTAAATATCAACGCTGCGCCTAGCGGCAGTGTAAATACTGCTATTGTTGCGTCGCCGTCCAGTATAGGTATTGCCATAATCGTTGCTAAAATCATTGCTACGCCTGCTGCCCGTTGCTTAATAAAATACAGCTTTCTGCGTCTGCGCTCTTTCTCTCTTTTATGCTGTTTTGTCATTGCATCTAAATAGCCTCTTACGTATGCAGTGTCGTTGGTGTCTACCTGCTTTATTGCTGCTGCCGTACTTTCGTAATACATATTGTTGCCCCCTTATTTATTTATTTCTTATGGCGGCGCTCTTGCTCTTCTCAATATGCCGCTCCCTGCTCTGGCGTTTTATTTACCGTGCTGGCAGCTTTTCACATTAAAAAGCTACTGAAAACTTGTTAACCGTCTACATACTCTCTAGCTGGTATGATCGCTGCTATTTTTCACACGGTATACAGATACAGCTTTTTGCCTGCTGCTCTCTGCTGCGGTTCGCCAGTCCCCGCTACCTATTGCGCCCTGCTGGTGCTGCCCCAGCGCTCCCCTAAACTAATAGGGTAATCTACTGTTAATCTAAAGGCGCTTGCTGGCGGTTTCTACCGCCTGCTTATGTTTCCTAACCGTCCTGTTGCCGCTAGGCGTTCTATAGTCTCTGCTATTTCCATTGCCCTTGCCTGCTGCTCTTCGTCCGATAGGTTGTTATATTGTTTTAGTTCCTCTGGTATCTCCATAACTTATGCCTTTCTTTTTATAAAGCCTGCTGCCCTGCTGCCGCTTTGTATGTTCCCAGTACTGCGCCGCAGCGTTTAAATTCTCTATATATCGTGTCTCTGTGTGTCCCCAACTCGTCTGCAATCTCTTTTACACTGCTGCCAGCCGCCTGCATTTCCTCTATTTTCTGTCTATCCTCAAAATGCAGCCTTTTATACTTTCTCTTATCCACGCTATCAACTCCTTTCATTTCTACCGTTTCCATTTATTGCAATAAAATAAGCGTGCGGGGTTTTATTCCCTGCACGCTCTCTTTTTTCTGCTGTTTCTCTATAAAAAAAGAAAATCGGCAGAGGCTTATAACCTCTTGTCGATTTTCATTCTAAAACTTTCCTTTAATCAAATAATAAATAATACTGCATTTTTTTATATTGGGATAGGATGGAAGAATCCTCATAATCATCAGGACGTCCCTCGTAGCCATCCGCCGTCACCATCCACTGTGTTGTTATTACGGGTACTTCTTCCCGTAACTCTTTTAAATAGGAATGGTAAATAGGCAGGGGCAAACCTGCTGTCTCCAAAACCATGCCGCCCAAATAATTAGTACTGATTTCAACATTTTGCTTCTCTTCAATATCGTAATTTGCCCAAATCAGGAAGGGCACTTCATAGCGCATGGCCTGCTCTTCATCCGTCAGCTCGCTTCCTGTTTTTCCCTGCAGACGCCAAATCGGCTCTGTCACGGAATCCGTGGGCTGATGATCTCCGAAAAACACAATAATGGTATCTTCATCCTGCTCGGAAAAATACTCGATTAAATCCCGGAGAGCCTCGTCGCTTTTCTTCATCAGGGAAAGGTATTGACTTAAGGATATAGAGTCACTTCCCTCTACGGTTACATCCGGTGTGAAGTTCTCGAATTCTTCGGAATATCCCGAATGATTCTGCATGGTCACTTCAAAAAGGAAAAGGGGCTTTCCTTCTTCCTTTTCTTCATAGCATTGTATAATATAATCAAATGCAGCTTGATCACTTACATACTTACGCATTCTGTGAGCATCATCAAATGCCTCGATAAAATCCGCCTGCTCAAAACCAAGCAGGGGATAAACCAAATCCCTGTCCCAGCCCGACGCATAGTAGGGATGCACAGCTCTTGTACTATAGCCCTGACCCGCAAGATAAGAGGCAAGAGAGGATTGCTCGGTATTGATATATTGCTGATAGGGTATACTTCCCTGAGGTAAAAATGCCATGGTATGTCCCGTTAAAAATTCAAATTCCGTATTGGCAGTATTACCGCCCTTTATGGATACATGAAGATCTCCGGTTATGGCGTTCTCCCCATTATCCTGCATACTATGCAGAAACGGCATATAGTCGACATTAGTATCAAACTCTCCCAGCATTGATAAATCCGAAAAAGCCTCATCCATAATAACGATAATATTGGGGTTCTTATGATTTTCCATATTGTCCGCATCTTCTATACCGGCGGATGCCAAAACAGAAAACAGCTCCTCTGTTTCCTCTCTGGAATATTCCGGAGGTTTCTCAACCGCAATATACTGTAGCTCCAACAAAAAGGCTACTGCCGTACCGTCTCTTTGACTCATTACGGTAGGTGTAAATAATTTATCATACATTCCGATCTTTTTTTGTACAAAGTCCTCATCGTGAAGCAGGGATATAAAGGTAAACAGCAAAACCAATGCCCCTGCTGCTGCAGGCACACGCAATGTCCAGCTCTTAAATGGTCCTTTATAAATATGCTCCAGTGTATGTTTTAAACGGTTTCTGCAAAATACCAATTCAAACAATATCAGTATCAAAAATCCTGCCAATACAATGGAAGCCTGACTGTTCATTGTGTATTTAAAATCTCCCGCAACGCTCATAGCCGTTTCTATGGAAAAGAAATCCCATGGTAAAATAGGCTGTGAACGGAAGGATAATACAAAATAGTTGGCCAGCCCATACAACATAAACACCACAGTTTCCAGCATCAATGCAATATGAAGCCTGCCTATCAGACTATATAAAATAATCATAACAAGCTCAAAAAATATGATATTTAAGATCTGTATATCCCATCTGATATCTTTCCATGGATTATGGGTATACCATTCGAATAGATAAAATATAATAACCGGCACTAACACTGCCAAGCTTATATTAACTATTCTATTTAACTTGTTTTTCATACTTATCTCCTCGGATATTGATTGTATGGGAATATTAAATAGAAGTCAATACCAATTTATACCTATACTATGGCTAAATATGAATGTTTTATTTAAAAACAGGTGCGTAAACCGATTCTGTTTACACACCTGCTGTTCTTCTTTTCTTTCCTTGTATGCTAGAGAATCCTTCTAACCGACAAAATGGGACGATAGCCTGCCCTGCTCAGCTTAATGCCTGTCTTAGCAGTACTGGCATGTACAATATAACCGCCTCCGATATAAACAGCCACATGTCCTTCATAGCAAATCAAATCTCCGGGTTGTGCATTATCATAAGACACTTCCGTTCCTGCACTTCTTTGCTGATAGGATGTGCGGGGCAATGAATAGCCAAAGTCTGCATAAATACGATAAGTAAAACCGGAGCAATCCGCACCCGTTGTGAGACTGGTCCCTCCCGACACATAGGGGTTCCCGATATACTGGCATCCGTATCTGGCTATCTGTTTGCCTAAAGCACTGCCCGAAGCATTTTCAATAATCGAAGAAACAGAGGGTGTAACCGCATAACTGCCATTGGCTGCATTTTTCTTCTTTTCTTCATCCTGCAGCTTCTTAAGTGCCGCCTGTTCCTGCTTCAGCTTAACCTTAAGGGCGTTGGCTTCCTGTCTTGCACGTGCTATTTGAGCTTCATAGTTTGCGGATTCTTCCTTTTTTCTGGCTAAGAGTCCATCCAGATATACCTTCTGCTCTTCCATGCTTGCTTTATCCAGCTCTAAGGATGCCTTTTCATTCTCCAGCTTGTCCCAAAGCTGCCCTACCAATTCCTGTGCTGCTTCGTACTCAGCAAGTATATTCTGATCATATTCATGAATGGCTTCTACATAGACTGCCATATTTAACATATCACTAAAATTCTTAGCCTCAAATAATGCGCTCAGAAAATCGATGTCTCCGCTTTCATATATAAACTGTATATTGGCTACCATGGACTGATACTGCTCCTCCGCAATCCGTTTTGCTTCCTCGTACTCATCTTGAGCAATCAGGATATCAGCTTCCTTTAGCGCAATATCATCTTCCAGAACGCCAATCGCAGACATCGTGTTTAAAAGCTCCGCATCCAAATCACTGATTTCTTCTTCAATCAGGTCCTGCTCATCCTGCAAACCTATCATTGCATCATTAATCTCTTTCAGAGCCTCATTGTCCTTATTGATATTTTGCTGTATCTCACTAACAGAAGAAGCATCCGCATAAATAGCCAAAGAGGAAACCAATGTTATCACAATTATTAAATTAATTATTTTAATGGCCGCTTTTTTCATATTTTTATGTTACCATATTCTGGTGCATAAATCATCTGGAAATTTCTGAAATTTTCTTAATAATACCTTTTTCCCTATAATTCACAATTATTTACGGTTCTGGGGAAGGGAATCACATCCCTGATATTGGTCATACCCGTTAAATACATAACACATCTTTCAAATCCCAAGCCGAATCCTGCATGACGCACAGAGCCATACTTTCTTAAATCCAAATAGAATTCATAGTCCTCCTTATTAAGGTCCATTTCTGCCATTCTCTGTTCCAGTTTTTCTAAATTATCTTCCCTCTGGCTGCCGCCGATGATTTCTCCGATACCGGGCACCAAACAATCCATCGCCGCAACTGTTTTACCGTCCTCATTCAATTTCATATAGAATGCTTTGATTTCTTTCGGATAATCCGTAACAAACACGGGACGCTTGAATTCTTTTTCCGTGAGATATCTTTCATGCTCGGTCTGTAAATCGCAGCCCCAGAACACTTTATACTCAAATTCATCATTATGCTGCTCTAAAATTTCTATGGCCTTTGTGTAGGTCAACTGCGCAAAATCAGAATTAATTACATGATTCAATCTTTCAATCAGACCCTTATCTATGAACTGATTGAAAAATTCCATTTCAGCCGGTGCATGTTCCAGTACATAGCGGATAATATATTTGAGCATAGATTCTGCCAAAACCATATCATCTTTTAAATCGGCAAAAGCCATCTCCGGCTCAATCATCCAAAATTCCGCCGCATGGCGGGTTGTATTGGAATTTTCGGCACGGAATGTGGGACCGAAAGTATATACATTTTTAAATGCAAATGCATATGTTTCTAAATTGAGCTGTCCGCTTACGGTCAGGTTGGTTACCTTACCAAAAAAATCTTCACTATAATCAATTGCGCCTTCCTGGGTTTTAGGCAAATTCTCCAGATCCAAGGTGGTTACCTGGAACATCTCTCCCGCGCCCTCGCAGTCGCTTCCCGTAATCAATGGGGTATGCACGTAAACAAAGCTTCTTTCCATGAAAAAAGTATGGATTGCGTAAGCGATCAAGGAACGCACCCGAAAAACAGCCTGAAATGTATTGGTTCTTGCACGTAAATGAGGAATCGTCCTTAAATACTCAAAGCTATGCCGTTTTTTCTGTAATGGATAATCTGCACCGGACACCCCTTCTACAAAGGCCTCGGCTGCCTGCATCTCAAAAGGCTGCTTCGCATTTGGTGTTGCTACAATCATACCCTTTACCACAACTGCCGAGCCAATGTTTAATTTTGCCAGCTCAGCAAAATTCTCCAATTTCTCACTATATACCACCTGAAGGGTTTCAAAATAAGTACCGTCATTGATTACAATAAACCCAAAGGTCTTAGAATCACGATTACTTCTGATCCATCCTCCTACCGTTACTTCTTTTCCGATATAATTTTCCCTGTCACGGTATAATTCCCTAATCTCTGTTAAATCCATCTTAATTCCAGTCCTTCCTTACTTTATTGAGGCAATCCCATGGGATTAATTTTCTGTTACCTCAGCATATTCAAACACGAAATCAATTACTTTCTCAAACATAAAATATTCTCTGTAATCTTCTTTATCCGTATCTGCCAATAGCACTTCTACGGACTCCACTTTGTTTTCAACCACAAAATCCTGTAGGGCTTCTTCTAATTCTTCATCGGAAACATTTAAACCTTCTTTATTTGCTATATATTGAAACATCATGCTCTGACGCATAGTGGCCTGTGAAGCCTGCTCCACATAGGAAGCCGCATCCATCTGATAATAGTAGTTACAGAAGGTATCCGCATCCACTCCGTATTGTGCTGCCTGATTATTCAAAGAATTCAGGATATTAGCCGAATATTTTGCTTCCAACTCCTGAGGTGTGCTTTCAAAAACAGCAATTGTATCCAATTCGCTGATAACTGCCCTTTCCTTATCAACCTGATAATTATAGTTGGCATCATATTCCAAATATTCTTGACAGAAAGCAAGGAAAGCTTCTTTTGTAGTATAGTCACCCTGCGTAATGGTTGCGATTACTTCATCTTTCATTTCCTCACTGGATGAAGGGTAGATATAATTTACAGTAACCGTAAATACCACATCTTTTCCGCCTAAATCACCGCCATACCCTTCCGGGAAGGTAAGGTCTAAATCAAATGTTTCACCGGGTACCGCACCAACCAGACCATCTTCAAAGCCGTCAATTAATTTTCCTGAACCGATTTCCAGCATTTGATCCTGTGCTGTGCCGCCCTCAAAAGCAACACCTTCATCTTTTCCTTCATAATCGAAATTAATTACATCACCCATTTCCACCACACGGTCGGTAATACCATGTTCTGCGGTAAGAGAGCCGTTATAAGCATTCAATGCAATTTGATCGATCTGCTCCTGGGTAACCTCAGCCTTGGGTGCAACCGAAAGGTTGAGTCCTTTATATTCACTTGAAAATGATAAATAATTTTCTACATCAATATCACTTAAACGAACTGTTTCCGTTCCCCCTGTATTACCATCCGTACCGGCTGGGTTTTGTGTTGACACCGTTGGGGCTCCTGTTTCATTTCCGGAATCATCATCCGCCTTTTTTCCACAGCCCGCAATCATGCTTATACTTAGCAAGGTGAGCAACACTGCTACCAGTTTATTTTTCATATATTAATACCATACCTTTCTTTCTCTTCCATTTTTAGGGCCTGTGCCCAAAATCATGCAACATATTTATTTATATCATATATTTGTGTTTCTTAAAAGTCTTTTTTAAAGAAGGGGTGACAAAAGCCTGCTGATCTGTTCTTTTAATCGGATGAGCAAGGATCTCCTCGCATACATATCCTTTGTTATTAAGGTGGAGTGTTTTAAATCTTCCTTAAAATAATTTGTCATTTCTATCGCCTTTGCTTCGTCAAAAACAACAGCATTTACCTCAAAGTTCAACGCAAAGCTGCGAATATCCATATTGGCGGTTCCGTAACAAAAGACCTTTTCATCCACGATGATCCCCTTAGCATGGAGAAAACCGTTGTTGTAGGTATAGCAATTTGCTCCCATCATAATAAGTTCACCCATATAGGAGTAGGTTGCCCAGTATACAAAAGGATGATCCGGTTTGCAGGGAATCATCAGATTGACCTCAACACCGGAATGAATGGCAATCATTAATGCCGTAATCATCGGCTCATCCGGAATAAAATAAGGTGTTTGTATATAGATGCGCTTCTTGGCCTTATTTATCAGGCTTACAAAATTATCTCTGATCGGCTGCATGGAGGTGTCCGGTCCGCTATATATTATCTGCACATCACATCTGTCTCTGTGACCGGCCTTGATGCCGCTCATATATTTAGGATCCAAGAAGAGATTTTCCTTGGCCGCATAATTCCAATCCAACAGGAAGCGCAGGGCCAAGCCCATGATTGCTTCTCCCTTAATCCGAAGATGGGTGTCCCGCCAATAACCGAACTTGGGATCCAAGCCGATATATTCCTTCCCTACATTAAAACCACCCACATAGCCTACCTTATTATCTATCACCACAATCTTCCTGTGGTTCCTATAATTAATACGTAAATGCAGACGCCGCATCAGCGCCGGGAAAAATTCTGCAGTCTTAATTCCCTGTTTGTTTAAATCTTCCCAGTATCGTTTTCTGACAGAGCGGCAACCCATGGCATCAAATAATATTCTGACCTCCACACCCTCTTTTATCTTCTCTAAAAGTATTTCTTTGATTCGATTAAACAATACATCATTTCTTATTATATAGTATTGAATATGAATAAAATCCTTAGCCTGCCTGATATCCTCAATGAGTGCCTCAAACTTGGCATTACCATCCACAAAAATATCCACATCATTGGTATCCGATAAAACCGCTCCCACCGTATCTAAATTAAACATAACCAAATCGGTAAAGCCTTCGATATCCGGTGCATGCTCCTGCAGCTCATTGCTCCTGAGCTGATATTCCTGCTGTCTGATTGCTTCGTTTAGCTTGTCTTCTATCTCCTTAACCCGAAACATCTTTTGTTTATGCATATCCGTTCCTACAAGCAGATAAAAGAAAAATCCCAGAACAGGTATAAAATACAGTAACATCAACCAGGTCCAAACGGTTTTAGGGTTCTTACGTTGGAAAAACACAATAATAATAGCAAATATTAAGTTTAAAATTACCAAATGATCTAATATGAACCGCACAACCTCAACAGTCATATTCCATACCTGCTGCATATTATTTCCTCCGACTCTTCTAACGGATAAACAGTTTTCCTCGATGTTATCGCTCATTATAGCATAATACCTTTATAAAAAATACCCTGAATAGTGTATTGCTTAAAGGTGTAAAGAATGCTACAATAACTTGTGCATAGAAAATTTAGGAGGTTATCCCGTGAGCACAGGTTGGATTATAGCAATTATTGTTATTGTAGTAATAACTGTTATTTTAGCAGTTTTATATTTCTTTGGCAAAAAAGCACAGAAAAAGCAAGCTGAACAGCAAACTTTGATGGAGGAAAACAAGCAAACGGTTTCCATGCTGATTATAGATAAAAAGCGGATGAAGCTGAAAGATTCCGGTCTTCCTCAATCGGTCATTGACCAAACCCCAAAGCTGATGCGCGGTTCCAAGATGCCCATTGTAAAAGCTAAGGTAGGACCTCAGGTATTGTCTCTTGTCAGTGATGAAAAGATTTTTGAGAGCATTCCCATTAAAAAGGAAGTAAAGGCTGTTGTCAGCGGCATTTACATAATGAGTGTAAAAGGTCTGCATGGTAAGTCACAGGCTGCGCCCCAGAAGAAAAAAGGATTTTTTAAACGTACCATGGAATCCTTACAGGAAAAAACAGGTTCTAAACCAATTAAATAGTGATAAGCGAACCCGGAATCTACTTTGATTCCGGGCTTTTTATACTTATTATTACGTTCTGTCAAAGATACCGTTTTTGCCGGCTTCTCTCTGTGATATCTTCATGCTGATTTTGCAGTCTGCCAAAAATTCATAATTGACCTCTAAAGTATAATCCACATTTACATATATGGTTTTATCTTCATCCCGCATGGTAATCTTTTTGGAATCAATCCCGATTAAAATATCTCCAAAGGGTGTTGCATAATTGGTCAGACACTTTTTGTCTTCTTCAAAAATCATATGAACATTAATCAGACCTTTTTTTGTTAGCTCTAATGCTTTTTCTCGGAACTTTATCATATTTTTAGTAATTTGATCCGTTCCCTCTATCACTTCATCATAAATTACATAATGACTGTTGTTCTTCTTATAATACTTCGCTGCCGTAATGGTCTGGATATCAGTTTCCTCCTCCGAAGCATCAAACTGCAGTCCTTTTATGGCCAGTAACACATCCTTGGTCATTTCATCTCCAGCCTTTCTAATTGGGTTTCTCTTTATAGATATACCCAAATCGGTAAGTATATTAATAGTCTTCAATGTTTACCTGTTTTGCGGATAGAATGCCGTATTTAATAATCGAATTTGCAAAACCAATAAATTTCTCTGCCGTGTCACTTACATAAAACTGATACTGATCGTTGCCAAGCCCTGCATCTTCTTTGTTTAACAAGCCTTTAGATTTCAGCATATTCTTTAATTCCATAGCTGTCTCATAAGCAGGATTTACCAATATAACCTTCTCACCCATAATCTTCCCGATGGTTTTACGAATCAAAGGATAATGGGTACAACCCAGTATCAGGGTATCAATATCCAAATCTATCAATTCCGTAAGATACCTTCTTGCTATCTCATCCGTTACCGGATCCTGCAAAAGACCTTCCTCCACCAGCGGTGTAAACAAGGGGCAGGCTTTTCCCCATATGGTTACATTGTGATTCAATTCTTCTATGTATTTCGTATAGATACTGCTTCCAATTGTGGCTTGCGTGCCGATAACACCTATTTTACCGTTCCTCGTAGTCTCTGCTGCCACCTTTGCACCTGGCTTCACCACGCCTATTATAGGGATATCAATTTCCTTTTCCAACTCGTCTAATGCGTAAGCAGTCGCTGTGTTACAAGCAGCTACTATTGTTTTAACATTTTGTGATTCTAGGAATCTCACAATCTGCCTTGAATATCTTGTTACGGTTTCTTTTGATTTATTACCGTAGGGCACTCTGGCTGTATCCCCAAAATAAACGATTCTCTCATTGGGTATCTGACGCATAATTTCCCTTACTACCGTCAGTCCGCCGATACCGGAATCAAAAACACCGATGGGTGCAGATTCGTTCAGCATATTATCTAACTTAACTTTCATTTATTTATCCTTATCCTTTATAAAATAAGCGCTTATAAAATCAAACAGTCTGCTCCTTATTTTAATCTCTTCCGGCTCTGCTGACAAGAGGCTATAATATAAATCGCTTCCCTCAGGCACTAAAATTTCCTTTTCTTCTCCGTCGGATGTACTATATACTACCTTACAAGTATCCTCTAACATACATAGCTCCGGATAGAACAACCCGAAAAAGCCAAGAGCGGCTATCACAATAATTCCTTTTTTCCATAACAGATGAATCCCTTTTTTCATTTCCGGTTCTCCTTTTCACAGGCTTTATCCTGTTCCTGTTAAAAGTTTCGCCATGTTTATGGGATTTATACATTCTATTTTCTTATAAAGCTACTTATTCAAGTTCTTTTCCCTCTCCAACCGTAGCTGTTTCATAATAGCTGTTTCCTGATTATCAATATGCAGCTTAGCCGTCCTCGCTGCCGTTTCTTTATCCTTATTTCTGATACTTTCAAATATGATGCGATGCTCTTCCATTAACCGATCATGGGCACTCTCATCCTTAATATACTCAAAACGGTAACGATACATCTGTTCCGAAAGATTATTGACCAGCTGTGCCAGCCTGTCATTATTCGTGGCTTCCACAATAATATCATGAAGGTCTACATCCGCCCATGCGATTTTTTGTGTATCACGGGTTTTCGTTGCCTCCTCAAAAGCATCACAGGCCTCAGAAAGACGGGAGAGCTCCTCCTCACTGATCCTGTCACAGGCAAGCTCTACACTAAGGGCATCCAGCGCACGCCTTACCTCCAGTACATCCTGCAGGCTCTTCTCCGTTATCTGCGCCACCTCAGCACCTCTTCTGGGTATCATGGTAACCAAGCCTTCCAGCTCCAACTTCCGGATTGCTTCCCTGATAGGTGTACGGCTGACCCCCAATCGATTGGCAAGATGTATTTCCATCAGCCTCTCTCCAGGTTTTAATTCCCCGGTTAAAATTGCCTGTCTTAATGTATTAAATACCACATCCCGTAAAGGAAGAAATTCGTCCATTTTTACCTGTAATTTATTCAGCATACTTTCTCCTTTCATAAAAAATAGTTAATAGGCACTTGGGAAACTTGTTCTGGGGGCTCTACTCCTCATAATACTTTGTCAGCCGGTTTTTCTAACCATTCCAAAGTAATATGAGGAGTAGAGCCCCTTTTAACATGTTTCCCAATTACCTAAAAGTTGTTACAAAAACCTGCTCTGCCAGTCCGCTTACCATTAATTTCTCTCTTGCCGCCTCTGCATCCTCTTTTCTCTCATATATACCGAATACAGTGGGGCCGCTGCCGCTCATGAGTGCTTTCCCGGCACCGTTTTCTTCCATAAAATCTTTTAGCTTATTAATAATAGGATATTTCACCGCTGTAACATGCTCCAACACATTTTCCATGAAAGGCATGATTTTATCAAGCCTTCCTTCCTCTATGGCGGCTGTCATACCGTCTATATCAGGATGCCTGTTAATTGTTGTGAGATTTAAGTTCTCAAATACATCTTTTGTAGAAATGCTGATATCCGGCCTTGCTAATAAGACAAAACATGCCGGCATATCCGGCAACCTGATCAGCTTTTCTCCGATTCCCTCTGCCAACGCGGTTCCCCCCATGATGCAATAAGGAATATCCGCTCCCAGCCGTACTCCTATTTCCATTAGCTCCTCCGAAGAAAGCCCAAGTGAAAAAAGCGTATTCATTCCTTTCAATACAGCCGCCGCATCCGTACTGCCTCCAGCCATACCTGCCGCTACCGGAATTCTTTTCTCTAAGCGGATGGAAACACCTTCCTTTATCCCATAGATATCCATAAGCATATCTGCTGCCTTATAAACTAGATTACTTTCATCGGCCGGCACTGCCTGACTGTCCGTGGATAAGGTTATCCCGCTTATTTCTTTTTTCAAAGTCAGGGTATCATAAATATCCACAGTCTGCATAATCATCCGTACTTCATGATATCCGTTCTGCAGCCGCCTTACCACATCTAATCCTAAATTTACCTTAGCATAGGCGTCTATACTCAATGTATCCATCTGATTGTAAACCATTCCTTCCAAACTTATATTTGTTTATTGTATACAAGAATTGTATTTAATTATATACATTCCCCTATCAATAGTCAATGGCAAGCCCCCCTAAAAAAATAACCGGTTGGTGAAATTACACCAACCGATTACTTATTAAGCACCTTTTACAATCAACAGCTTATCACCGGGCCGCACCTCATCCGATGTAAGTTCATTTACTTCCTTGATTCTTTCCACCGGTACATAATAGCGCTTTCCTATATTCCATAAATTATCTTCAGGATGCACTACATATACCACCATACCGGGCAGTTCATTTACTTTAGCCATATCCAGATCGGATACCTTCATATCGGAAATTAACTGCTGGGGTATATTTCGAAATACCGCCGCCTGGAAGTCTAAGACCGCCTTTACATCCATTTCCTCACTGTCTATCATTACCACCTGCAACTGTCCGGCATTTGCATGCATAGTGAAGCTGTCGGTAGGGCTGATACCGGGTACCTCAAGTGTATAGCTAAATGGAATCATACCCTTCAGGCAATTATAAGGTGAATCGTCATCCCCTGTAATATACATAATTTGCACGGAAACTGTTCCCTCTAATAAAATACCCTCTTCCGTAATTGATTGATTGTCAACCTGCACATTGCCTTCACTATGTAAAAGCTGCAGTACTCTTGCCTCGGGATTTTTCACTTTAATTCTGTCCGTAACCTTGCTCTTGCCTCCGATTTTCATCAAAAGCTGCTTCAGGTTCACTTCTTTTTCCAGACATTCCACCTCTTTGGTCACTCCGTAGATATCTGAAATCATCTCCACGCTTTCTTCTTCATAGAGCTTCATCGCAATATCAAGTACCAATTCCAGCCCAAGCATTCTCTCTTCGCCGTCAAAGTCCGGTCTAACATCCAATTCTTTATGTCCGATCTCATATCCGATATCCGTTATCATGGAATCGCTGCAGCCATGGCATTCCACAGAACCGCTGAATGGAATTACCGTTTCATAGGAACGAATGGGCATTTCTTCTCCTTCGCCCTCATACAGTACAAAGATACGAACATCACCCTGTATGGAGATGTTTTCTGAAAGAGGTTTAAACTCCACTTCCTCCAAAGTTGTATTACTCCAAATGATATTAAAAATATTAGGGTAATTTTGGGGCAGATTCACTTCTTCTCTGATTCGGAAAATATCATTTTTTTGTATGGCAACCTGTGCAAGGTCCATCTTAACTTTACGATACTCCAATGGTGAACTTGTTTCTTCAAAATACATATCCACCGGCGCTTCTTCATCATAGAGCTCTTCTACCACCGCTTCCAAATTAAAAAGCACCTGTACCGAAAGCTTTCTGGAATTAATGACTCCCACTGTTAAATCTTCCAGTCCGGCTTTTACCTTTACGGCATCCGTACCCCGCACGCCTTCCATAAAATGCTGTTCTTCAAAAGGTATTTTGCCTTCCACGCAAACCAATTTCTGCCCCTCTTCCCTGGTCTGGTAAAGCACGGAGAAGCATATTTTTCCTCTGATGGTTACATGATCTTCTGTCGGTTTGACTTCTTCTATCTGTACGAGTCCTTTTTCATAAACAAGAGCAGCTACGTCAGGTTTGCTATCGGGAATATTAATATCCTCTTCCTGCGATACCTGACTGGTACTTCTGCATTTGATACGGTCCATATGTATGTTTTTCTTAATCAGTTCCACTAAAATACCTCCATATATGTTGCTTATAAAAATATATGAAGGTATTAAGGTAATTATGCACCAAAGCTAAATGGCTTTTTATTTATTTACGGCTCCGATTAACTCATTAATGTCCTCTATGCCCATGCGTATCATATAGCTTTCAATTCCCTCTATGATCTCTTCTGTCACATAGGGGTTTATAAAATTAGCGGCTCCTACACTTACAGCCGTGGCTCCTGCCATCATAAACTCAATCGCATCTTCCGCATTGCAGATACCGCCCATGCCGATAATGGGAATCTTTACCGCTTTTGCCGCCTCATAAACCATTCTGACAGCGATAGGCTTTATTGCCGGCCCCGACATACCACCTGTTTTATTGGCAAGGGCAAAGGTACGCTTATTAATATCAATCTTCATACCTGTTATGGTATTGATCAGGGACAGTGCATCCGCACCGGCTGCCTCTGCCGCTTTTGCCATCTCCGCTATGCTGGTCACATTGGGGCTTAGTTTCATGATAATGGGCTGTTTTGCTATCTTTTTTATTTTCGATGTAATATTAAATAAGGCATCCGCATTCTGCCCGAATGCAATTGCGCCCTCTTTTACATTGGGGCAGGATACATTTATTTCCATCATAGTAATATCCGTATCTCCAAGCCGTTCTACCACCTCCAAGTATTCCTCAACGGTTTTGCCGCAGACATTCACAATGATTTTGGTGTCATACTGCTTTAAAAAAGGGAGGTCCCTTTCTATAAACACATTAATACCAGGATTTTGCAGCCCAATGGCATTTAACATACCGCCATAGACCTCTGCCACACGGGGAACGGGATTACCGGTCCAAGGTACATTTGCCACACCCTTAGTCACCACCGCACCCAAGCGGTTCAAATCAACGAACTCACCGTATTCCATTCCCGAGCCAAAGGTTCCCGAAGCCGTCATAACGGAATTTTTAAAAGTTACACCTGCTATACTTACTTTTGTATTCATCAGATATCCACCTCCCCTGCTTCAAAAACCGGTCCGTCCGTACATATTCTGGCATTATGTACATGGGAATGATGATCTATCTCCTTTGTTTTAACTACACATCCTAAACATGCCCCTACCCCGCATGCCATATGCTCCTCCAAGGATATATAGGCTGGAATGCCATCTTCCTCGGCGTATTTCTTAATCGCCCGCAGCATGGGCATGGGACCGCATGCAAATATCATATCCGCCTTTAATCCATTCTCTTTTATGGCATCCATCACATTGCCTTTACTTCCAACACTGCCGTCTTCTGTAGCAATATACAGACTACCGAACTTTTCAAGGTCCGCCTTTAAAAAGGTTTCCTGATCACGGTACCCCACCACAATATGCTTCTTGGCCTGCATTTCTTTGGCAAGCTCTAATAGGGGAGGAATTCCGATGCCCCCGCCCATCAAAAGAACATTTTTCCCTTCTGCCTTTTGTACGGGAAAGCCATTTCCTAAGTTTCCTAATATATCTACGGTCTCACCTGCCTGATAGGTGGAAAACTCCAAGGTTCCCTTACCGGCAATGCGGTATACGATCCTAATCAGTCCCTGCTTTTTATCTACCTCACAGATACTGATGGGTCTTGGCAGCAAAGTACTCTTATCTCTGGGAAACAAACAGATAAACTGTCCCGGCAGCGCATCCTGCGCCAGCTCTGTAACAATCCGCATATCATAGATATCAGTTGCTATTTTAGTCTGTGTATGGATCAATGCTTTTATCTTTTTCTTCTGCATAAATATTTCCTTTCTTACTCCTGTCCTTTTTGGTATACGATTTTACCGTTGCAGATCGTATATCTTACTTCACCCTTTAATTGCCATCCCAAAAAAGGACTGTTGGCTGATTTGGAAGCAAATTCTCTTACACTGATTGTTTTCTCGGGATTGAAGAGCACAATATCCGCAGGTCCTTTCTCAGCCAGATAACCCGCATCCATCTGATACATCCTGGCGGGATTAATCGTCATTTTTTCAAGAAGTGACATAAGTGTCAAATGACCATTGTTTACAAGCTGGGTAATACCCAAGGGAAGTGCCGTTTCCAATCCGATTATTCCGCTTGGAGCCTCCGTGATTGGTCTTTCTTTTTCCTCCCTGCTGTGAGGTGCATGATCCGTAGCGATTAAGTCAATGGTACCATCCTTTAATCCCTCAATAATAGCCATTCTATCACTTTCTTCCCTAAGAGGCGGATTCATCTTGGCAAGTGTACCATATTGGATTACAGCCTCTTGGGTTAAGGTAAAATGATGGGGGGCAGCCTCGGCATGAATATTCCCGCCCTTCTTTTTTGCTTTTCGTACCAGCTCTACCGCTTCCTTTGAACTGATATGCTGGATATTAACGCAGGCTCCGGTTTTAAGCGCAAGCTCTAAATCCCGCTCTACCATATCAATTTCAGCTTCCCGCTTTGAACCTCCGATATTATAATATGCAGAAGCCGCACCGGCATTTATCCCGTTATTTTCAATATATGCCGGATTTTCTTCATGAAAACTAATGGGGACATTTAATTTATTCACTTCCTCCATCGCCGCCTGCACCAGCTCCTTTGATAAAATGGGCACACCGTCATCGGTAAAGCCCACGGCACCATACCGATACAGTTCATCCATGGATACCATTTCCTGCCCCTTCATACCCATGGTTACAGCTGCACAGGTTTTTACATGAATTCCGGTTTTACTTCCTTTCTCTAATACCTCGCAAAGGGTTTCCTTATTATCCACCACCGGCTGGGTGTTGGCCATCAGCACTACGGTGGTATAGCCTCCCCTTGCAGCAGCCCTTGCACCGCTCTCTATATCCTCTTTATAAGTAAAGCCGGGATCCCTGAAGTGCACATGCACATCAATCAAACCCGGTGCCGCACAAAGTCCGGTTCCGTCTATGATTTTAAGCTTTTCACACAGTTTTTTATCGCTTAATAGCTTTTCATATAAATCGGCTTCTATTTTTACGATCCGCTCCTGATCTGTCAAAATATCATAATAACCTTCTATGCCCGAAAAAGGGTCTAAAAGGTATGCATTTGCAATTAATAGCATGTTTAATCCTTTCTATTTCATAAATAATAATTAG
>CAZJAS010000024.1:8925-25805 GCA_964544135.1 uncultured Clostridium sp. | reverse complement strand
TTAGGAATCCCTTATGGTCTCATTTCCATAGAAAAAGATGGCATTCCAAAGTAATTGGAGAGTAGAGCCCCTAGAAACAAGTTTCACAACCACCTACTTATATAACGAATGAGATGAGGTAAGTGTTAGTATTATTTCTTAATTTTATTAATATATTGAAAAATGAGGTGAACTTCATCAGTCCACCTCATTTAAATATTGTATAATTCCCAAATGAATTTCCCATGCAAGTTTTTCCTGATATTCTCTTGATATCAATTTATCCGCCTCTTCTCTATTGGATAGAAATCCACACTCTACAATTACAATGGGTGTTTGCGCTTTCTTTAATAGATAATAGCTGTTATTTGCCTTGATTTGACGCGTATTGTTTGTATCAAGTCTAAGTACCAGACGGTTTTGTATCTTTTCAGCCAATCTCTGTCCTTCGATACTATCGGTATAATAAAACACCTGTGCTCCATGTACATACTCTTCCGAGTAGCTGTTTTGATGGATGCTCACCGTCACAATAGGATTGACTTCTTCAATAATGCTGATGCGTCGTTTCATATCCTGCACCTTCTTATTCGAAGCATCCTCATCATATAAACCTGCCTCTGTTTCTCTGGTCATCACAACCCTTACATCATTGGCTTCTAAATACATTTTTACCAGAAGCGCTATCTCCAGATTCAAATCCTTTTCCAGAGCTCCGTTTATCCCAATTTTCCCGGGATCACTGCCACCATGTCCTGCATCCAGCACCACACAAGGAACTTCTTGTGCCACCTTTCCCGATCCGGCTTCTACGCTTTTTGCCCATTGTCCCTTAATCATGGGGGCTGTTACCAGTATGATTATCGCGGCTGCCATACCGGCTATTATATATAGCTTTTGTTTCATCCTATTTCCAATCTAATACCTTGCTTATGAAAATATATGAAATAATATATTGATTTATGCTTTTCTAAGGTTACTGCTCCAGATAGGCGCCGATTAAATCCCATACGCCGGCAGGCTCATATCCCAGCCTCCAAGCTGCTACACCACCCAAATCATAATTATGCATAACATTCAGCTTTACACCGATAGACTGTATGTCCTCAATCCAAATCTGATAGAAATTATCATCTATGGCAGCTTCCGCATAATTTTGTCCGGACTCTTCATTCCATTCCGCCTCCATGGCATATTGGCTCAATACAGATTCCACCCTTGTCATGGGATACGCTTCACTGGAAACCTCCGTACCTACCGTCTTCCACAATCTGGTGTAAAAGGGAAGTGCATTAATCACTTTATGCGAAGGTACATTTTCTATTGTTTTTTCAATACCCCTTCTCACGTAACCGATGGATGCAACAGACCCGGCCTCAGGACTGCCTGCCCAATGCTCATCATAGCCCATGATAATCAAATAATCTACAACCGTACCCTGTTCTTCCAAATCAAAATAGGAATTAAAATCATATGGCACATAATTATCAACGGACAGCACCAATCCGTTAGCGCGGCATCGGATGGAAAGCTCTCTTAAAAACTGCACAAAATGTTCACCCGTACCCACATCTATACTCTCAAAGTCTATATTGATGCCATCCATACCACATGCCAATGCTGCCTCCATAATCCTATCAATCAGATAAGTTCTGGAAGTGGTGGCAGATAAAATCGTATACATATTCACATCCGCATCGTTATTGGCCTTATAATTAAAGTCATCCACTACGCCCCAAACTTCAAGATTTCTGGCATGTGCCTTCTCCACATAGGAGGAGGATGCAAAATTTTCGATATTTCCTGTATTGTCCTTTATACTAAACCATGTAGGTGCAATAACCGTTAAATTGCTTGTATTCTCAAGCACGGAACCAAAAGTATCATTACCTGCCGAGGAAGCAACCGCATGCCACCCTAGGCTTATTTTGTAATCCTTTGTAAGTGATGTATATTCCGGCTTAACATAATCTGTAACAGGCTCTAAAGCTTCCGTTCTCTCATTTTCAAAAAATTTATTTTCTACATAACCGATATAGGCGTCCTCAGTCTTTATTTTGCACCAATTCTCCATATTATCCAGGATAATAACCTTTTCCCCGGCTGATAGTTGTCTAAGTATGGGACTTTTTACGCCACCTAATACCCTCACAGCCGTATCCGCTGTTAAATCTGCCACCTGCCGCTCATCCCATTTCGTATAAATCTGCATATGATTAGGATCCTGATATAAGTCATAGGAAAAATTCGTATACAATTTTACAAAATCCGCAGCTATATAATAGGTGATATCGTCCCCGCTTGTCCTCATAAAGCTCAGCGTATATTCCGCTTCCGTCATTACCCCATTGATTTGGTACTCCGCCGCATTAACAGCCGCACGGATAATATCAGTGGGAGTGGTATACAGCAAAAGCTGTTCCACCGGGTCTATATAAAAGCGGTCATTTAAATATTTTTGTACCGTAGCTAAATCAAAATAGCAGGTACCGTTATACATAACCGCCTTTTCTTCAATTAATTCATCCTGTAATACAATAGGAACTTCCTCATCCTTTGTAATATGAAAATATTCATATAAATCTGCTTTTTCACGGGAATAGGAATACTTTTCTATAATCTTTGCACCGAAGGCAATTCCTCCGATAATAATAATCAAGGCAATGGCAACCAATACAGGTATTATTTTTTTCATTCTATGCTCCTCCAATCGTGATTTCAATTATAGCAAAAAATGTGCATTGCGTCATTACCAAATTTGACAAAATGTTTTAATATTCTCTTAAATCGGCGCCGGGTAAAGAAAAACCGGCAGAGAGGCATTCCCTTGTAGTATATACCTTATCCGGCAACCGATTCAACTGGGTAAACTTTCCTTCATGGAGGCACCATTACCTTTTATTTCCAGTCCGTTACCCTGTCATACCGCAGCTCTTTTAAAGTACCGCTGTCATCCAATACATAATCTGCCATATAGGTCTGGTCTTCACAAACGCATTTATTGGCAATAATCTCAGGTGTTGACTCTTTTCCCTCTAGGAAAAGGCTGACACCCGAATGCTGCATCTTCTCCAGCTTTTCTTTTAAAGGCTGCTCATTTTTTTCATACACATTTCCCCTCCTTACAATATTAGGGTCACATTCCGCCATAAGTAAGTTGTCCGTGATATTTTCGGAACGTTTTTCTCCCTTATTATTTTGTAAATCAAAGATACTCCGGCTGTGCAATTTGCTGAAACCACCTGTAAATTGAATTAAAACGAGTAAATAAATTTGGAAAAATTTGAATCAGAAACAGACACATAAGCCTGCAAGACAATCGCATACTATTGATGTAACAATAAATGCGACCAAGAATAATTTTACATTTATCAAAATTAAAATGCCAAAAAGAATACTTTCTAAATCTGGAAATTATTTGAATATTGCTTTGAATATAAAGCGATGATACAACTTTAGATAATCCTGAATCTTAGAAAGAAATTTGAAATGTACCGCTTAGCCTCCTTCCTGCACTTGATTGCCGGAGGTATCTTTAAATTTTATTATACGGATTGTAAATTTTTTTGCAAGCAAAATATACAAATTCATAAAAAATTATTAAATAAAGTTAAACTGCATCGGTTCCCTTGACTTAAGTGTATGAAAAGTATAAGATATTTTTAGTCAGATTTTATAGGAGTTTCAGTCACCAACCAACTAAAGTGCAGTATCTTAAGAATAAGAATATGAAAAGATGAACAGATTAATTAATCATCTGATATATTCAATAATTATCACAGTTTGTGATATGCGCAAGGAGGTTAGCATGAAAATAGAAAAAGTGAATGAAAACCAAATTCGCTGTACGCTGACCCGTGAGGATTTGGCAGACCGCGAATTAAAAATTAGCGAACTTGCTTATGGCACGGAAAAAGCAAAAAATCTGTTTCGTGACATGATGCAGCAAGCATCCTTTGAATGTGGTTTTGAAGCGGAAGATATACCGCTGATGATAGAAGCCATTCCGCTTAATTCCGAATGTATCGTCTTAATTATTACAAAGGTGGAGGATCCCGAAGAACTGGATACACGTTTTTCAAAATTTGCACCCTCAGTCCATGATGAAGATGATGAAACCGATGAAATAGTTGATGAGATTGCCGAGGGCACCGATGATGTCCTGGATTTATTTAAAAAGCTACATGAAAATCGTAAGGCTGTAGCCGGAAACTCGAAGCAAACCGGAAAGAAACAATTACAAGGCAAGGCAGAGGATGCCGCAAGCGAAAATATCAATTTATCAAGGATCTTCGTATTTGATTCTCTGTACGGATTAACAAAAATAGCCGGCATGCTTGCCGGAAATTACCATGGTGAAAACTCTCTCTATAAAGATGAAGGTGAAGGACTATACCTGTTAGTGGTACAAAAAAGCGGTCATACCCCTAAGGAATTTAACTGTATCTGTAACGTACTGTCCGAATATGGAAGCACTAGAAAAAGCCTTCCTGCCAGCCGTTTTTATTTAGAAGAACATTATTCGGCTATTATAGCGAAGCAAGCACTTCAATCGCTGGCTAAAATACAATAACAAAAGAATCACCACAAAAATAATTTTGTGGTGATTCTTTATTTTATGCAGGATTGATTATACCACTGCTGTAATCTTCTCCATTAAAGCATCAATATCCAGGCCATGTACCATAGCCGCTTCTTCAAGAGATTCGCCCTGTGCAGAAGGACATCCAAGGCAATGCATGCCCACTTCCATCAGAACGGGAGCAATCTGGGGAGCTTGTCTTAAAATCTCGCCGATTTTCATATCTTTGGTTATTTGACTCATTTCTCCACCTCCTTTTGTACTTATTCAGTATAATACTTTTCCGCTTTACTGGCAAGTTATTCTAATTATAAAATTTTCTTGTATTTTTTCTAAAACATTAGTGAATACAGCGTTTGTACGGAAAAAAGTACACTGGTTTGCTTGACGTGTATTCTTGTTTTCCCTATAATTACGGTATAAAGATTAGCAAATGCTTTATACTGATACTATTATAATAATTTTATATTATTTCAAATTTAAGAGGAGGCTTATTCAAAATGAGACCAGAATGGAAAAATTTTGTAGGCGGCAAGTGGGAAAACGAAGTTAATGTTCGCGACTTCATCCAAAGAAACTATGCTCCGTATGACGGGGATGAATCTTTCTTAGCTGACGCTACACAAAACACAAAGGATTTATGGGCACAGATACTTGAGTTGCAAAAACAGGAAAGAGACGCAGGCGGTGTTCTGGATATGGATACCAAGGTTGTTTCTACCATCACTTCTCATGGACCCGGTTACCTTGATAAGAGTAAAGAAACTATAGTAGGCTTTCAAACAGACAAGCCTTTCAAACGTTCACTTCAGCCTTACGGCGGAATCAGAATGGCTGAAAAAGCATGTTCCGACAACGGTTATGAGGTTGATCCGGAAATCAGTGAGTTTTTCTCTACTCATAGAAAAACACACAATGCAGGTTGCTTCGACGCTTACAATGCAGAAATGAGAGCTTGCCGTTCTTCCCATATCGTAACAGGTCTTCCCGATGCTTACGGACGTGGACGTATTATAGGCGACTACAGACGTGTTGCTCTATATGGTATTGACAGATTGATTGAAGATAAACTTGTGCAGAAGGATTCAACAGGACGTGTAATGACGGATGATGTAATTCGTCTTCGCGAAGAAATTTCAGAGCAGATTGTTGCTCTTAAACAAATGAAAGTAATGGCTGCTTCATATGGTTGTGATATTTCCAAACCCTCAACCAATGTGCAGGAAGCGATTCAGGCAACTTACTTTGGCTATCTCTGTGCAGTAAAAGAACAAAACGGTGCAGCAATGTCCTTAGGACGTACTTCCACCTTCCTTGATTGCTATGCACAGGCAGATTTAAAGAACGGTACTTTTACCGAAGAACAGATTCAGGAATTTATTGATCATTTTATAATGAAGCTGCGTTGCGTTAAATTTGCACGTACCCCTGAATACAACCAGATATTTGCAGGCGATCCTGTATGGGTAACCGAGGTATTAGGCGGTGTTGGTGTTGACGGACGTCATATGGTAACAAAAATGAGTTTCCGTTATCTTCATACCCTGACCAACTTAGGTGCTTCTCCAGAGCCTAACCTGACCGTACTTTGGTCAACCAGACTCCCAAGCAATTGGAAAAAATACTGTGCAAAGATGTCAATCCTGACCTCTTCCATCCAGTATGAGAATGATGATTTGATGAGAGTTTCTCATGGCGATGACTACGGTATCGCATGTTGCGTATCCTCCATGGTTATCGGTAAGGAAATGCAATTCTTTGGAGCTCGTGCTAACTTAGCTAAATGTTTATTATACGCTTTGAACGGCGGTATCGATGAAGTTAGCAAGAAGCAGATCGGTCCTAAATATCGTTCCGTTGCAGGTGATGTTTTGGATTATGACGATGTAATGGATAAATTTATTGACATGATGGAATGGCAGGCGGATGTTTATGTTAATACTTTAAATATCATCCACTATATGCATGATAAATACTGCTATGAAAGAGCGGAAATGGCTCTTCATGACAGGGATGTTAAGCGTTACTTTGCAACCGGTGTTGCAGGCCTTTCTATCGTAGCAGACTCACTGTCCGCTATTAAATATGCAAAGGTAGAAGTAATCCGTGACGAAGACGGCATTATCGTTGACTTCAAAACAACGGGTGATTTCCCTAAATATGGTAATGATGATGACCGTGTAGACCTTATTGCACAGGATATCGTTCATAAATTCATGACCGCTGTCCGCAGACATCATACCTACAGAAACGGTGTTCCTACTACCTCCATCCTGACTATTACCTCTAATGTTACCTATGGTAAGGCAACCGGTAATACACCTGACGGACGTAAGAAAGGCCAGCCTTTCGCACCCGGCGCTAACCCCATGCACGGACGTGATACTCATGGTGCAATAGCATCTCTCTCTTCCGTATCCAAGCTGCCGTTTAATGATGCAGAAGATGGTATCTCCAATACCTTTACCATTATCCCCGGTGCCCTCGGCAAGGAAGATAAGGTATTCTCAGGCGATATCGAAATAGATTTAAACAAGTAATTATAGTAAACCATCGGGCGGCAAGTCCGCCCGGTATTGAAATAAGGAGGAACGCCATGGATGAAAAATCAATGATTGACGATTTAGTACAAATGCTGGATTCCGGTGTGTCTAAAGGTGTAGGTCATGTAAATGTTGACTTTGACGCTGATAGCAATGCCGATACAAAGAACGTTCAGACAATGGGGTGTACGGATTGCTCCAGAACACCTTCAGCATGCAGTGTTCCCACTCTTCACCAAGGTCTTGATGATTACAGTGATCAAAAAGACAACGACGACAAAAACTAACAGGAGGAAATATACAATGGCAATACCAAACGCACAGGTTGATAACTTAGTAGCTTTACTCGATGGCTATTCCGAAAAGGGCGGTCATCATTTAAATGTAAATGTACTCAATAAGGATACTTTATTAGATGCTCAGAAGCATCCCGAAAACTATCCTCAGCTTACGATTCGTGTATCCGGATATGCTGTAAACTTTATTAAGCTTACACCGGAACAACAGGCAGATGTTATCAATCGTACTTTCCATGAAGTAATCTAAGACTATATATAGATAACACAAAAACTGCGTGACCGTATGATTCATCCCTTGTCTACTTGACAAGGGATGAATCAGTAAGGCCACGCTGTTTTTATATCAGAGGAAGATTTATATAAGTATGTATATATTATTACCTTATTCTTTAACGCCGCCGATTGTAAGGCCCGTTACAAAATATCTCTGTAAAAACGGATATAGGGCTACAATGGGAAGACAGGTCAAAATGGTTGCCGCCGCACGGACCGAAGTAGTTGTAACCTGTCCCGATGAATATTTTGCGGTAGCTATATTGCCGCCCTGTTGGCTTACGGATGACAATAGCTTCATGAGCTCATACTGCAGGGTGGTCAAATTATCCGCCATCCTGTTATACAGCATATTATCAAACCAAGAGTTCCACTGCCCTACTGCAATAAAAAGAGCGATTGTAGCAAACACCGGCTTACAAAGAGGTGCTATGATCCTAGTGAAAACAGTCAAATGCCCTGCACCGTCCATCTTTGCGGATTCTTCTAAGCTATCCGGTAATCCGTTCATATAAGTTCTGATAACCAGCATGTTGAAAGCGCTTATCATACCGGGCATGATATATACCCAGAAATTATTAATCAATCCTAACTGCTTGTAAAGCAGGAAGGTGGGAATCAGTCCTCCGTTTACATACATGGTAAGTACATAAAGTAATGAAAGTGGTTTTGCAAATATAAAATTTTTACGACTTAACACATAGGATAGAAGAGCCGTCGTCGAAAGCTGTAAAACAACTGCCACCACTGTACGCAATACTGAAACACGAATTCCTGTAACAATATTATTCTTCTTTAAAACCGTTACATAATTGTCTAATGTCCATTCCCTTGGCCAGAGGTAAATACCGCCTCTTAAAGCGTCGGTACCGTCATTAAAGGATAATGCCAATGTATTTAAAATAGGATAAAGGGTAATCACCACAAAGGAAAACATGATGATTCCGTTTAGCAGATGAAACACCACATCTGCCATACTTAGCTTTTTCTTTCTCATCACTTTCCCTCCCTAGAATAGTCTTTCTTCTCCGGCTGCTTTAGCCACCTTATTTGCCAAAAATATTAAAATAATGCTGACCAGGCTCTTAAATATACCTGCCGCCGTTCCAAGTGCATAATCTCCCTGACTGATACCGTATTTTAATACATAAATATCGATAGTCTGTGAAACACTCTGCACCAAGCCATTTCCTAATAAATACTGGATTTCAAATCCAGCGTTTAACACATTTCCGATATTGATAAGCAACAAAATAAATATAGTAGGCTTCAACGCCGGAAGTGTAATATGCCACATCTTTTTAAGCCTGCCCGCACCGTCAATACCTGCTGCCTCATATAAGTCCGGATTAATGGATGTAATAGCAGCTAAATATATAATACTGTTCCAGCCCGTCTCTTTCCATACGTTTGCAAATCCTACGATCCACCAAAAATACTTCGTATTCGCAAACCAATTCACAGGTTCTTTTAATATATGTAAATTTACAAGTACTTGGTTAATAATGCCCCCGTCTATGGACAATACATCTTGTACAATTCCGCATACAATGATCCATGATAAGAAGTGGGGCAGATAAGAAACTGTTTGTATTGACTTTTTAATTTTGGTCTTACCAACTTCATTTAAAAGAAGGGCAAATCCGATTGCAAATGCAAAGCTCAATACGAGATTGATAATTCCCATCATAAGTGTATTACGTATTACGCCGATAAAGGTGGGGTTATCCACAAATAGAAATTCAAATTTCTTTAAACCTACAAAAGCGGAATGCAATATGCCATCCTTAGGTTTATAATTCTGAAATGCCATAATCCAACCGACCAGCGGCGCATAACAGAATACAATAACATAAATTATAAAGGGCAGAGAAAGAAGCACTAATGTCCTTTGCTTAACTATTTCTTTCCATGTAATTCTTATTCTTTTTTCCTTGACTCTTTCAATTTTGATTTGCTTCACCTTCCCCATTGAAAGCCACCTTTCTGCTGTTAATGTAAATGGGAAGGCAATAGGCTATGCCTCTGCCTCCCCAATACCTTTATTCTAATCAGTTATATACGTAATTAATTGCCGCTTGCTACTTCAATTCTACGATAAACTTCTTCCTGAATTTCATTTAAGAAATCTTCGGGCTTACAGCCTTGGTATACTTCCATATACTTATCCCAGGTTCCTTCAAAATCATCTGAAATAACTACTTTAGGAAGCCACTCATGCTTAACTTCGCCCATCTTGGTCCATGCAAGACCGCCAGGTGTTTCGGTAGTCATATTATTTGAATGAGACCACATCGGGAACCAAGGTGTTAAATCTTTGGTAGGATTCAACATCTGAACAAAAGTTTCCTTTTCATAAGCTGCCAGACATTCTTTTTCAGGTGCTAACAAGCTTTCATAAAATTCTGCAGGCTGATAGCCGGGTGCATATGCATTGACGCCGTCCAGACACATTCCTTCATAGAACGGGAAATAGGAATAAGGACAGAGGTTGGATGCCTTGTATTCTGCCTTAACAGAATTATCTCTCATTTCCTGAGTTCTAAAGAATAATCCGTTATCATCTACCATATAATCTACGCCTTCGATACCCCAGAAACGTAAAATCATAATATCTTTATCCAACAGATCATTTAAGAATTTCATTGCGCCTTCTACATCTTTACAGCTAACAGAAATTCCAACACCGTTAGATACGTCAATTGCAGAACTATTGTGATATTGCTCACTGATTCCTTCATCAATGGTGATTCCCAAAGGAACATAGGTGCAATCATCTAATCCAAGTGCTTTAATGGAGTCAACTGCTGTATTAAAGTTCCAATACTGGTCAACCATACAAAGTACGCGTCCGCTGGACACTTTTTCTATGTACTGGTCTCTTGACATGGTAAAGCATTCGGGATCAATAATACCTTTTTTATACTCTTCGTTGAGTTTTGCAAACCATTTCTTTGCTGTATCACTGGTATTGTAGTCCATAACCTGCTGTGTATCCACATCTACCATAACACAACCGTCATTGGGATATCCATCCAAGAACTGAGGCGGATTTTCCAGACAGTAATAATACCAATCTTCAGTGAGAATTTCATATGCAATATTAGGTGTTCCGTCTGCCATGGTAGGATTCTCAGCTATGTACGCCTCTAACAGCTCAAACAATTCATCAAGCGTGTTGATTTCCGGATAGTCTGCCCATTTGAGTACTCTGGTCTGAATCCAGAAAGCTTCATCCCAGTGAATGGTTTCGGTATCATACATATATTCATTTCCAAACTGAGGAATGGTATAGATATGTCCGTCTTCACTTCTTACCTTGTTCCACTCTTCTTCCGACCAGAAATTTTTGATGTTGGGGTAAGCATCCCAATACTCATCGATTGCAATAAAAGCACCTGCCTCAATGAGCTGCGGCTGGCCTGTACTGCCTACAATAAAGTCGGGATAATCTCCGCCGGCAATTAACATACCCACTGCTTCTTCCGCAGTCTGACCTGTCAGCCAGGTTTCTTTTACCCTTGCGCCAACGAGCTCTTCGATTCTCTTTTGAACTACGTTGTCATCATTGATTTCTGCGCCTTCTACTGCAAAAAAGGCTGTAAACTCTTTAACTTCCCCAGTATCCTTGGGAACATCGGCTTCACTGGACCCCTGTGCGCCGGGTGCTTCTGTACTACCCCCCGGAGTACTTACCGGGTCCTTATCATTACCACAACCGGCCAATAATCCAAGTGACATAACGGCGGTGAGTAACAATGCTACTACTCTTTTCTTCATTTTGTAACCTCCCTTAAATTGTGATTTCCTGTGACAATATAAGCTTAACAAAAAAAATCGTATATAAAACCACTGAGATTATAGAAAAAAGCACCTCAAAATGCATTTATCCCTTCTTTTTATTGAAACTTCTGAATCTGGATGGTGTACATTCATAAGCCTCTTCGAATTTACTGATGAAATAATCTTTATTTTTATATCCTACGCATTCTGAAATTTCATATATTTTTTTATCCGTACGTAACAGCATTTCTGCGGCCTTTCGTATTCTTACCCCATTTAAATAATCTTTAAAACTCATATTGTACTGTTTCCTGAATACTTGGCCCAAATATGCGCTGTTTATATAATATTTTTCTCCCAAGGATTTTAGGCTTATGCTTTCACCGTAATGCTCGGCAATATCCTGTTCTATTTTTCTTAACACCCCTTTACCTGTATTTTGCCTAAGCTCAGCAAGGTATTGAGAATACTCATTGGCAAAACAAATAAATAACTCCTCACTGCCCTGAGTGGAGCCAAAGGAAAAAGCGCCGTTACGAATATATTCCATAACTTCCTTTTGGTCTACATTTTCATCCTGTTCATAAACCAAACCTAAGAGCCTGTAAAGAAAATAGCGGATATTCAATTCAATCATCTGAGGGTCTGTACTGCTGCCTGTAATATTATGGTAAAAGCTCTTGATTGTTTCCCTTATTTTTCTCCTGTCACCCACTTCAATCCAATGAACCAGGTCATCTAACTCCTTGCGATAATATACCTTTTTCTTTTCGCCTTCTTTTTCCGAGAACACATCCTCTGAGGATTTCATCTGCTGTCCGCTTTTGAAAAATCTTGCAATACTGGCATCCTTGTAAGATTCTGATATATTTTCTATTCCGGCAACCATTTTCCCTACATTTAGATTGAGGCAGTATTCCATTCTCTTGGAAACCTGCATAAAGAAATTTTTAATCCATACATCTTCCGAATTCGTATCTTGTTTCCATATATGACTGCATAAAATAACACCTATGTCATATACATTCTCATGCTTTGCCACATCGAAGATGACATAATTGCCATTCTCCTTTAGCAGCAGCTTTGCCACATCATACAACTTTCTTTGATATTCTCTCTTCTTTTCTTCGGGCAATATAAAGAAGGCTTCCTCCTGCATGTCCAGTTCAATATCGATATATCTCACAAAACCGGGCGTATATAAATGTTTGTTTACATAAGATAAGTTTGTATCATCATATTTTCCCCAAATAAGAGCCATCATATTTCTGTCTAAATATGCTTTTTTCAATACCTTTTTCTCTTTGTTCAGATTCTGCTGGGCTTCCAGCTCGTCATTAATCCTACGCAAAGCCGTTAGCAATTCTTCTTTTTGTACGGGCTTTAAAATATAATCACTTCCTTTATAACGAATCACATTCTTTGCATATTCAAACTCACAAAATCCGCTGATAAATAAAAATTTCACCTTATCCTTTCCGGATTTTCTTGCCGTCTCTATCAGCTTCATTCCTCCCATGCCGGGCATTTTGATATCGGATATAACAAGGTCTACCAAATCATCCCTTATCCACTCCAAAGCTTCTTCCCCCGTTCCCGCTTCGCCTACTATTTGATACCCTTCCTCCTCCCAGTCTAAAAGCACAGACAAGCCCTTTCGTATAAACGGTTCGTCATCCACCACCAGCACCCTTGTTAATACATTCTTACCAACCCTGTTTATCATAGACTTTCCTTACTCCCTTCTACCGATTCCTCATTCACAATAGGTATTATTACAGTTACGCAAGTACCCTCTCCTTCCTCAGAAAGAATAACTACCTTTACCCTATCTCCATACATTATTTTCAGCCTGATCAAAGCATTCATCATACCTACGGAAGCAGAATTCTGCAAATCCGCAATAGTCGACCCGTTGAGTTGTCTGGAAAGCTCCATAGCTCTTTCCCCTGACATTCCCACTCCCGTATCTTCCACTTCAAAGCAGATATTGTCTCCATCCCTATATACAGACATATAAATGCTTCCGGCATGTCCGGCCCTGTCCAACCCATGAACACAGGCATTTTCTACAAAGGTAGCCAGTGCCATTCCGGGTACCTGATAATTCATGAGTTCAGGCTCCAACCTTATCTTATAGCCAAAAACATCTCCGTACCGATAGCGCTGCAGCTTTAGATATTCCTCAACAAAACCTACCTCCTCTTTTATGGATATGCAATCTTCCTTCCAGTCGGCATTTCGCCTCATAATATGTGCAAGACCCTCAATCATCTGTGCGGTTTCTGTCTCCTCTTTAATTAAACTGCGCATCCTTATGCTTTCCAGTACATTAAAAAGAAAATGGGGATTAATCTGTGAATGTAATGCTAAAAGCTCAGCCTGCTGTTTGGCCAGAACCAGCTCCTGTTGTCTGAGTTGATTTTTATATTCAAACTCAATGAGCTCTTTCATCCGGCTGACCATGACATTGTAATTTAGAATCAGCTCTCCGATTTCATCCCTGCCGCAATCCTGGGTTATGATTTCAAACTCCTCCTCCTTTACCCGATTGAGATACTTGCCAAGCAATAGCATTCTCTGGGTAATGGACTGACTAAAGAGCATAATCATAATAGCCGGTAAACAAGCATCCACAATAAAGAGAATGCATATCATCCACCAGATATCAAGAAGCCAGTCTATACCGCCTGTATGATAATCCATTACATATATGGTAAACTCCATTCCGTTTAAGTTAATCGTGTTTTCAGCCTGCACATTTTCCAGTATATCTTCCTCCATCAGAGGATAGTATGTCCTGATAAATGAGGTTGCCTCCCTGCTGTCAAACAGTATTTTATTACCCTCGCATACCAGAACCTCCGCATCCATGGCAACCTGTTTAATTGACGTATATAGTTGTTCGTAATTCAAATCCAGTTTTACAAATTGCTCCTTGCCCTCCCCGTAATAATCCAAATTGCGGATAATAGAAATCTTTCTCTTTCTCTGTACATCATAAAATGTATCATTATAATAGCTGCAAGCAAAAATAGAAAGCCCACTTTCAGCATATTTTTGATACCATTCTTCATCCTGTACTTCTTCTGTCCGGAAGAAATTTCCTCCGTTAATCATAGTCGCATTATCAGCATAAAATGTTATACTGCTCACCATCTGTCTTGCGCCTGCATAAACAGCAAAATCTTCCAATACATTTTCGTAAGCTAAAAGATAATCTTCCGCATTCATATATTCTTCCATCAAGAAATAATTGATGGATTTTCTTGTATACAAATCAATACTGATATTGAGGGCACTGTCAACTACATTGGATATGGTATAGGATACTGAATCCACAATATTTTCTACCATTTCCTTGTCTTTTTGGGCAGTATCCTTTACAAAGAATACAATTATTACTACATTCGTAATAATTACAGGTAGCAGCACACAAAAAATATAGGTATAGAACATTTTCTGATTTATCTTCTTATCATTAAATGTTTCCAATATCCTTAGACAAAAATTTTTAATAGAAGACCTTCCCTTTTGTTTCATCTTATTCCCCCCGCCCATGGGTTTAAAGTAATCACATTCTTCTTATTTACTATCTTACTACATTTCACTCCCTTTTTACTATACTATCTTACAATCTTTTTAGCTATCTCACATTTGCGCATTGTATAGCAAATATTGCGATAAGTTTTTAGGATTTTTGATAAAAGGCTGGCTTTTTGACTTCCTCCCATGTATACTATTCTTAGTAAGACCTTGTCTTATTCCATCCTGCATATGCAGGATTTATTTTTTAAATGAAAGGATTGATACTATGAAAGGAAGAATACATTCACTTGAAAGCTTCGGCACCGTAGACGGTCCCGGCGTACGTTTTGTTGTTTTTGTACAAGGTTGTCCCATGCGTTGTGCTTATTGCCACAATCCCGATACCTGGCAGATGAGCGGCGGCACTATGATGGAGCCTGCTGATATAATAGATAAATTTCAGCGCAACAGAGGATTTTATAAAGATGGCGGCATTACCGTAACGGGAGGTGAACCCCTTCTGCAAGTAGATTTTATAATAGATTTGTTCACCCTTGCTAAAGAAAAAGATATCCATACCTGTATTGATACCTCAGGTATTGCATTTAACCGCAAAAGTGAAGCAATGATGAAAAAATACGATCAATTAATGGGATTAACCGATTTGGTGATGCTTGATATCAAACATATTAATCCGGAAAAACATAAGGAGCTGACCAGCCAATCCATCGATAATATCTTGGACTTCTGTTATTATTTGGAAGAAAAAGATGTTCCTATGTGGATTCGTCATGTGGTAGTCCCCGGTTATACCGACGATGATAAATACTTGGAGGAACTTGGTTATTTCATAGGTCAATTTAAGAATTTAAAAGCGATTGATGTCCTTCCCTATCATACCATGGGTGAAAAAAAATACGAATCCTTGGGGATTCCATATAAGCTGCATGGAGTACCCGCTATGGATAAAGACAAAGTAATGGAGAAAAAAAATGTGGTTCTGCAAGGCATCAAAAAACGACGTGCAGAGAATGCTTAAAAATACTTGTATTTCTTGTCGTTTTATATTAGAATATTACTAATGATAAATTTATATCAATCTATATTTATCAATTAAAGGAGGATATTATTATGGCTTATGTAATCAATGATGCTTGTGTTAGCTGTGGTGCTTGCGAATCTCAATGTCCTGTAGGCGCTATTGCTATGGGGGACAGCATAATGGAAATTGATCCTAACACATGTATCGATTGTGGTGCCTGTGCAGGTGTATGCCCGGTTAATGCTATTGCCGAAGGATAATCTATGAAATAATTAAAACAGCCTGTCAAATCATTTGATTTGTACAGACTGTTTTTTTATTACTTTAATAACTTCCTTTTTTTACGTAATAATTCATCTATCTTTCTAAAATGCTCTTCATCCCTTTTTATCTTTTTTGTATCCCGCTCTTCTTCCCGCTCTTCCTGCATTCTAAACTGGTAGTCCAGTTCCTTTAACATGCTCTCTTTCATTTCACGGCAAAGATGTTCATTGTTTTCCCGGAGAGTTTCTCTGAATAACTGTTGCAGCAGCCACTGTAAGCGTTTTGCCTTTTCCTCACTTGACTCACTTTGCAGGGAACGCTCCCTCTTCTTCATAATGGAATATTGTTCCGGTCTTTCCTCCGAATACATCTCCACATTTTCTGTCTCATACCGGTAATTACCCCTAACAGCTTCGGGTCTCTCCGCCTCTGACCTGTAGCTTACAGATTCATCCCTCTCTGTCTCTGATCTGTAGCCCCTTACGGTTTCACCCCTGCCTGACTCTGCCCTGTATTCTCTTATAGTATCAGCCCTATCTGCCTCTGATCTGTAGCCTCTCACGGTTTCATCCCTGCCAGCCTCTGCC
>CAZJAS010000024.1:0-8825 GCA_964544135.1 uncultured Clostridium sp. | reverse complement strand
CCTATCTGCCTCTGATCTGTAGCCTCTCACGGTTTCATCCCTGCCAGCCTCTGCCCTATAGTCTCTTGCTGTTTCATGCCTATCTGCCTCTGATCTGTAGCCTCTCACGGTTTCATCCCTGCCAGCCTCTGCCTTATAGTCTCTTACAGTTTCAGCCCTATCTGCCTCTGCCCTGTAGTCTCTTACAGTTTCAGCCCTCTCTGCCTCATACCTATCTCTGTTCCTTGCAGCTTTGTCTCTCTTTGCTTCTCTAAATCCGGCCCTTTCTTCTACCCCTTTTTCTCTGGGTAATTCTTCGTTCATACGCACGACTTTTTCTTTCCTGCCGGATTCATACTCTACAACTTCGGGTCTATCCTCTTTTATCCGGGATACTGCTTCTCCTTCTCCGGATTTGTCCTCTTTTGCCCGGGATACTTCTACTCTCTGTCCTGTTTTCTCTTCTTTTGCCCGGGATGCTTCTACTTTCTGTCCGGGCTTGTCCTCTTTTGCCCCGGCTTCATCCTCTCGCACGGGTTTCTCCTCTATTGTCCCGGATTTCTCCGCTCTACCGCTCCCCGCAACCGGTCCTAACATATCTAATTTACCGTTTTTTAACACGATTCTGATTGCTTTCAACTGCAGACCTCTCTCCTTTAAATCTTTTATTTCCTTAAATTTTATTACATCCTCTTCCGTATAGTATCGGTGTCCCAATTCATTTCTCTTGATGGGTAATCCCAATTCTTCTTCCCAGTAACGGAGCACATGTGCCTCCACCTTTACCTTTTTTGCAGCATCCGAAATTAAAAGTCCACTACTCATTTTCTATCCTTCCTTTCCTGTTTTCCATTTTCCCATATATGAAAAGAGAACATCCCAGGGAATACTTGTCCCTTATCTGTTCTCTTTTGTATGCTTGCTATGTAATTGGTCTGCTCTCTAAATTGGCAAACTTTGTATAATTAGGCAACCACGCCAGTTCTATGGTACCGATAGGACCGTTTCTTTGCTTTGCTATAATTATCTCGGCAATATCCTTTCTATCACTGTCATGGTTATAATAATCATCTCTGTATATAAACATTACCACGTCGGCATCCTGCTCAATAGCCCCGGATTCCCTAAGGTCGGACAGCATAGGCCGATGCTCCGGTCTTTGCTCCACTGCACGGGATAGCTGCGAAAGTGCCAGCACCGGTACGGATAACTCCCTCGCCAATGATTTTAACGATCGGGAAATATCTGAAATTTCCTGTTGTCTGGAGTCATTTTTTCCGCTTCCTGACATAAGCTGTAAGTAGTCGATAATAATCATGGAAAGATCGTGCTCCAATTTGTACTTTCTGCATTTACTTCTCAGCTCTGCGATACCGATACCCGGTGTATCATCAATAATCAGATTGGAGCGTCCGATCACATCAGCACTTATAATCAGCTTTTCCCATTCCTGATCGGATAGCCGACCCGTTCTGATATGTTGAGAATCCACCTTTGACTCCAAGGAAAATAAACGGTTCACCAGTTGTTCCTTAGACATTTCCAAACTGAATATTGCGACTGATTTCTTTTGCTTGAATGCCACATGCTCTGCTATATTTAATACAAATGCAGTCTTACCCATGGAGGGACGAGCTGCAATCAACACCAAATCCGAGGGCTGCATTCCTGCCGTACGGTAATCCAAATCCGTAAAACCGGTGGGGATACCCGTTACCGCACCCTTATTCTTTGCAGCTGCTTCAATCCTTTCCAAAGCATTCATAACTACTTGCCTGATAGGTGTAAAATCTCCTGTATTACGTTTTTGTACCACCTCAAAGATTCTTTTCTCGGTTTCGTCCAGAATCATTTCCAGACTCTCTTTTCCGGCATAACAGGTATTGGCAATTTCCTCATTGACCCGTATTAGTTTTCTTAAAGTGGATTTTTCGGCTACAATTCCGGCATAATACTTAATATTGGCGGATGTGGGCACTGCCGTAATTAAATCTCTGACAAATTCCAGGCTGCTAACCTCCGGCGGTACATCTTTTTCCTTTAACCGGTCCTGTAGGGTAACCAAATCCACTGCCCGGCTCTCATCATTTAATTCTACCATTGTCTGAAAAAGAATGCCATACTGCTTACTGTAAAAGTCATCGCCCGAAATAATTTCAGATGCAATAACAATGGCCTCCCTGTCCATAATCATAGAACCGATCACAGACTGTTCCGCTTCCACACTATGGGGCAATATTCTCTTTAGGACTGTTTCTTCCATAGTAGGCATTTCATTTCCTCTCCAATCAGCTTTCCGTTACATTGACCTTTATTTTGGCGGTTACCTGCTGATGCAGTTTAACATTTATCTCATAAACGCCAAAATTTTTCAAAACCTCCGGAAGAACCATCTTCTTCTTGTCTAATTCTATCCCATGCTGTTCCTTACAGGCTGCCGCAATATCTTTAGAGGAAACGGATCCAAAGGCTTTGCCTCCCTCTCCCGCTCTCATCTTTACTTCTACTGTCTTGGATTCTAAAGCAACCGCTAATTCCTTCGCCGCGTCCAGTTGCTCTTTTGCCAATCTTTCTTCATTGGCTTTTTGTAATTTTAAATCATTTAAGTTTTTAGCTGTTGCTTCTGCGCCTATTTTTTTGGGTATAATATAATTCCTTGCATAGCCATCATTGGCTTCTATAATATCTCCCTTTTTACCTAGTTTTTTCTCGTCCTTTAATAATATAATTTTCATCCTAATATATCACCTTCCTCAAGCATAATGTCTATGGTTGCCTTCAGATTTCCAATAGCCTCTGCCATGCTGATACCTTCTATCTGGCATCCGGCAATACTCATATGCCCGCCTCCTCCTAAACGCTCCATAATAATCTGCACATTGACTTCGTCAATGGAACGGGCTGATACATATATTTTGCCTTGAAACTCTGTTAGAACAAAGCTTGCTTTCACACCTTTAATATTTAAAAGTTCATTTGCTGCCTGCGCCCCAATCACGGTAGGGCTTTGTATATCTTCACTGGTACAGACAGATATAGCAAAGGATTGTCTGTAAATTTCAGCCTGACTGACCGCATCCGCCTTTGCCTTGTACTCAATGGCATCCTCTCTAAACATTTTTCTAACACGAGTCACATCCGCACCGTTTCTGCGTAAAAATGCAGCCGCTTCAAATGTCCTTACTCCTGTTTTACTCATAAAGTTATTGGTATCTATCATAATGCCCGAATACATACAGTCCGCTTCTTCCGTTCGGATCTTGATATTATCACTGGTATACTGCAATATCTCGGATACCATTTCACAGGCTGAGGAGGCGTATGGCTCCACATAGGAGAGGGTTGCATTTTCAATGGTCTCCGTTCCCTGTCTGTGATGATCAAGTACCACAATGGATTTACAAACTCGTAGTAAATCAGGACATTCCGTAATTGTCGGCTTATTCACATCAACCACAACCAGCACGGAATTATTTCCTGCCATTTCGATTGCCTGAGCACTGCCCACTATCATATCGGAATCATATTCCGGATTGTTCTTAAATAAATCTACCAATGGCTGCATGGTATTGGAAACCTCGTTTAAAACGATATGAGCCTTTCTATCCAAGGTCCGTGCTATCCTGTAAATTCCTACCGCTGCACCGAAGCTGTCCACATCGGCCAGTCTGTGCCCCATAATAATAACCTTATCCTTACCCGCAATAATTTCTTTTAAGGCATGCGCCTTGACACGCGCCTTGACACGGGTATTCTTCTCTACCTGCTGGCTCTTGCCTCCGTAATAAGTAATGCTTTCGGGTGTTTTGATCACTGCCTGATCACCGCCCCTTCCCAATGCTAAGTCAATCGCATTTCGAGCAAACTCATAGTTCTGTGCATAGGTAAGTCCATCCAGACCCACACCAATACTGATGGTAACCGCCATTTCGTTACCGATATTAACTGTTTTAACATCCTCCAGTAAATCAAAGCGTAAATCCTGTAATTGTGTCACGGATTTCTTTCGCATAATAACCAAATATTTATCTTTTTCTATCTTCTTAACAATTCCGTCGATTGCAGAGATATATTTATTTACTTTTCTGTCAATTAGGGCAATCAGTAGTGAACGGCGTACCTCTTCTACGCTTTCTAATGCTTCTTCATAATTATCCAAATATAAAAGACCTACCGCTAGGCTCTGGTCATCTACCTCCTGCAGTGCAATCTGCAATGCGGTTTCATCAAATAAATAAACAGCAATGAGATAACCGTTATATCCTTCCGCCTGAATCATATCACTGTTTTCAGCCATTTCCTTTAAGGATATTTTTTTAAATTTGGCTATGTATTCCTTACCCTCATAAGTAAGCTCATACTGTGTTTCTTCTACTCCTGCGTCATCGGGGAGACGGTCCCTTGTAATGGACGGAAACAATGCCATAATTGATTTATTGTAACCTTTGGGCTGCTTGATAATTGTCTCAAAGGCAATGTTTGTCCAAATCACTCTGCCGCCGTCATCCAACAGTGCATGCGGCAATTCTAACTCTCTTAACAGTCTTTTTTGAATTTGTCCATACTGTGTGGCGAAGCTGACAAGTTCATTCACAATAACCGGTTTGTTATAAAAATACAAAGAAAGGCTGACCGCAAAATAAAACAGCGTGAAAAAGCCTAATAAAAGTCCTGCTCTGTAATCAATAACCAGCATGCCTACATTAACTACCAGCAGAAGCACTCCCAGATAAATAGAGAACTGCAGGTATGTCTTAATTCTTCCTTTAAGTTTTATTCTCTTCTTCATGTATGCCCCCGTCTTTATTGCTTACTACACCAATACATCTTATATTTCATGATAACTCATTAACAGTATTAGTATAGCATTTTTTCTTTTATCTTTCCACAATATAATTTGTCTTATCTTATATGTTTTTGTCATAATTTTTCTTTTTTACTCTTATTTTTCATATAAAATAAATAATCTGATTCATTTATTAAATAAAAAGACCAACTCCCCCTAAAGGACAGTTGGCCAGCTTGTACCTCTTAATACCAAATTCACCTTTTAACCCATAAATAATTCAGGGTTTAGTCACAAGTGTAAGGGAGCAGTGCAACGTGACGTGCACGCTTAATTGCAACGGTAAGTGCTCTTTGATGCTTTGCACAGTTGCCGGTAATTCTTCTGGGAAGTATCTTACCTCTCTCCGATACATATCTTTTTAATTTATTTACGTCTTTGTAGTCAATTGAACTATCCTTACCACAAAAAACACAAACTTTTTTTCTTCTGCGTATGCCGCCCCTTCTTCTCATGGGCGAATCTGATCTATCTGTTCTATTAAAAGCCATATTGGTGCCTCCATTCTAAATATTAATTAGTTAAACGGCAACTCTTCATCGATGCCGTCCGGGATATTCATAAAGCCGTCCCCTGCTTCTTTCTGCTCAGGTCTAGCATTATTTCCACCCGTGTAACCACTGTTTGCTCCGGAAGCATTTTTGCTTTCAGCGAATTCAATTTCTTCTGTCATGATGCGGACACTATATACCTGCTGGCCTTCTTTATTGGTATAATTATCATTCTGAACACGGCCGGTCAATAATATCTTCACACCTTTATGCAGATAACGCTCTATAAATTCAGCTTGTTTTCCAAACGCCGTACAATTGAAGAAGTCTGCGTCAGGCTCTCCCTCTCTCTTGAATCTTCTATCTACAGCGATAGAAAATCTTGCTACTGCTGTTTGGCTGCTTCCCTGAGAATACCTTACTTCAGGATCTCTGGTCAATCGTCCCATAAGAATTACTTTATTCATATTAAGTCTCTCTTTCCGGTATACTGGGATCCTGTGGATATGCGATATTAGAAAATATCGTAGATACCCGGTATGCCTTTACGCTTCCTGTTTTACAATTAAAAATCTAATAACATTGTCCATAATGCGAATACGGCTCTCGATTTCAACGGGAGCTTTGCTGTCTGCATCGAACTGTACGAAATAATAGAACGCTTCCTTCATCTTCTGAATTTCGTAAGCTAATCTCTTCTTACCCCATTCATCAACGTTGGTGATTGTCCCGCCAAATCTCTCAACCAGTGCCTTGCACTTGTCAATTACGGCTGCTCTTTCATCGTCTTCGATTTTCGCATTAACAACAACTGTTAATTCGTATTTATTCATGTTTTTACCTCCTTATGGTCTCTGGCCCCTGTCTTATCAGGAGCAAGGATATTATATCACGGAAATTTATGATACCACATTATTCCTGTATTTTCAAGGCTTTTTGCGTATTTCCCTTAGATTCTTTTCAACCAACTTTCGTGCAATCATAATCTGATGACCGCATCCCTCACACTTCAAACGAAAGTCCGCTCCTATTCTCAGTACTTCCCATTCATGACTGCCACAGGGATGCTGTTTTTTTAATTTAACAACATCTCCAACTAAAATATCCATGATTCTCTCCTTCTATATTTTGCTAAATATCTCACCGATACTCCCCTGTATGACCAATTCTGCCATTTTATCTCTTGGCGTCGGTGCTTTGTTAATCAGTACCAGATTTTTTCCTTCAAAATAATCTATCAGCCCCGCCGCCGGATAAACCGCTAATGAGGTCCCCCCGATTATCATCATATCCGCTTTTCTGATAGCATCAATTGCTCCCGCCAAGGTATTTTGATTGAGTCCCTCTTCATATAAAACCACATCCGGTTTTATATGACCCCTGCATTTATTGCATAGGGGAATTCCCTCCCCTTCTTTTATATACTCCGCATCATAGAAAGTATTGCAATCTTCACAATAATTACGCAAAACACTCCCATGCAGCTCCCAGACTGCCTTGCTTCCCGCAGCCTGATGAAGTCCGTCTATATTTTGGGTGATAACCGCTTTTACCTTACCCTCTGCTTCCCATTCTGCAAGCCTTTTATGAGCCGCATTGGGTTTTGCCTCCAAAAACAGCATCTTATTCTTATAAAAACGGTAAAATTCTTCCGTATACTGTCTGTAAAATGAATGGCTCAATATTGTTTCCGGCGGATAATCGTATTTCTGCTGATATAAACCGTCAACGCTTCTAAAATCCGGTATCCCGCTTTCCGTGGATACGCCTGCGCCGCCAAAGAAAACTATATTATTACTTTCCGCTATCATATTCCGCAGCTTTTGCAATTTTTCTTCATAAGCTTCCATTATATACCCCCATATGTACACAATATTTATAGGTATCAACCATATTATACTGCAATTCCATCTTTTGTCCAAATGAATTTTTATATGGTATTTCGTTTTATAAATTTTTCTACAATGTTTAATACATCATCTCCCCAAAAGGTTGGGGTATTATGATTTTCATTTATCAGTTCATAATATTCCACATCTTTATCAAGTTCTGCCAACTTATTATATAATCTACGGCCATGCTCTATGGACACAAGCTCATCCTCTGTTCCATGAAACATCAATATGGGAGGAATACTCCTTTCATCGGAAAGATAAGTTGAGCAGCTTGCACTTTTAGCCAAATCGGGGCAGCTTGCCATATCATCTGTTCCAAGCAGATCCTCCATAGGTCCATTTCCTTCAGAAAGTGACATATCCGTTGGGGCACAATAGCTTATAATCCCGCTCACCTTACAGGGGGACACGCTTAATCCCTCTGCATCCAATTCGCCAAAAGCAGCCGTCAATCCGGTTAAAAGTGCAATATGACCACCTGAGGAATCACCGCTTATAAAAATATTTTCAGTATCAATATGAAATTGTTCCGCTATAGAAGGGATAAAACATATAGCTTTTTTTATATCAATTACCTGTGCGGGAAATACAGCCAGCTCCGATTCTCTATATTGCACTTGTGCTACCACAAAGCCTCTTTTGGCTAATTCTACACGTGCCAGTATACTATTATACATTTCCTGCCTATGCCATGCTGAACCCGGTATATGCAAAACAAGAGGATATTTTTTATCCTCTGTCTGATTTTTCTGATAGGGTATTATTAATTGCAAATATCTCTTACAATACTCATACTCACAATACAGTGTATCGGGCACATACAATCATTCTAATTCTTTCTTTTCAATATCCAATACCTCATGTAATTGTTTTCTCCCTTTTCATGTACATCTTATCGAATGCAATACTTAGACCCGCTACTAAACTAATTACCATAGTTAGGTAATTGTGAAACTCATTTTTAGGGCTCTACTCTCCATATTACTTTGGAATGCCATCTTTTTCTATGGAAATGAGACCATAAGGGATTCCTAAAAGCATGGAAGCTTTTGCTGAACATGCTTTTACACTTAGGGGCTCATTGGAATGGTTAGAAAAACCGGCTGACAAAGTATTATGGAGAATAGAGCCCCTTGGGAAATCGTAATACCTAATAATAATTTTGATAACATTTATCCATTAATATCATATATAAGAAGCATTAATAGAAATATATTATACAATAAAAAATCTCTAAACCCTATGAAAGATTTAGAGAGTATCTTTTGAGAGGCGACAACCAGATTTGAACTGGTGATCAGGGTGTTGCAGACCCACGCCTTACCGCTTGGCTATGTCGCCGTACTCCCCGAGTAGGGCTCGAACCTACAACCCCACGGTTAACAGCCGTGTGCTCTACCATTGAGCTATCGAGGATGACTCCAACGGGAATCGAACCCGTGATACCGCCGTGAAAGGGCGATGTCTTAACCGCTTGACCATGGAGCCTAAATAACTACCATATAGTATATGCAATATAAACCATATAAATACAAAAATAAGAATACCTATCAGATGACACCATTCGATCATACCTGATTTGTACCCTCAAAACCGAACATTGAAATTACTCTC
>CAZJAS010000023.1:0-25908 GCA_964544135.1 uncultured Clostridium sp. | reverse complement strand
GTTATATTTAATACTACTAAACATTTCATAAGAGATATTATAATATGTGATATCGAAAAAGAAGGAGAAAAAATGTTACTTTGTATTGCAACAGCTCCATGCAAGGTCTGCTAAGGACGAACCTGCATGGAGCAATAGAGGTACGTCCGAATAGGCTTTGCATTTTAATTTTATAAAACAAATTAAAAGGAGCAAAGTCATAATGAATAAAATAAAAACACTTCTCAAAGAGCTTAAACACTTTTTGATTTTATGGTCCACCCAGTCACTGTCCTCTTTAGGTAGTTCCATGACAAGCTTTGCCTTGATTATATGGTCTTATCAAGAGAAGGGCTCAGCGCTAACTACGGCACTGTTATCTGTTTCTTCCTATGTACCGTATGTTATCATGAGCATTTTTGCGGGAGCGCTTTGTGATAAATGGAATAAAAAGATTACAATGCTTGTGAGTGACAGCTTTGCGGCATTATCCACAGTTGTAGTACTGATTTTGTTACAAACAGGAAGGTTGGAAATTTGGCATTTATACTGCTTGAATGCTTTTAATGGTTTAATGAACACTGTTCAGGGCCCGGCAGCAGATGTTACCATAAGTCTGTTATCACCCCAAAAGCATTATCAAAAGGTCAGTGGAATGCGTTCGCTTTCAAATTCTCTTGTTAATATCCTGACACCGGTTATAGCCACAACAATACTTACCCTGTTCAGTATACAGGCTGTTATTTTCGTTGACTTAATAACTTTTGCGACAGCTTTTTGCTCCCTTCTGTTTTTGGTTAAAATACCGAAGATTAAGGAAGAGAACAGTCGGAAAGAAACAGTCTTGCAATCTACAAAAACAGGACTCCGGTATCTGAAGGAAAATAGAGGAATTCTGGACCTAATATTATTTTTGGCGGCAATTAACCTGACCGCCTCCATATATAATGCGGCTTTTCCCGCCATGGTTCTTTCAAGGGAAGGGGGCGGAGATACTGCACTTGGTATTGTCAATGCAATCAAAGGATTGGCATTGCTTGTAGGCAGCTTAATTGCTTCCCTATTGCCTAAGCCCAATAGCCGTGTACGCATTATATGTAATACCTTGTTTTTTGCCATGAGCACAGAGAATTTAATCCTTGCTTTTGGACAGTCTCTTCCTATTTGGTGTATCGGTGTTACATTGGGTTGGATATCGATTCCTATTATGAATGCCAATTTGGATGTGTTGTTTCGGAGCCATATACCGATTTCAATGCAGGGGCGCGTGTTTGCCGCCAGAAACTCATTGCAGTTTTTTACAATTCCCATCGGTTACTTTTTGGGAGGCATTTTGGTTGATAAAATATTTGAACCATTTATGGCATCACAGCAGCCGGGCAGCTTTTTTACAACAGTCTTTGGAATGGGAAAAGGCTCAGGTGCAGCATTTGTATTTTTATTCTTATGGGTTCTTGGTGTGCTGACCTGCCTTATATTTAGAAAAGATCCGCATATCTGGAAATTAGAAAAATAGATTTATTGATGCAAATCATTTGTTTATAAAAGATATAATAAAGTATTATAATAAAAAACGATGGTTGATATAGCTATAGCCTATATCTAACTATCGTTTTTTTGTATTTTGCGAATAATCGAGATGAGGTTATACTAAACTAAACAGTTAACGAAAGAAAAAACGAATCAAAAATGCACCTGCTAAATTAAACTATAAAAATACTATTGACAGATTAGAATGACAATTCTAATATTCATACTAATCCCATGGGATATATATAGTTAAATTAAGTACATAATAAAATGGTATAGATAAAAGTTAACTTATATAAAATGATAAACCCACAGAAAATACGAAACCCATAAATAAACAGGAATCCATAAACAAAGTAAACTCATAGTAAATAATAATTCAAACCGACATAGGTCAATAGAAAATAGGAACCCTTAGCAATAGTAACTAATTCCAACAGTAACCAATACCAAACAGTAACCAATACCAAACAATAGCCAACAACCAACAGTAACTAATACCAACAAAAACCAACAACCAAATAACTAACAGCAACAATAACCAACACTAACCAATAAATAATAATAACAATCAATAATTAATAATAACCATAACTAACATTAACCAAAGAAAACGAATCACTAATAATAATTCAGAAATAAAGCCACTATAAAAAACTCTAAAAAGCAATATATAAATTTACACAAGATAAAATCCCAGAAGGAAAGGAATGGATATTTTTATGATAATACTAGAACATGTATCAAAGACCTTTCATACAAAGGAAAATGCGGTAGAAGCAGTGAAAGACGTTTCCCTACATATAAAAGAGCATGAGATATACGGAATTATTGGTTTCAGTGGTGCAGGTAAATCGACTGTGGTACGCTGTATCAATTTACTAGAGAGACCGGATGAAGGAAAAGTGATATTAGAAGGTAAGGACCTTACGCAGCTGAGTCAGAAAAATTTGCGCAATGCACGAAGAGATATCGGAATGATTTTTCAGCATTTTAATTTATTCCGCTCCCGCACGGTATTTCAAAATATTGCCTATCCCTTAAAAGGGAGGGGGCTTAGTAAAATGCAAATCAAGGAAAAAGTAGAAAGCCTTTTAAAATTAGTGGAGTTGGAAGATAAAATGAATGCATATCCTTCACAGCTTTCCGGTGGACAGAAGCAGAGAGTCGCTATTGCAAGGGCACTTGCCACAGATCCCAAGGTATTGCTTTGTGATGAAGCTACAAGTGCATTGGATCCGCAAACAACCCAATCCATATTAAGGCTGCTCAAGCAATTAAATACAAAGATAGGTATCACCATTGTTATTATTACTCATGAAATGGCTGTAATCAAAGAAATCTGTGACAGAGTGGCGGTTATGGACAATGGCAATGTGGTAGAGGAAGGGGATGTGTTTGAGGTTTTTTCTGCCCCTAAGCAAGAAATTACAAAATCTTTTATCAATACTACATCAGTACTAGAGAAAATATACGATTTGCTGGAAAGTAATTCTCCGGTGGTGGCATTGAAGCCCGGTGAAAAAATTATTAAGCTAAAATATTTACAGCAGAGTGTTTCCGAGGCTCTCATATCTACCATATCCAGAGAATTTCAAATTGATTGTAATATTATTTTCGGAAGCATAGAAATCATCGGTGAGGCGCCCCTTGGAGGCACCATCCTCATAGTAAGCGGTGACTCTGATAATATTACCAAGGCAATAAAATATCTGGAAGACAGAAAAATATCCGTGGAGGTGATAAAAGATGGAAACAGCGCTGCATAAAATGATTCCCAATGTAATGAACAAACTGCCAGAATTAGCAGAATGCACAAAGCAGACAATTTATATGTTGGCAGTATCCGGTTTCATTTCATTCTTTATCGGCTTACTATTCGGTATTGTGTTAATTATAACAGGGCCCAAGGGAATTTTAAAAAACACTCTTATTTATAATGTAATAGATAAAATTGTAAATTTATTTCGTTCTATACCTTTTGTAATTTTATTGGCCAGCTTAATACCACTGACTCGTTTGGTGGTAGGCAGTGCAATCGGTACTAAGGGTGCAATTTTACCTTTGATATTCGGTACGGTTCCTTTTTTTGCCAAGCAGGTGGAGACTGCATTGTCTGAAGTGGATGATGGACTAATAGAAGCGGCACAAGCAATGGGAACTTCCCCTATTGCGATTATATTCAGGGTGTACTTAAAAGAAAGCATACCTGCACTGGCCCGAGTAACCACGATCACAGCTGTTAGCTTAATCGGTCTGACTGCAATGGCAGGAGCCATAGGTGGCGGCGGTTTGGGTGATTTTGCCATTCGGTATGGGCATCAACGCAATCAGGTGGATATTACCTATGTAACTGTTTTTATTTTGTTAATGATTGTCATGGTTCTTCAGGGAATCGGCAATATTATTATAAAAAAAGCAACGCATTAATAGTGTGGAAAGAAATTCTAAGTCTTCATAGTAAGAAGACTAATAATTTCTAAATTCCACACAGAAGAATGTCTCTTCAAGCCATTCTTCCCACATATAATTTATGCCGCTAAAGCGGACAGATTGGAGAAATTATGAAAAAAGTTAAGAGATTAATTAGTATTGCAGCATTAACCGTACTGGGAATTACCCTTTTAGCGGGATGCGGAGATAAACCGGCTTCTGCGTCAACAGATATCGTTACGGTAAAGCTCGGTGTAGTAGGAGAAAATAATGAACAATGGGAGCCGGTAATTGCAGCACTCGCAGAAGAAAATATCAACTTGGAATTAGTAAAATTCTCGGATTATTCATTACCCAATCAATCCTTGGCAGATGGTGAAATTGATATTAACGCATTTCAGCATTATTCCTATTTCAACAATGAAATTAGAGACAAGGGATTAGACTTAACTGTAATCGGAGAAACCATCATCGCACCATTAGGCCTTTATGCTAATCAGATTACTGACATAAGTGAGCTAAAGGAAGGAGACAAAATTGCCATCCCCAGCGATGCAACAAACGGAGGTCGATCCTTGAAGGTGATTGAGTCAGCAGGACTTATTAAAGTAAATCCGGAAGCTGGTTTCCTGCCTACCTTGAGTGATATCACGGAAAATCCATTGAAATTGGAATTTATTGAAATAGAAGCAGCCAATACCGCAAGTTTATTAGCGGATGTAGCAGCAGCTATTATAAACGGCGGTCATGCGGTAGATAATGGACTCTTTCCCGAAGTGGATGCAATCTATTTGGAAACAGTAACAGAGGGCAGCGATAATCCCTATATTAATATTATTGTTGCAAGAACAGAGGATAAAGACAATGCTGTATATCAGAAGGTTGTAGAAGCATATAGAACGGAAGCGGTAGCGAAAGTAATTGAGGAAGCTTATAAAGGTGCCTACATCCCTACATGGTAATAGGCCTCTGCAAAACTCATTTCCAAGGGGCTCTACTCTCATAATACTTTGTCAGCCGGTTTTTCTAACCATTCCAATGAGCCCCTAAGTGTAAAAGCAGGTTCAGCAAAGGCTTCCCTGCTTTTAGGAATCCCTTACGGTCTCATTTCCATAGAAAAAGAAGGCGTTCCAAAGTAATATGAGAGTAGAGCCACTAGAAATATGTTTCGCAATTTCCTACTACATGGTTATTATAAAAAGGAGCAGAGCTTATGTTTATCAAGCCTTATATTGAAGAACAAAGAGATAAATTAATAGAATTGCGCAGGCATTTTCATATGTATCCAGAGGTTAGCATGGGGGAATACCAAACGGCTGACAAAATCGAAAAAGAGTTGGAAGCGTTACATATTCCGCATAGAAGAGTAGGCGAGACCGGTGTTTTGGGAATCATAGGGAAACAGGATGCCAAAAGAACTATAATTCTTAGAGCGGATATAGATGCCCTTCGGATACAGGATAAAAAATCAGAGCCCTATGCCTCTAAACATGATGGTGTGATGCATGCTTGCGGGCATGATGTGCACACCGCTGCATTATTAGGTGCAGCCAAGGTATTAAAAGAGAGGGAAGCAAAATTACAGGGTAGGATATATCTCTTTTTTCAACAGGGTGAGGAGTTTGGGCAAGGGGCCAGAGTCTTTATCCAAGAAGGCTTAGTGGATGGGGCAGAAAAGGTATTTGGCTTACATGTATCATCCGATATTGCGGTTGGTGATATCGCAGTGAGCGGGGGACCCACGAATGCATCCGTAGATCATTTCACAATCAAGGTACATGGCAAAAGCGCTCATGTTTCCACTCCTCATTTGGGAGTAGATGCTCTCTATATAGCGGCCCAAATTGTCAATGCCTTACAGGGGATAGTTACAAGGCGGACATCGCCGGCCGATACTGTGGTCATAGGAATCGGCGTACTGCGGGCAGGAGAGGCCTATAATATTATAGCAGGGGAAGCGATCATTGAAGGAACCACCCGTTGCTACAGCCAGGAGAGCAGGGAGAGGACAAATCAAAATATCTGCAAGGTCTCACAGGCAATAGGGGAAGCATTCGGTGCGGATGTAACTATTGAATTTGAAGATTTTGCTTCACCACTTGTAAATGATATTCAGGTGAGTGAGGAGGTTAAAAAAATTGCAGGGGAAATTGTGGGAAAGGAACATGTCATTTCCAAGGAAAGGTCCTTTGGGGGGGATGATTTCGGGGAATATTTAAGAAAGGTGCCGGGTACTTATGCATTTATAGGCACCGGTAATGTGCAAAAACAAAATACAAAAGCGCCCCAGCATGCGAACAATTACGATGTAGATGAAGAGGGGATTTTAATAGGGGCAAATTTGTATGCGGATTATGCATTGTCGGTTTTGACAACCGGAGAATAAAATAGTAGTATAAATGAAAACGGATATCCTTACTGTACAATGTATAAAAGGAATCCGTTTTTATGTTAGAAAAGTTGTACTACAATAAAAAAACTACGAAAGTATTAACTTTTACTAAGATGTTATATTAACCTTAGCTATTAGCTGGGAAAGAGAATTTAAAATCAGAATCTAATCGGACAAAACAGTGCATAAAAAATCGGGAGCAATAATATAAACCGTGATAGGATACAAATACAGGAGGAAGTGACGATGGGATAGCTTTACGAAAGCTTTTACCCGTTTCCATGGCATAACACCTACTGTGGCTCGGAAAAATGAAAATATGATTAAATCATTTTCTCCGTTAAAAATAAAACTATCATTGGAAGGTGGAAAAATTATGGATTATAAAATCGAAGTGAAGGATTCCTTTACCGTTATGGGAGTATCAAGACCGTTTCAATATGATGATGCATTTAAAGAGATTCCTCAATTTTGGACAGAGCATTATCAAACAGGAAAAGGAAATGTGGTATGCGGTATGTATGGTGTTTGTATTGATGAAGGCATGAAATCGGATGAATTTGAGTATCTGATTGCGGACAATTATGATCCCTCCATGGAAATACCGGACGGTTATGTGACAAGGGTCATTCCGAAGCACACCTGGGCCGTATTTTCCTGTAAGGGTGCAATGCCAAAATCCTTACAAGAAGTCAACAACAAGATATTCACAGAGTGGCTGCCCGGTTGTAAAGAATATGAAATTGCCGCGGGGTATAATATTGAGATGTATACCGATGTGAAAGAATATGAAGGCGGAAACCAGAGTGAAAACTATTATAGTGAAATTTGGATTCCGGTAAAGAAAAAACAATGATTTTAGTACACAATCTAAGTAAAAAATAGGTATAATAAAAATGCTTGACTATCACCTTGGGTGTTAGCTTATGCTTATATCGGAGGTGATCATCATGTATATCAATGAAATGAGTAAAAAAACCGGATTAACCAAGAAAGCAATAGAGTACTATACGCAAAAGGGCTTAGTTTCCCCGTCTGTATTAGAAAATGGCTATAGGGACTATAGCTTGGATGATTTAGAAAGCCTAAGTAAAATCGCAATTTTACGAAAGCTTGGAGCAGGCACGGAGGATATCAGAGCTGTTCTTTCAGAGAACGGAAGAGCAGCTCTGCAAAAGCTTACCTTGCAAAAAGAGTTAAACCTGCATAGAGAAGAAGCCAAAAAGCAATTGCTGGATCAATTAAGCAGCGGGAAAAGCTATTTAGAGATTAACGAAGATTTACAGGTAATTGATAACAATAAAACAATTACGGAAAGACTTTTAGATGCCTTTCCCGGTTATTTCGGAAGATATGTTACTTTGCATTTTTCCCGCTTTCTCAATGAGCCAATTAAGACTAGGACCCAGCAGACAGCCTATGATACAATATTAACTTTTTTGGATGATATGCCCCCTTTTTCCATACCGGATGACTTGCAGGAGTATTTTGAGGAAGGTACAAAGCATATCGGTACCACTGAAATCAACACAATGCTTGAGAATGTGCAACATTCAATAGAAGAACCGGAAGAATTTTTAACCGATAAAAAGGAATTTATAGAGAAATATTTAAAATTCAAGCAATCGGATGAATACAAAAGCTCTCCTGCATATCGATTGATGGAGCTGACCAAAACTATATTCAGTACAAACGGTTATTATGATGTATTCATTCCTGCACTCAAAGAATTAAGCAGTTCCTATGCGGAATATAGTGAGCAGATGGAAGCAGCAAACCAAAAGCTCCTAGCAGAATATCCGGAGATGGGGAGTTTATAGTAATCGATAAGTGTAAATAGACATGATTAAATCCTTTGAAATAGAACAAGAATAAATTCAATTTCGGACCATGTAGAATGCTAAATAAAGCGATCATGGTCTGTTTTTGTGTGGAAATGTTGATAGAATGGGAGTTCTGCTAAAACAGGATAATCTTTTTATACATAAGAGCCGAAATACTAAATAGGAATGATTTAGGCAAGGAGGCGTGAATTATGAAAACGGGTAGCATAAGTGTTATGAGTGGGAAGGTACCCACCGGAATGTCAGGATCAGATGCAGTAACCAGAAATATACAAAGTCAGATTATGAAAGCGCAAAAGGAATTAATAGAGATTGCTCAAAATAAAGATATGAGTTTAGATGAAAAAATGGAGAGACGCAAGGAACTCAATGAGTTGATTATGGATTTAAAAAATCAGCTTAGAAATCATCAAATACAATTGCGTAATGAAAAACAGCAATTAAAGAAAGCTGCTCAAAAGACGGAAAAAGAGAATGAGCAGGCTGTTGGTAATAAAGCCAATAACCGTGATAACGGGCTTTCTCAGGTAAATATGCAATCCATGATATCAGCGGATGCTTCTGTAAAACAAGCCAAGGTGCAGGGCAGCGTGGCAAGTAAAGCGGGAGGCAGAGCAGGAGTGTTAAAGGCTGAAATCAAGCGTGATTCCGCCCTTGGGGGTAATGTAGAAGCAAAAAGAAAAGAACTGGCAGAAACAGAAAAGAAGGCAACGGATGCAAATGCCTCCCAGATGGAAACCCTAGCTGCCGGAAGTAAGGAATTGTCAGAAACTGCAAAAGCAGAGCGAAGCAGGGATATTAAAAGAGAAGATATTAAAAAGGAAAAAGAACAGGAAGAGGCGGAGAAACAAGAAAGGATGTCTCGTAAAAAGGATGAGGACGAACGTGAAAAACTGATGAGGGTTGATGTTCGGATATAGTTTAATATAAGAAGTGCATCTTGCTTGCAGGATGTGCTTCTTTTTCATAGAACAAACACAAATGTATATTCCTATGAAAAGAACGAAATAAACTAACATATCATATGACTTGCTAGGTAATTGCAAAACTTATTTCTAGGGCTGACAAAGTACTATGAGAGTAGAGCCCCCTTTGGAAATGAGTTACGCAAATACCCACATATGACTTGCAAAGAAGGGGAGAAATGTGTAAAATTATGAAATGCATTAATCTAAAGACATAAAGAGGGAATATAGATGGAACTAAAAATAAAACCACAACTAAGGGAGATATCTTCCCGCTATGAAGTAAAGCTGCTTACGGAAGAAGATATTTCAGATATTTATGCACTATGTATGGGAAATCCCACATATTATCAGTATATGAAAATGGAACCCACTCCTGAAAACCTGAAAGAGGAATTAACCTCTCTGCCACCGGGCATGACAATGGAGGACAAGATTTTCGCAGGTTTTTACAAAGAAAAGAAGCTGATTGCCATCTTGGATTTGATATCAGGATATCCTAATCAGAAGACTGCATATATCGGCTGGTTCATGGTGGACAATGAGTTTCAAGGGACCGGAATCGGCACCGAAATCATAGAAGAACTGCTTTATTTTTTAAAGACGCAGCATTTTTCATATGCAGAATTAGGATATATACAAGGAAATAAGCAGAGTGAGGGCTTTTGGGCAAAGAACAAGTTTAAGCCCAGCGGAGCAGTATCAAAAACCGATGATTATACGGTGATAGTAGCGAAGAAGGAGCTATAAAACAGCTCATGCAAGCTTTAAAAAGAGGAAACAGTATTGAAAGATTCAGAGCATTTGATTCAAAAAGTATATCCCAATTCCATAGCAGAGGAGTTGGAAATAGAGCCGGGTGATTTTCTTCTTTCCATCAATGATGAAAAAATTCAGGATGTATTTGATTACCGATTTTTGATTAAGGATGAATATATAGAAGTATTAATCAGAAAATCATTTGGGGAAGAATGGCTGCTGGAAATAGAAAAAGACTATGATGATGATTTGGGCCTGGAGTTTGAAAACGGATTGATGAGTGATTACCGTTCTTGCAGTAATAAATGTATTTTTTGCTTTATTGATCAAATGCCTCCCGGAATGCGTGATACTCTGTATTTTAAGGATGATGATTCCCGTCTGTCATTTTTGCAGGGGAACTATATTACACTGACCAATATGAAAGAAAATGATATAGATCGTATTATTAAAATGCAGCTTGCGCCCATCAATATATCCGTGCATACTACCAATCCCCAGCTTCGTTGTAATATGTTGAACAATCGTTTTGCCGGAGAAAAGCTGAAATATATAAAAAAGCTCTATGATAGTAAGGTAGAAATGAACGGACAGATTGTATGCTGCAAAAATGTAAATGACGGGGCGGAGTTAGAGCGCTCCATTCAGGATTTATCAAAATACCTGCCGTTTATGCGTAGTGTTTCGGTGGTTCCTGCCGGAATTACCAAATACCGGGAAGGACTCTTTCCCATTGAAATGTATACAAAGGAAGAAGCCGGTGAGATTATTGATTTAATCGAACGTTATCAACAGGATTGCTTTACTCAATATGGATTGCATTTTATCCATCCCAGTGATGAATGGTATATTTTAGCGGAAAGAGAATTTCCCGGTGAAGATAGATATGATGGTTATATACAATTAGAAAACGGAGTAGGTATGATGCGTTTATTTATTGATGAATTTGAAAGTGCATTAAACTCCCTGATACAAAGCAAAAAATATAAGGAACTGTCTCAAACCGTGAAGCGTACTTTAACAGTGGCTACCGGTAAACTGACCTATACAACAATATGTGATTTTGCGGATCGGCTTATGGAGGCCTTTCCCTATCTCACGATCCATATCCAAGCGATTCGAAACGATTTCTTCGGAGAAACCATTACGGTTTCCGGTTTGATTACAGGGCAGGATTTACAAAAGCAAATCAAGGAGCAGCAGATAAACGGAGCAAATTTGGGAGATGCTTTGCTGATTCCTTCCAATATGCTGCGAATGGGAGAACAGGTTTTTCTGGATGATATGACCCTGCAGGAATTGGAGGAAGCCTTAGAAATAAAGGTAGTTCCCATAGAATCAGGAGGAAAAGAATTGATAGAAGCAATACTGAATCCCCACTATAGCATGGATAGGGAGAATGATAATTTTGTCTATATTCAGGCTTTTGATAAGGAGAATACATGAGTATAAATATAATCAGTGATTACAGAGACAATCCAATTCTAAGACAATCCTTTCATCTGCTTGCGGCAGAAACCTATGGGCTTGATTCCTATGTAATCGCAGAAATAGATCAAGATACCGTCATAATTTATGATTTATTTTCAAAAGTACCTGTAGATATAATGGAGATATGCGGTGCTTTTGGCACTTCTATTACGAAGGCAGAGTTTGCCTATCATCCCTTAATCAAAACAAGTTTAGATCAATATAATTATATGGAAGAGGATACAACTTTTTTTACGAGGGGTGATACTTTAAGGAAGGATATGGATCGGATTCTTTGTTTTCCGGAGCTTATTCATGCCTGAGTAGTTTATTAAAATTTAATAATGTTAGTATAAAAGTAATAAATTTTCCATTGTTTGAGAGGATAAACCGTACTATAATAGAAAGCAAACGGCATAGTGATAAAGCCAAATTTTATGTAAATAGAAAGGAATGCTAGTTAATGAAGTGACAGATGAAAAAAAGAACAAAGGTAATACTTACCATTCTGGTTGTGGTATTTGTGTTAGCCATAGGAGTATATACTTATATAGGAAATATGCTATATGAATTGGCATTGAATCCACATGCGGACAGAACAAAAGTATTTACCGCAGATCATAATAGTATGGACCGGGATGTGGCGGCAAGTGCCAAACCGGGTGATATTATTTATAAAGAGGCGACGGAATGGTACAATGATATAGAGATCGAAGACCGTATAATGGAAAGCCGCGATGATCTTACCTTACATGCATACTCCATTATGCAGGAGGAAAATCAGCATCTTTGGGCTGTTTTATGTCATGGATACAGCGGTAACGGTTCTCAAAACAGTACCTCTGCTTATCAATTTTATCAAAGAGGATATAATTTAATCATGCCGGATGCGCAGATCGTATTATACGGCGTTTCCATGGGAGCTGCCACCGTTATGATGGTATCGGGAGAAGAGCTTCCCTATCAGGTAAAAGCAATCGTGGAGGATTGCGGTTATACCTCTGTATGGGGTGAATTCGCATACCAATTAAAGATGTTGTTTAATATTCCGGAATTTCCTGCATTGAACTTTGCATCCCTGGTAACCAAGGTGCGTGCCGGCTGGTGGCTGGATGATGGCAGTGCAATAGATCAGGTGGCTAAGAGTAAAACACCTATATTCTTTATCCATGGAGATGCGGATACCTTTGTACCCTTCTTTATGTTACAGGAAGTGTATGACGCTGCTACGGTGGAGAAAGATATCCTTGTTTTAGAGGGTGCCGGACATGGGCAAGCGGCTTCTTTTCTGGGTCAGGAATACTGGGATAAAGTTTTTGTGTTTGTAGAACAATATGTACAATAATTATTTGATGTCACTCATATTTTACTAATAGAAAGGCGGTAGAAAATTGTATAAGAATATTAATAAATCAGAAATCTTAGAATTAAAAGATCAGGTTCCTTATCAGGAGGGGCAGGTAGTAAGCAGAACATTAGTACAGAATGATTCGGTCAGCATAACCCTGTTTGCTTTTGAAAAGGATGAAGAAATCAGTACCCATGCTTCCGGCGGTGATGCACTGGTAACCGTTATGGAAGGAACCGGCAAGATTACGATTGAAGGAATAGAATATATTTTGGAAACCGGTAAGTCTATTATTATGCCGGCAGGCAAACCCCATGCGGTTTATGCGCCGGAAAGATTTAAAATGCTCTTAACGGTTGTATTTTAACGAGTAAGTATAATAGGTACAGATGGGAGAACGGATGAAAAAACTGGTTATCGGCATACTGGCACATGTGGATGCTGGTAAGACAACATTATCGGAGTCTTTGCTTTATAAAAGCGGAAACATTCGAAAACCGGGACGTGTGGATAAAGGAGATGCCTTTCTGGATACCAATGAAATGGAAAAAGAGAGAGGCATTACCATATTTTCAAAGCAGGCTGTATTTACCTATGAGGATATGGAGATTACACTCGTGGATACGCCCGGACATGTGGATTTTTCAGCGGAAATGGAAAGAACCCTGCAGGTATTGGATTATGCGATACTGGTAATCAATGCTATGGATGGCGTGCAGGCACATACCAGAACCTTATGGAGATTGCTCGCCAGATATGAAATACCTATTTTCCTTTTTATCAATAAGATGGACCGGGAAGGAACGAACCGTGCCGCCCTGCTTGCCTCATTGAATCGTAATCTACACGAAGGCTGTATCGATTTCGGAACAGCCGGAACTGAGACTTTTTATGAGAGTATAGCAGTCAGTGAAGAAATGGTGCTGGAACAATTCCTGAAAACACAGACGATAGAAAAATCAGTCATAAACAGATTAATCAGGGAAAGAAAAGTCTTTCCCTGTTTTTTTGGTTCCGCTTTAAAAATAGAAGGCGTGCATACTTTTTTACATGGTCTCTTAAACTATACGAATGAACCGGTCTATCCGAGAGAGTTCGGTGCCCGTGTATTTAAAATTGCCAGGGATTCCCAAGGGAACCGGCTTACCTTTTTAAAAGTGACAGGCGGCCGTCTTCGTGTAAAGGATGTAATCGGAGAAAAGGTGAATCAGATCCGCATTTACTCCGGGGAAAAATACGAGGCGGTAAATGAGGTTGAAGCAGGCTCTTTGTGTGCGGTTACCGGTCTGTTAAATACTTTCCCGGGAGAAGGACTGGGGAAGGAGCAGGCAGGCTCGATACCGATATTAGAACCCATATTGAGCTACAAGATTATCCTGCCTGAGGAAATAGATGCTGCTGCCATGCTTCCTAAATTACGCTTGTTGGAAGAAGAGGAACCGGAAATTCATCTTGTTTGGGATGATACTCTGAAAGAAATTCAGATTCGGATTATGGGAGAGGTACAGCTTGAAATCTTGCAGCGTTTAATCAAGGACCGGTTTGATGTGAAGGTAGAATTTGGTCAGGGCAGCGTAGTCTATCGGGAAACCATTGCGGAACCGGTAATCGGTGTGGGGCATTTTGAACCCTTACGCCATTATGCCGAGGTGCATCTTTTACTGGAACCTGCAGAACCAGGAAGCGGATTGCAATTTTTAAGTGATTGCAGTGAAGAGGTACTGGGCAGAAGCTGGCAACGGCTGGTACTCACCCATTTAGAGGAAAGAGAACATAAAGGTGTTTTGATAGGCGCACCTATTACGGATATGAGGATTACCTTGATAGCCGGAAGGGCTCATTTAAAACATACGGAGGGCGGAGATTTCAGACAGGCAACCTACAGGGCCGTAAGGCAGGGGTTGATGGAGAGCACTCCCGTCTTACTGGAACCTTTTTATTCATTTATTTTGGAAATACCGGAGAAATCACTGGGAAGGGCCATGACGGATGTGGAGCGGATGAGCGGAAGGCTGCAATTACCCCGTATAGAAGCGGGGAAGGCCATACTGACCGGTTATGCTCCCGTGACCGCTATGCGGGGTTATCAAAAGGAAGTGATGGCATATACCCGGGGAGAAGGCAGGCTAAGCTGTACACTCAAGGGATATGATCCCTGCCATAATACAGAGGAAGTGTTGGAAATGTCCTCTTATGATCCGGAGAATGATTTGGACAATCCTGCCGGCTCAGTCTTTTGTGCCCATGGAGCGGGCTTTGTGGTTCCCTGGTATGAAGTAAAGGATTATATGCATTTGGAACATAACAGAGAAATCCTGCCTAAAGTTTGGGATGAGGGTGAACAAAGGGGAGCCGGCAAACAAAAAAATGCTTCGGTTTCGGATACAATACTTGCGACGGAAGAGGTGGACCGTATTTTGCATCGGGCACATAATGCCAATAAAAGGGATGAAGATAGCCCCAGAAAAGGTGTTTACAGAAGAGCATCGGTTAAAAAAAGAGAAATACCGGGGGTGATTCATCGGGCTAAACCTCAGCCGAAGAAAGAGAAATATTTACTGGTTGACGGCTATAATATTGTATTTGCGTGGGAGGAGCTAAAAGAGATTTCCAAGGTAAGTATGGACGGTGCCAGGGGCAGACTTTTGGACATTCTATGCGATTATCAGGCAATCAAGGGTTGCAATCTCATAGTGGTGTTTGATGCTTATCGTGTTCCGGGTGATAAAGCCGAGATTCTGGATTATCATAATATCCATCTTGTATTTACCAAGGAAAAGGAAACCGCAGACCAATATATTGAAAAGTTTGCACATAACTATGGCAGAGAGTATGAGGTGACTGTGGCTACCTCGGATAGCTTGGAGCAGATTATTATCAGAGGACAGGGATGTGCAATTTTGTCGGCAAGAGATTTGTATGATGAAGTTATGAGGACTAAAAGGCTGTTGCGGGAAGATTATTTAGAGAACCTGCAGGACAGGGGCAATAAACGATATCTTCTGGATGAGTTTACAAAAGAGGATGAGCCCTAAAAGGTAATTCCCTGACCGCTATTAGGAAAGATCACGGAAACAGCCGCATCTACCGCAAACAGCACCACCAAAACACCTATTATATTTCCCCTTATTTTAGCAGGGATTTTACTCCAAAGCTTTAGTAAAAAAGGGGAAGCGATACAGATTAAAAAAGTACCAGCCAAAGCAAACCCCAGGACGGAGTAGAGACAGATATAGCCTTGAAAATTCAAAAACTGTCCCGTATAATCCCAATAACGGAGTCCGAAAAAAATATTTAAGAGCCAGCCGGTAAACAGCTCCGTGACTCCGCCGATCAGAGCGGAGGCAAAGAAGCAGAACAGGGGATGATTCTTTTTTTTATGAAGGCAGGCATAGAGCAAAACACTGCCCGAACCATATACCGGAAGCCATGGACCATAGAAAAAGCCCCGGTTACAAAATTCACCTCTTTGAATAAAAAGAATAATAGTTTCCCAGATAAAACCCACAAAGGAAGCTACAAAGAACAGAAAGAGGAAGGTATCGGTTTTAGGTAATAAATTCGGTTTTTTCATAAACATAGTATTGCCCCGATAGTAAAAAAATATTGTACATAAATAGCTGCGGTGTCAGAGAAAACGAGAAAACGGTAAAGGAAAATGAAATGGATGAGAATATCTCTAACAATAGAAAATGTAAAAGATGTTTATTAAAAGAATATGATGAACAGGAGTATAGAGAAAAATTAGAAATACTGCTAAAGAGAATGGATAAAAAAACAAAGGCGGACGAGGCACTTTATGAAAATCGTCTTTCTATTTGCAGGGAATGCGATAAGCTTTCCATGGGTACTTGTTTGGGATGCGGCTGCTACGTAGAATTAAGGGCAGCGGTTAAACATGACCGCTGCCCCTATCGTTACTGGTAATATATTAATTTAAATCTTAAATCGTTTCATATGTTCAGCCAGTGTAAAGGATGCTTCCGATACTGTTTCAGCACTGTCCTTTACAGTCTTGCTGTCACTGGAAATATGTAAGGATGTGTCCGCTAATACATGTGTGGAAGAAAGAATTTCTTCGGTGCTTGCCGATTGTTCTTCTGAAAGTGCGGCGATATTGGTTGCCACTGCATCCACCTGACGTATTTGTTGTACAATATCATGGAAAACCTCACTGGTTGAGGAAACATCCTGATAAATATGATCAAACACATCACGGGAGGCGGTAATGCGGGAGAAATTTTCTTCTATAAACGAAACGCTTTCCGCGGCGTTTGTTATCATATCCGTAACCTGATTGTTGACCGTGGTAATAATATTACCGATCTGGGTTGCCGAAGTGGAACTGATTTCCGCAAGCTTACGGATTTCTTCCGCAACAACAGAGAATCCTCTTCCGGCTTCTCCGGCACGTGCCGCTTCAATGGCAGCATTTAGGGACAGGAGATTGGTCTGCTCTGCGATTTCACTGATAAGCTGTACAATGGAGTTGATTTGTTCGGTAGAAGTGCCTACCTCGGTAACCGATGTCTCTAATTGATTCATAGTGGTTACAATCATAGACATGGTAGAGGCTACCTGCTCCATATCCTCCCGGCCTTTTGTAGCAACATCAACTGTTTCTAACATTTTTTCATTGGCGGAGGCACCGGCATCATTGGTAGTATCCACAACTTCGGCCAGTGTGGAAGCATGTTGAGCCAGCTCTTGAATCGCATTGGCTACCTGATCTAAGGTAATCTGCATATCCCCCATGGACTCGGCCTGTGTTTGCGAGGTTGCGGATAATGTATCCGATACTTCCTTAGTGGATAAGGAGTGCTTGCTCAGGTGATCGGAAACCTCCCTGATATCAGCGATTACCTCTCTCATAATACTGACAAACTCTTTTAGTGCCCGGCTCATGACGGTTATCTCATCATTGCCGGAAGGAGAAATGTCAACAGTAAAATCACCGTCCGCAATCTCTGTTAATACACGCGTCAGTTTTTTCACGGGGGAAATCCTTCGATTGATAACCAGCGCGGTAAGCAGGGCGGTGAAGATAAGCATTACAACAATAATAATAACCATTTGTATATTCATATCTATTAATTGATTCGTTACATAGGAAGCAGGGAGACAAAAAACCAAGTTCCACGGCATATCCACAAAAGGCTGTGCAATAACATAATAATTTTCTGTACCGTCATTCAATTCCAAAACAGGTAATTCGCCTTCTTCAGGAATGTTTGTAACCATGGAGGCAATCTGTCCAAGAAAAGAATTTTCATCCGCTTCAAAGAGATTTGACTCCTTAACTTCGGCATCATTATGCGCAAGTATCCTGCCGGACTCCGTATCTACTAAAAATGCATAACCGCTGTCCATTACGGCATACTGCTCAATATTTGCCAGAATGGACCATAAAGCACCGGGCCGGTCAAAAATTTTTATGTAAGCAAAATTAATAGTAGGTGCACTGGTGGCAGTTACCATTTCAATAGTGACTTCTTGCATCGTTGCAAGTGACTCTTGGCGCAAAGTACGGATCGCCGAATCGGTTAATGTGTTTTTGCTGTTAATAAAATTGACTACCAGTAATATCAAAAAAGAGATGGAAATAAAAGGGATAATAATGCTTAAAAGCTTTTTTTGGATACTGGAAGTTTTCTTTTTACGTTTTTCTTTTGCCATAGGAACCCCCTCCTGAAACACTTACATAGTTTACATTGACGTTATCACAAAACGATACAATTAGCAATAAATATAGCGACTTTTAATAGTTTGTGGGGTGTTTTGTAATACAATATAGGTATAAACCGTGAGCTTTTATAATTTGACTTAAATCTTAAGAAAAGGGAATTCTTAATTATAGTTTGCGGTTTTTTATAAATTATGATAAAACGGAAATAAGTAGAAAGGCAGGTGAGAGGATTGGCGGATACAATTATAGGTTACATAAAAGAATACGGCGATTATACCTTTAAAGAAAAGCCCATGAGTGATGTGGACAGTTTGGTACTCTGCCAATTTGCTTATTTAAAATTTGACGATATGGTGCCGTTTGTAACGGAAAAGAAAAAATCGGTTATTTTACATCAATTATCCAAACATGAATATTTTGAAAGGCTATTTACGGATGAAAGATTTGAAAAGGATAATAGGGCTTTATATGATGCCATGCTACATAGCAAACGTTACCGAAATATGAAAATGAATTGCTATATCAATATTATAGAACAGGAATGGGAAACTCAGTTTTCGGCAATCACCTTTATTTTAGATGATGCAACCATGTATATCGCCTATCGGGGAACCGATGAAAGCATCGTAGGATGGAAGGAAGATTTTAATATGGTCTTCCAGTCACCTGTGCCGGGACAAGCCTATGCGGTAAAATATCTCAATATGGTAACAGGCAGGCTCTCCAACCGTTTTTACGTGGGAGGACATTCCAAGGGGGGAAATCTTGCCGTTTATGCGGCAATGAATTGCATTCCACAGGTACGGGACAGAATTATAAAAATATATAGCATGGATGGTCCGGGATTGCGGCAGGAAGTGATTGAAAAGGCAAAATATGAGGGGATTGCGGACAGAATTATAAAAATACTTCCCCAATCCTCGTTAGTGGGCATGTTGTTTGAAACCTCGCCCCATTATAAGGTGGTGGAAAGCAGGACCTTTGGTTTGCTCCAACACAATCCCTATACCTGGTTGACGCAGGACGGTGATTTTGTTTATGCGAAAGGAATTTATGGATCCAGGAGATTTGCGGATGATACTTTAAACGAATGGATTTCTTCATTAAATCAAGAGGAACGCAAGATGTTTGTGGATACGCTGTATCAGGTGGTCTCTGCATCTAAGGCAGAGAACCTGATAGAACTTTCTGCTGATTGGATCAAGAGCATGAACAGCATTATAGCTGCCTTAAAAGAGGTGGATAATGAAACAAAACAGGCGATAAAAAAGATTATAAAGGCATTATTTGATCTTGCCTTTGAACGTATGAAACCCAAAAAATCAAGAAAGAAGACTCTGAAAGAAAAGAAATAGCTTATCCCCATCCGGAATAAGTCTTTCGGGGTGCCATTGTACCCCGTATACAGGAAGACTCTCATGAAAAACAGCTTCCGGAACAGGAGTGGAGGAAGCATATTGTGCTAGCATCAGTTTCTGTCCAAGACGTCCCAGACATTGATGATGTGCACTGTTAACCACAAGACTGCTGCCATAGAGCGAATATAAAAAGGTATCGGGAACAATATTGGAATCATGATATTGATCCCCGTCCTGATATTGGTGGATTTTATATTCGTTCATATGCTGTATAATAGTGCCACCGAAAAACACATTGATAATCTGCATACCCTTACAAATGCCCAATACGGGTTTTTCATAACGTAATGCTTGTTCCAATGCCTGAAGCTGAATAATATCCAATTCGGTGTCAATATTTTTTGAACCATTGTTTTTTTCACCAAAAAACGCCGGTGTGATGTCGCCGCCGCCGGGAAGAAGAAGTCCGTTGCAGTACTGCATTCTACTGGAGGAAAGCGTGGTAATGCAGGAGATGGACAGGCGCCGGAGGGCCCGTTCATAATTGACGGTATCTTTGCTGCGTCCCACGATGGCAATTTTGGGTGCGGATTTTGACATTAAAGATTACTCCCGAGTGCTTTTTGCTATTGTATGCAAGTAAAGGGGAAACAATGACTGTAGAAATGATATAAAAATTCCGGTAGGAAAACCGGTGTTTTTCCTGTAAAATAATGATAATATAAAATATCGGAGGGATAACATGAGTAAATTATGGTATAAGCAGCCGGCAGCAGTGTGGGAAGAAGCACTTCCTCTTGGAAATGGCAGGATGGGAGCCATGATATTCGGTAATCCGACAGAGGAGCATATCCAGCTGAATGAGGATAGTATGTGGTATGGAGGCAGAGGGGACAGAACAAACCCTGATACAATAAAATACCTGCCCCGGATAAGAGAATTGATTTTAAAAGGAGAAATTCAAAAAGCAGAGCGTCTCATGAAAATGGCCATGTCCGGTTGCCCGGACAGTGCGCATCCCTATCAGACATTGGGCGATATGCATTTTACCTTTGAGAATATAGGTACGGTAACAGAGTACGAGCGCAGCTTGGATTTGGAGGATGCAGTTTACATAAATACTTTTTCGGCAGATGGCATCCGCTATAAAAGAGAGATGTTTTTATCGGTACCGGATGATGTACTGGTGATGCGTTTTACAGCCGATCGCAAGGCTTCCATATCCTTTCAAACGATTTTGCGCAGAGAGAAATTTTTTGACGGTGTAAAAAAGATAGAGCAGAACGGCATTTGCCTATATGGTAATTTAGGTAAGGGCGGTTTTGATTTTGCGATGCAGCTAAGCGCATATCCCGTAGGGGGCAGTGTGAGCGTAATCGGTGAGCATCTTTTGGTAGAGGATGCGGATGAAGTGATTCTTTTGTTTACGGCAGGCACTACATACCGCATGAAGAGAGTAGAAAAGGAAATCAGTGATATTATCCGTTTAGTTAAGGGTAAGCCATATGAGGAGCTTCTTGACAGACATAGGGAAGATTACCGCAATCTATATGGCAGGGTGGATTTTTCCTTGGGTGATTTATCTGCATATGATACGATTCCCACCGACGAGCGGTTACAAAAGGCAATGGAGGGAAATGTGGATACGGGACTGTCCAAGCTGTATTTTGATTACGGCAGATATTTACTCATATCCTGCAGCAGAGAAGGAACTCTTGCGGCTACCCTGCAGGGAATATGGAATAAAGACATGCTTCCCCCATGGGATTGTAAATATACAATCAATATCAATACACAGATGAATTATTGGCCGGCGGAAAGCTGCAATCTTTCGGAATGCCATACTCCCTTATTTGAGTTAATTAAGAAGATGGTGCCAAACGGAAGGGATACCGCAAAGCGTATGTACGGCTGCCGTGGATTTATGTCCCACCACAATACGGATATTTGGGGAGATACCGTTACCCAGGACCAATGGATCCCGGGTTCTTATTGGGTGATGGGAGCTGCATGGCTTTGCACCCATCAGTGGACCCATTATGAATATACAAAGGATTTGGACTTCCTTAAGGAGAGCTTTCCCATTATGCGGGAGGCGGCACTGTTTTTCCTTGATTATTGCATCGAGGATGACGGATATTTAAAAACCTGCCCATCCGTATCACCGGAAAATACCTTTATCCTGCCCAGCGGGGAAAGAGGTGCCAATACGGCGGGTGTAACCATGGACAATCAGATATTGAGAGACCTTTTTAGTCAATGTATTCAGGCAGCGGAAATATTAGGTATATCCGATGAACTAAACGAAGAGTTTAAGGTTGCAAGAGAGAGGCTCGTACCCACACAAATCGGAGAAAAAGGGAATATTTTAGAGTGGCCGGAGGATTACGAAGAAGCGGAGCCGGGGCACAGACATATATCTCATCTGTACGGACTCCATCCGTCGGAACAGATTACCATGGACGGTACCCCGGAGCTTGCCGAGGCGGCGCGTGTTACCTTAGAGCGGAGATTATCCCACGGCGGCGGACATACGGGCTGGAGCAGAGCATGGATTATCAATCATTATGCAAAGCTTTGGGACAGTGAAGCAGCCTATTATAATTTGGAACAGATATTGGCCAAGTCAACCTTGCCCAATCTGTTCGATCATCATCCTCCGTTTCAGATAGACGGCAATTTCGGTGCAACGGCGGCTATAGCGGAAATGCTCTTGCAGAGTACTTCCAAAAGAATCCTGCTGCTGCCGGCACTTCCCAAAGCATGGCAGACTGGCCATATAAAAGGATTGTGTGTAAAAGGCGGCGGAGAAATGGATGTTTATTGGCAGGAGGGAAATTTGACCCACGCCATTTTAAAAGCAAAGAAAGATATGCATACAAGGGTACGCTACAAGGACAATTCGATAGACATCACCTTGCAGGCAGGACAAAAAAAAGAAATACGGTTTTAAGAAAGGCATTGATGGATGAAAACTAAAATAGTATGTATGGGGGACAGCATTACGGAAGGATTCGGCATTACACCGGAGGAAAGCTACCCCTTTGTGCTGCAGAAGCTGCTGGGAGAACATTACCGGGTTGTAAATAAAGGGGTATGCTGCTGTACCGTAATGAATCTGGAAACAGAGGGTGAGGTAATGGGGATGCCCTATGTCAGGCAGGATCGGTACAGGGAAGCACTTGCCCAAAAAGGAGATATATATGTAATCTTACTGGGCACCAATGATGCACAGGACGGCTTGGACGATGTGGAGGATATTGTCGATCCTCTGCGTAATATGATCAGCCGGAAAAAAGAGTTTAAGGAATGTTATCAAAGTATCATTGATAGTGTGAAAGAGGCGGCGCCCCAAGCTGCTATCTATATGGGAATACCGGCACCTGTTATGCAGTGTATCTGGCGTCGGCATCAGGAAAAGTATTTGCAGGAGCTGATGCCTTATTATGCGGAACTTTTATCGGACAATCCGGAGATCAAGAAAATCGATATCCATGCTGCTTTCACCAAATTACCGGAAGAGGAACGCAGGGCTCTTTATCTGGAGGATGGTCTGCATCCTAATGCCGAAGGGCTTAAGCTGATTGCCCGGACCGTATATGAAAATATAATATCCCCTTGATTTTAATGCGGTAGTGTATTACAACAAGTATAACCTATAAAATGGAAATAAATAAAAGGCTATCATAGTCGGAAAGGGTAATTATGAGTGAAAAGACAATTCCTTATAAAATCTATTTAGAAGAAAGCGAGCTGCCCAAGCAGTGGTATAATGTGAGGGCAGATATGAAAAACAAGCCGGCTCCTTTGTTGAATCCCGGCACATTGCAGCCCATGGGATTTGAGGATTTACGTCCTGTTTTCTGCGACGAGCTGGTTAGGCAGGAGTTGGATAATGAGAATGCATATATAGATATAGCACCAGAGATATTGGATTTCTACAAAATGTACCGGCCGGCACCTCTTGTACGTGCCTATTGCTTGGAAAAATCATTGGATACACCGGCTAAAATATACTATAAGTTTGAAGGAAATAATACCAGCGGCAGCCATAAACTCAATTCCGCTATCGCTCAGGCTTATTACGCTAAGAAGCAGGGCCTGAAGGGTGTGACCACGGAGACCGGAGCGGGTCAGTGGGGAACGGCACTTTCTATGGCATGTGCCTATTTTGATTTGGACTGTAAGGTTTATATGGTAAAGGTATCCTATGAACAAAAGCCCTTCAGACGTGAAGTAATGAGAACCTATGGAGCCAGTGTAACACCATCCCCCTCTGAAGATACAGAAGTGGGCCGGAGGATATTGGCAGCACATCCGGGTACCTCAGGCAGCTTGGGCTGTGCTATTTCAGAGGCGGTGGAAGTGTCTTCTAAGTTGGAAGGATATCGCTATGTATTAGGAAGTGTTTTGAATCAGGTGCTCCTGCACCAGTCTATAATCGGATTGGAAACCAAGGCTGCACTTGACAAATACGGGGTAGTGCCGGATATGATTATCGGCTGTGCAGGCGGAGGTTCCAATCTGGGCGGTCTGATTTCACCCTTCATGGGCGAGAAGCTTCGGGGAGAAAAGGATTATCGGTTTATTGCGGTAGAGCCTGCATCCTGTCCCAGCCTGACCAGAGGAAAATTTGCATATGATTTCTGTGATACGGGAATGGTATGCCCTCTTTCCAAAATGTATACATTGGGCAGCGGTTATATACCCTCTGCAAACCATGCGGGCGGCTTACGTTACCATGGAATGAGCTCCACCCTATCCCAACTCTATCACGACGGTCTCATGGAGGCGGTGTCGATTGAGCAGACCAGCGTATTTGAGGCGGCAGAGCAGTTTGCAAGAATCGAAGGTATCCTGCCTGCACCGGAAAGCAGCCATGCAATCCGCGTAGCCATAGATGAAGCATTAAAATGTAAAGAAACGGGAGAAGAGAAGACCATTGTATTCGGCCTTACCGGAACCGGTTATTTTGATATGGTTGCATATCAAAAGTACAACGACGGGGAAATGACTGATTATATACCCACGGATGCGGATATCCAAAAGGGATTGGATGGACTTCCCAAAGTGGAATAAATTAAAAAGCAGGTCCGGGCGTCAGCTGACGCTTAGACCTGCATATTTTTTGGGAGAAACACCCACAGCCTTGGTAAAGGATTTGAAAAAATTACTGTAGTCGGAAAATCCGCTTTTCTCATAGGCCTCGCCGACGCTGCAGCCTTCCTTTAAGAGGGATTTGGCAATGCTGATGCGGCGGGCGGTGATATACTTATTGATGGTAGTGCCGGTTGCTCCTTTAAAGATGCGGCAGATGTAAGATTCACTCAAAAAAAACTCATTGGCAAGCTGTTCAATCGTGATGGGGTTAATGATATTATGATTGATATAAGCTAAAATATTGTCTACCTGATGATTATATCGATAATTGGTCAAATCGGATTCTACCGGTTTTCCTGATGCAGGCTGCGTACTTGTGCTCCAAATTAAATTAATCATAGCAAGCAGCTCCATGAAAGATGCTTGTTCGATAATATCATGGGCAAAGCCTTTCGCTGAGATTATTTTATCGATATAATAAAGAAACCGTACCTGATGTTCCTTGCCAAGCGATATTTTATGAGAGAAAAAGCCTTCTCTGTGAGAAAAACAGAAATCTAAATCCGTATCCGGGCTGGATAGCTTTTTCATATATTCAGGGTGGATGGATATGACAATCCGTTCGTGGACACAGCTGTCAATCTGGGTCAGCTTATGGCTTTCATATTGATTAATAATGAATAAATCCCCCGGTGCAATGGAATAGAAGCGGTTGTCGATTAGAAACTGCCTGCCGCCGGATATAGAATAATACAATTCGTAACAGTCGTGGATATGCATATCCATGGCTTTTTCTTCTTTATATAAATGTGCAATGGAAAATGTTTTAGTAAGAAGGCAGTTTTCAATCGCCTGCCGGCATGAAGCTAATTCTTCCATATTGATATCCTTTCTGTTTATAAATAGATATTAGGTAATTGGGAAACTTGTTTTAGGGGCTCTGCTCTCCATAATACTTTGGAAAGCCATCTTTTTCTATGGAAATGAGACCGTAAGGTGGTCCTAAAAGCATGGAAGCCTTTGCTGAATATGCTTTTACACTTA
>CAZJAS010000022.1:0-26659 GCA_964544135.1 uncultured Clostridium sp. | reverse complement strand
TTGCATTGCTGTTCATTTGTCAAGGTTCGGTGTTGCCTAAGCATCTTTTTCCGCTTGAGGCGACAACTTTTACAGAATATCACATGAAACGACTTCTGTCAACAACTTTTTAATTAATATCTAAAATTGTTTTTTATTAAATTGTTGTTGTTTGCAACAACGAATCTGAGTATAGCATTCGTCCCATCCGATGTCAACATTATTTTAACATATTTTTCTAATAAGATTTATTTAACGTATATACATAAAAAAAGCCTATAAAATAGGCTTTTTCATCTACTCTGATTTATTGCAGTAAAACTGTTTCACTTCCTGCTTCTGTTACTATTATTAACTGTAGTCCTTCAATCCTGTCAGCGATATCTTCATTTACTTCAACCAACAATATTAGGGATATCTCTTCACCGGCATTTAAACTTCCAACATAGTTGCTCAAATCATCTAAGAGCATGGTTGAAAGAATCTTGACTTGATCTGTATTATTGATTTTAACAGTACATCTAAACCCAGATGATACATTGTTAATTTTTATCTCTTCCCCACTTGTGTTTTGCAAATCAAATTTTAATACAAGAAATTTCATTCCTTCATAAGCTTCCAAATAAGGATTCGCATCTTCTGTATTTGGATAGGAATCTGTTATTAAGCTTCCTGCATATGTAATAGATATTCCTTCCGGAACAAGACTTTCAAGTGTTCCAAAGCTTTCTTCCTCAATTGTATCAATAATAGGTGTATCTACTGTCGGGTCCATTCCTTCCGGTTCTGTTTGCTGTTCCCCTTCAATTCCCGTTTCAACTTTTTGTTCATCGTATAGAGATAAATCCACCAATCTGCTATCATAATCTTTCATATAACGTGCAACAATATTCGCTGCATATTCTACAATCTGATCTTTTTGATCTTCTGTCATCTGAGGCAGTTTAGAACCGCACCCTGTTAAAAATGCCAGACCCAATATTATGATACCACAAGCAATCTTTTTATTATTCATATGATATCCATTCCTTCCGTTTATATTAAATCTGTTTACGATTCCCTTATACTATTTAAATTACACTATTTTCTTCTCCAGTGCAATATAGATACCCGAAATTCCGAGAACAATCATTCCGACTATCAGGAAAAGAAGCATTCTTTCCGTTGTTGCCGCACTTATAAAATCATATAATACAATTTTGGCACAAACGGTCAGGGTAAGTGTAAGCCCGGTTATTCTTAGTCGCTTCTCTTTTAATACGAAGCCTGAAACTACAGCACCTATGGCTATTACCATGAGTATAATGCTTTTAAAAAAGTGAACAGGAATGTCCCAGATTAAAGTCATATAGCATAAGAACAATACAAAAATTATGTTTTTAATTTTAAAATTCATTCCGAATTTATCCCGAAATGCCAATGCCATAAAAGCAATTCCCAATATAAGCATAATTGCGTAAGACATATTGTTCTTTCTAAATGCTGCTAAAAGATATAGATAACTCATAAGCCCAAGATTGATATAATTGAATATCTTAATATGTTTTCCCCTGAAAAATTCAATATAGTTAAATCCGATCACACCTAAAAACAGAATACATAGCATAACTGCGGGGGTCAGTCCATTTCTGAAATTAATTAATACAAAGGCTTCCAGTACAAAGATTAAAATTCCTTCATACAAAGATTTCCAATAATGCAAAGCCACCATGGACAATAAAAATACACCTAAAAAGCAAATTGCAATTGTCAAATCCGGTTGAACGAAAAAGTAGATGGCTTGAATAACCGTAAAAAGTGTAATAATTAATTCACTGACACGCAATATTTTTATTCTTGATAAAATCTTTGCAATCAAGAATAAACCTATTGTCATACCCATTTTCCACCATTGCCGATTTTCATCGTTAAACCAGTAGTTATAGGTGAAAAGATAAATCAATATCACAGTAGCACAAGCCAACCAGTATTGTATCCATTTTAATACACTGTTTCTGAATAGGTAAAACAGGAACCCAAAAACAAGAAGCAGCATACCTGTTACTATATGAAATACGAAAGGATCACCAAAAGGACTCTCCAATACTAAAACCACAAGCAAAAGTGCAGTAGTAGAAACATATACCGTTACATAACTTGCAGTTTCTGTACTAATTTTTACTTCCTGCGCCAATCTCTCTTTTACCAGACTATAAAAAATCAGTCCTTGGGTAAGCACCGAGGAAAGAAGCAATACCTGAATGTACTCAGACATATCTGTCACATTGGAAACCATATAGGCAAACACAATAGTAAACACGGTATTGGTTACCAAATGTGTTATATGTACTTCTACCTTGTTTTTCTTAACCGGTAAAAATATTGTCATCAGATTTACGATTAAAACAATCCCTATTGTGACCAGGAAATACATCTGAGCTGTTGTACCCTGATAATAATAACTATCATACCAATTAATAAAATTAATAGTAATCGGAATAATACAAATGTAACAGCCTATAAAATTTATGATTTTAATCATACCGGAGTCTTTTTTCCTACTTATCAAAATCGCAAGCAGAGATATGGCAACCGATATCACCATAGCGATCCAGCCGCTAAAATTCTTAAGAATAATACTATTTAATATAGTAGAAAGGTAGAGTGCACAAATACTCAATCCGGTTATACCTACTGCAAATTTAGGCATTTTCTTTTGCAGAACCAATTCTGAAAATAAAAGCACCGCTAATGCAATCACATATAAGCATATACCCTTAACCATGCCGTTCATATAATTCATGCCCAACATAACAAAGGAAATCAATAAAAATAAAACACCTACCACACTTAGTAAACCTGCACCGATTGCAAACTCCATATTTCTTTTGGGTTGTGGCGGTTGTTGTGGCTGCCATCCCTGCTGCCACCCCGATGTTTGAGCTGTCTGAAACTGCTGTGGGTGTCCTTGAGGCGGTTGGGGCTGTTTATATTGCTGCCAATGCTGTGCACCTTGAAGCTGCTGTGGCTGCCCTTGATACGATTGTGGCTGCCGTCCCTGCTGCCAATGCTGTGCACCTTGAAACTGCTGCGGCTGCCCTTGAGCTGCTTGAGGCTGCTGCTGTAGCTGCACTTGATATGGTTGGGTTGGCTGTGTTCCTCCCTGCTGCCACTGCAGTGGCGCTTGGGGGTGGGCTGCCTGCATTTGAGCATCAAAGGCCTGCATCCTTTGCTGATATAAGCGATATGTCCGGTTTAATTCCTCTGTGACATATTGTGTAGTCACAGTATGCTGATTAAGACGTAAAAGCAACCGGTGTAAATATTCATTGTAATAAGTATCTCTGGACTGCTTTATTATCATTTCTATCTGCCGTTCCAGCATTAATCTTTCATTATCCATTGCTCCACCCCTTTACTGCATTATAACTGTTCAACAATATATTCTTTATATTTTTGTTTATCAATTTTATGACATTTTACCACTAAGTATACACCGTTTTCAACATAATCTTGTTCTATTACCTCAGCATGATCACATAAATAAGATACAATCTGCCCTTTGTCATAAGGAATTAAAAATGCTGTTATTTCATTATTAGCATATAATTTATCCGTAATCATTTCAAGCAGTTCCTGCATGCCCTCTCCGGTTTTTGCCGACATGTAAATCCGGCTGCCGTTTACCTTGGGAAGATTTTCCATACATAAATCCGCTTTATTATAGATATATATAATAGGAATATCTACTGCTCCCAATTCTCTTAATGTTTCTTCCGTCACCTCAATATGCCTCTTATAATGTTCGTCCGAAAAATCTGTAACCAGCAAAATCAAATCCGCCGTTTTAACTTCTTCTAATGTAGAACGAAATGCCTTTACCAAGCCGCTTGGCAGCTTGTTTATAAAACCAACCGTATCCGCCAGATAAAATGGTTTGTTTTTACCGTTGTCTATTTTACGTACCGATGTATCCAGGGTCGCAAACAACATATCCTTTTCAAATACAAGCTTTCCATCATCCTGAATAAACGCATCCACCATTATATTCATCAGTGTTGATTTTCCGGCATTGGTATAGCCGGCCAAAGATACCTGAGGAATTCTGGAGCTAAGCCTCTTTTTCCGCTGCGTCTTCCGTTCTCCGGATACCTCTTCCAATTCTTTGGAAAGGGTTGCGATTCTTTGCTCAATCTTTCTACGGTCCAGCTCCAGCTTCTTTTCACCGGCACCCCTGCTGCTCATGCTGCCGCTTGTTCCGCCCTGGCGGCTGAGTGCATCACGCATACCAACAAGCCTTGGTAATAAATATTTTAATCTTGCAACCTCTACTTGCAGTTTAGCCTCTCTGGACTGTGCCCTGGATGCAAAGATGTCCAAGATCAGCCCGGTTCTATCCATAACCGGAAGCTCCAATTCATCCTGCAAATTTCTAAGCTGTGACGGACTTAAGGTCTCTTCAAAAATCACAAGCCCGGCTTCCTCTGTTTCGGCGAAGGAACGTACCTCTGATGCTTTTCCTTTCCCGATATACATGGATTTGTTAATCATATCCATCTTTTGTGTCACAATCCCCACAACCTGCATATTGCAAGCTTCTGCCAGACTGCGTAATTCATCCATAGAACGTTCAAAATCCTCTTCCTTGCCTGTATCCACTCCTACAAGCAGAACCCGTTCCTTTTCAATCACCTCTGCATTCATATCTTCCCTCATAAAATCAAGACTCCTTTCCTACCGTTTCCAGTTCAAACCAGAAAGCAGTTCCATCCTCACGGCTTTCCACTCCGTACTTTTGATTCATAGATTCCATAACAGCCTTTACAATAGAAAGCCCTACGCCGCTGCCGCCGTATTTTCTTGTTCTAGCTTTATCTACCTTATAGAACTTTTCCCATATATGTTCAATACTATCCTCCGGTATTCTTTCACCGGAATTAAAAATAATAATTCTAACTTTATTATCATATTGCTTAAAATTAATTTGAATTATTTTTTCTCCCGCGCAATGATTCACTGCATTGGTAAAATAATTGGCAAATACCTCTTCTGTTTTATATTCATCCGCCCAAACATAAATCGACTCACATGGATCCAGCTGTACGGTAATATCATTCTGCTTTGTCAATATCTGAGCCATATGCACATAATTACGAATCATAGTAACAATATCAAAACGCTCAAGCTCTACCAAATCATTACCGAACTCCAATTGATTCAGTGTCATGAGCTTTTTTACCATCTTATTCATTTTACCGGCTTCATCCATAATGACATCACAATAAAATCTTCGACTTTCCGCATCTTCATTAATCCCTTCATGCAGCCCCTCTGCATAGCCCTGAATTAATGCAATCGGTGTTTTTAGCTCATGGGATACATTAGATAGAAATTCCTTGCGGATTTCATCTATTTGATTCTTTTTCTCAATATCCTTTTTCAATTCATTATTAGCTGTTTTTAATTCTCTGATAGTTTCTTCTAAAGTCATAGATAATTCATTAATATTATCTCCCAACAATGCAATTTCATTTTTATTTTTCCCTTTATATTTCGCTTCAAAATCCAATCTGGTCATACGTTCCGAAATATGTGCCAATTCAAGAATCGGGTCGGTGATTTTCTTGGAAATCATCCAAATAATAATACTGCTAATAACAATGGCAATGACACCTACATAGACTAAAAAGCGATTGGCCATGGCCGCACTTTCTCTGATATTCTCCAGAGAGGTACGTATATAAAAAACCTGTCCACCACTTAACCATCCCAACATTTCTATATATTCGGTCCTGGTTTTAGTATCCAACATTTTCTGCATGGTATATATATCGCTTTGTTCCAATATAACGGGATTCGGAGTTGCCGCATATAGCCTATCCCATAAAAGCCCTTGCAGCATTTCCATATCATTACCGAAGGTGCCGACTATCAAACCATTCATATCCTGTATGACACCCATAATATTGTATCTTCCTGAAATTTTCTCCAGCTCTACTTTAAATTCCTCAGAATTGAGATTGTTATCCCTGGCTGCTTCCTCCATAATCATATAGGTTTCCAGCAATGCCTTTTCCCGATTTTCTTCATAGTATTTTTGTAAGAAGGAACTATTAATTATCCAGCAAACCAGCAGGGTACCGGCCATCAATCCGATAAATATAAAAGCAAACTGCCTCTTAATGGAATGTCTCATATACTTAACTGCCTTCCGCTTCAAATTTATACCCCATTCCCCAGATTGTCTTTATCAGGTCTCCCTTATCCCCCATTTTGCTTCTTAGTTTTTTAACATGGGTGTCTATAGTACGGGCATCACCAAAATAATCATAATTCCACACATTGTTCAAAATCTTCTCACGGGATAATGCAATTCCTCTATTCTCTAAAAAATAAACCAATAGCTCAAACTCTTTATAGCTTAATTCCACATCAATGCCATCTATCTTTACCATATGAGCCGCTTTATTAATTTCTATCCCGCCTGCTTTAATCACTTCATCGTTCATGATTTGATTGGTTCTTCTTAAGATGGCTTCAATTCTTGCTACTAAGATTTTTGGACTGAAGGGTTTGCTGATATATTCATCCACGCCTAATTGGAATCCTTGTAATTCATCCCGCTCATCACCTTTTGCCGTAAGCATGATAATCGGTACTTTAGAATGGGAACGAATCTCCCTGCAAACCTGAAAACCGTCCATGTTAGGCATCATAACATCCAAGACGATCAGGGCAATATCCTTTTGAGCGTAAAAAATATCTACTGCCTGTACACCATCCTGTGCTTCAATCACCTCATAATTACTTTTGACCAAGAAATCCCTCACCAATTTTCTTAATCTGCTTTCGTCATCTACTACCAGTATTTTTAATCGATCCATTTCAACCTCCTAAAAGACAAAGCTTCGCCTTTTATCTATTATAAAATGAAACTATGTACAAACTGTGAAAAATACTGTTATTTAATATTTAGCTCTCTTTCTTTTTCTCGGATGACCTTCTCTCTCTCACTCAGCTCCTGCTCCCAGGTTGCATATTTGTCAACTAGCTTCGTTTCATAATTGATAATATTGAGATTGTCACTCCCGGCTGCAATACTGAACATAGCTGCCACTGCCAGCGCAAGAATAATATTTGCAATGACAGAAATAACAGGCCATTGAGATTTTTTCTTTTCCGATGCTTTTACATGCTCCCTTGCAGGAGAATAACTCTGCCGCATTTTCATACCATAATTACTATATAAAGCAATGGGAGGTATTTCATTCTCATCAAAGGTTCCGCAGCGAATCAGATAATTCTGCATCCCTTTTAAATATTCATGCCCCACCGGTGTTTTAAATACACGTTCTACGATTGCCTTTTTATATACCTGCAGCACATTTTCTGTGGAACTATAGTCCATATGTTTTTCCAGATAATCTATTTTCTTCTTTTCCTGCTTTGCAAGCTCTTCATCCTCTTCACTTAAAAAGAGATATCCTTCAACTATTCTATCCTTCTTTGTTGTATCCATCTGTTCACCCCAGCTTCCTAAATCCTAACATACAGCCAAATCCTTACTCATATTATTACATAGCTATATCATTGTTATCACAAGCATCCGTTAGCAAATATATATGGCATTACCTTAGAAAAAAAGAGAGAAGAGTCTTTCAACCGTTCTCTCTAACTTTATAAAAATATTATAACACCATTTTTATACTTTATCAAACTTATTTATGAAAGAATTTATCCAAAATTATTACGGTTTAGAACGTTTTATAACGGCATTAAACAGTACTTTTAAACCTAAACAAAAAAAATAAATGCCCAAACCATTCGGTTCAAGCATTTATTTTAGTGGACTAGACGGGAGTCGAACCCGTGTCCAAAAGCCTATTCCCTGTACTTCTACTATCATAGTCAGTTATCTTGGCTTACGCCCTTTCCCTTTTGCGGGAGGAAAGCTGACAGCCTTCCGCATTCGGTAGCTTCATAATACGTCCATACAGGCAAAGCTTACTGTATGCCGTTTCCTACTTCGTCGATGCCTGGGTTCTAAAGTGTAGGTACTTTAGATCAGACAGATGCCATTAGGCAACAATATTTGCAGCTTACGCTGCAAATGCTAAATTATCTTCAGCGTTTATATTTTTTTGCGATTTGACGCATCGCCTGCGGATAGCTTCTCCAGCTGCAAGACCCCTGTCGAAACCTTGACTAGCCCTTATTCATATAAGGATTTATAATACGTTCACTATTAGTATAGGTGTAAATAAATCCTATGTCAATCAGAGATTTTTAATTTTAAATTGTTTTTCTACTTCTCTCCGCTGGTCTTTTTTAGCAATATCATGTCTCTTATCATACAGCTTTTTACCGCGTGCTAAACCTATTTCTACCTTTGCTCTTCCATCCTTAAAATATACCTGTAATGGTACAAGCGTAAATCCTTTTTCGGCAAGCTGCCCTGTGAGCTTTCTTATTTGTGCTTTGTGCATCAGAAGCTTTTTGGGCCTCAACGGATCCCTGTTAAAAAGATTTCCTTTTTCATAGGGGCTGATATGCATACCGTATACCCACAGCTCATTATTCTCAATGCGTACAAAGGCTTCCTTGATACTGCATTTCCCCAGCCGCATGGATTTGACCTCCGTACCATGGAGAACAATCCCGGCTTCATAGTTTTCATCTATGAAATAATCATGATATGCTTTTTTATTGTTCGCCACCAGCTTCATGGCTTCCCTGCTCATCTTCATCCTCCTCCAAGAAATCAAAATCTATTGTTTTTGTTACCATATCCGTACCGGCTACTTTAATACATACCGGTTCCCCCAGCCGAAAACGGCGCCCTGTTTTTTCACCTACCATATCATAAGTGCTTTCATTGTAATAATAGAAATCTCCCGGCAGCTTAGATACATGAATCATGCCTTCTACCGTATTGGGCAATTCCACATAAATGCCCCATACCGTAACACCGGAAATCACACCTGTAAACTCCTGCCCGATGCGTTCCTCCATATATTCTACCTTTTTAAGCTTTTCGGTCTCACGCTCCGCTTCATCCGCACGTCGCTCCGTTTCCGAAGAATGCTTTGCGACCTCTCCCAATATACCGCGGTATTGTTCCATCCTTGATTCTGTCAGCCGCCCGCGCAGCTGCTCCTTAATAATGCGGTGAATCTGTAAATCGGGGTACCTTCTGATGGGGGATGTAAAATGACAGTAATACTGACATGCCAAACCAAAATGTCCGGTGCTCTCCGTGCTATAACGGGCCTGCTTCATACTACGAAGGGTAAGCCTGCTTACCATGGCTTCTTCCGGGGTTCCCGCAATCTTTAGTAATAATTTTTGTATTTCTTTGGGATGGACTTCGTCATCAGACACCTTTTTCTGTGCTCTGCCCACTGACTTCATATAATATCCCAAATTATTAATAAACACATTCAGCTTCTGGATTTTCTCCGTGTCCGGTTTCTCATGTACACGATAAACAAAAGGAGCCTCCATCCAATAAAAATGCTGCGCCACCGTTTCATTAGCCGCCAGCATGAAATCCTCTATCAGCATATTGGCAGTATTTCTTTCATAAGGCATGATATTAAGGGGATGTCCCTTTTCATCCAAAATAATCTTGCTTTCCGGAAAATCAAAATCTATGGCTCCCCGCTTCACTCTATTTGCCCTAAGTAAAGAGGATACCTTGGCCATCATTTCAAACATAGGTACAAAGTCCGCATACTGATTTTGTTCTTCCTCGTCTTTATCCTCCAATATTTTTTTAATGGAGGTATAGGTCATTCTTTTATTTACTCGGATTACGGTTTCTGCAATTTCATAATCTATTATTTTACCGGCAGCATCTATATGCATCAGACAGCTTAAAGCAAGTCTGTCTACTCCTTCATTTAAAGAGCAGATACCGTTTGACAGAGCATGAGGCAGCATGGGAATCACTCTATCCACCAAATACACACTGGTGCCCCTTTTCTTTGCTTCCCTATCCAATGCGGAATTTTCCTGCACATAATTGGTAACATCCGCAATATGAACCCCCAGATGATATAATCCGGTTTTCTCATCAAAGGTAACGCTAACCGCATCATCCAAATCCTTGGCATCCTCACCGTCTATGGTCACCATAACCACATCACGCAAATCCATCCTGCCGGATATGTCAGCATCACTTACCTCATTTGCAACGCGCATTACTTGGTTCATAACTTTTTCGGAAAACTCCATGGGCAAATCAAATCCTCGCACGATGGAGAGTATATCCACTCCCGGATCATTAATATGACCTAAAATTTCCGTTATTTTACCTTCCGGGTTTTTGTCTTCCTTACCGTAATCCGTAATTTTTACTACTACCTTATGACCTGTTACCGCACCCTTAGAACGCTCGATCGGGATAAATATATGGCTGGTTACTTTATTGTTGTCGGGTACTACAAATCCAAAGTTTTTAGAGCTTTGGTAAGTGCCGATTATTTCGTTTTGTGCTCTTTCCAAAACACGAACTATTTTTGCTTCCTGCCTTTTACCGCTTCCCTTTGGCAATAGAGCCACTTCTACTTTGTCCTTGTGAAAAGCATGATTCGTCCACTCAGACGGAATATACAAATCTTCTTCCCTGCCTTCTATCTCAACAAAGCCAAACCCTTTCGCATTGCCGATATAGGTTCCGGTTAAGGAGGTCTTCGGATTGCCGTTTCCTTTTATATATTTACCTTTTTCAGTTTTAGTCAGTTTGCCTTCTAAAACCATTTCTTCCAAAATCCGTACCAGCTCAGGACGGTCTTGTTTTTGTACCTGAAGTAAAACCGCAAGCTCCTTTTCCTTCATGGGTACATATATTTCATCCTTGATTAAGTCAGATATTACTTTTTTTCTTTTTTCATCTATTTCTTGATTCATACTTCCTCTTTCTTGCCAAGCAATAAGGCTTGCATTGCACATTTATGCAATACATTACTATATGATAATTTGTTCCATATAGTAAAAAAGAACACTCTTTATAAAAGAGTGCTCTCATCTTAAACTCATTAAAATACGTTAAGATTTAGTATTACCGCAAGTAGAATAAAGGATACCGCTAATATCTTAGTAATCTTTACCAGCTGTCCCTCCAAGGACCGCCCTTTATTTTTGCCCCAGTAAGTTTCTGTTGACCCACTGATGGCGCCAAGTCCTTCCGACTTGCCTTCCTGCATTAATACCAGCACTACAAGTGCAATACATATAATTATAAAAAGAATTGATAAAGCGATTCTTAATGCTCCCATAATCACACCTCCGGGGATTCAATCTAATTTAATATTAAAACCACGCGAGAATTATTGTAACATAATACATGCTTATTATCAATACATATTTTATTTTTTCCATGTATTATAAGAAAAAACTACCAAAACCGGCAAAAGCTCCAGCCTTCCCGCAAGCATATCAAACATTAATACACATTTGGATAAGGGCGAAAAAGCCGCAAAATTTCCCATCGGACCTACCATATCAAATCCCGGGCCGGAATTACTAAAAGCCGCCATTACCCCTGATATATTTGTTTCAAAGCTAAAATTATCTAAACTGACCAGCAACACCGACAGTAAATAGATGCACACATAAATAGCTAAATATACCTTAATAGAGCCCACTATATTGTCTGAAAGCGCTCTTCCGTTTAAATGTATTTTTTTAACGCTTCTGGGATGCACCACTTTCAGTATTTCATTTTTAATACTTTTTACCAGTACAATCAGACGTGATACCTTCAGCCCTCCTCCGGTACTGCCTGCACAGGCACCCACTATCATAAGTATAAAAATAATGGTTTTACTAAAAGCAGGCCATAAATTAAAATTAACAAGAGAAAATCCGGTTGTGGTGATAAAAGATACCACATGAAAAATGGCCTGGAAAAAAGCCTCGCCTATGCTTGCAAACTCTCCTCTAATATTAATACCGATAAGAAGAGAGGAAATTACGATAATCCCCAAGTAGGTAATAAGCTCTTCATTTTTAAGTGCTTCTTTTGGTTTTCTGATTAATAATAAATAATAAACATGAAAGCTTATGCCACATAAAAGCATAAAAAACATCATCACCAAAAGAGAGGCTGTAGAGTAGGTGGCAGCACTACTGTTTAAGATACCAAAACCACCCGTGCCTACAATAGAAAAGGTGAGGGTTGTGGCATCATAAAGAGACAGTCCCGTAAACATGAGCATTATAATTTCAACAAAAGTAATCACGATATAAATCTGATACAAAATCCTTGCGGAGTTTTTAATCTTAGGGACCAGCTTTCCGACTGAAGGTCCAGAGCTTTCTGCCCGCATCAGATGCATATTATGGCCGCCGGATAGTGGTAAAATAGCAAGAATCAGTACCAGAACCCCCATCCCACCTATCCAGTGCGTAAAAAGACGCCAGAATTGTGTACATTGAGACAATTCCTCCACATCACTTAAGATTGTGCCCCCTGTAGTGGTAAAACCGGAAACAGTTTCAAATACGGCATCTAGGTAAAAAGGGATTTCCCCGGTCAGTACAAAAGGAATTGCACCCACTAAGCTTAGAAGGATCCAGCTTAAAGATACTGTTACGAAGCCTTCTCTTGCATAAAAGACCTTGCTCTTAGGCTTAAACTGCTTTCCTGCAAAACCAAGCAAGAAGCATATTGCGCCAACCGATAGATAAGCCCATTTCTGGGGCTCTCCATAAATAATCCCTACCAAGAATGGAAACAGCATAAAAATACCGGCAAATTCCAATACCCTAAATAATATATATCGAATAATCGAATGATTCATATGCCTACTCCAAAATATCCCTGATGTCATTAAAACCGGTATTGGTGGTTACGATTACAACGGTATCTCCCACATGGATTGTGCTCTGCCCTCCGGGTGTGGAAATATTGCCTTTGTGATTGATACTGCACACCAAGATGTTTTTCTTCAGGTTAAGTTCCTGCAATGGAATACCGGTTAAGGGACAATCTTCTCTTATTAAAAATTCCAAAGCCTCCACCCTTTCATTTAACATATATAAAGTTTCAATATTGCTTCCCATGGAATTATGCATGGCACGTACAAATTTTACTATGGACTCCGCTGTAATATATTTAGGATATACGATACTTCCCAAATCTAAATTCTCAATAATCTCATCATATGCAATTCTGTGTATCCTGGTAATAATCTTTGCCTTAGATAGGCTCTTGGCAAACAAAGACAGCATGATATTTTCTTCATCAAAATCGGTCATGGATACAAAAGATTCCGTTAATGTCATTCCCTCTTCCAATAGAAGCTCTCTTTCTGTACCATCTCCGTAAATAATCAAAGCTTCGGGGATTAATTCACTTAATTCTTCACAACGTTTTCTTGACTTTTCTACAATTTTTACTTCAATACCCATATCCACTAATTGATTTGCCAGATAATATGTTGATTCACCGCCGCCGATAATCATTGTACTTTTAGCACCTGTGGTAGGTACACCCATTTTTTTGAAGAAAGCTGCTATCTTTGGAGATGCGGCAGCAAGTGTTATTACATCCCCTTTTTTTAGCATAAAATTGCCGTCCGGTATATAAACATCCTCTCCACGCTCTGCCACACAGACCAGCACATCACTTTTCAAATGACTGTCCATATCTTTTAATTGCATATCACATAAAATGGATGACTGGGGAATTCTGTATTTTACCAGCTCCACCCTTCCTTTGGCAAAGGTGTCTATTTCAAGTGCAGACGGAAATTTCAACAATCTTGCTATTTCCATGGCAACCGCGTATTCGGGATTGATCACCAATGAGAGACCCAGCTCCTCCTTCAGATAGGCTATCTCCCTGTAATAAACAGGATTGCCTACTCTTGCAATTGTATGACAGCCGCCGGTTTTTTTTGCGATTAAACAGCACAAGAGATTCAGCTCGTCCTTTCCGGTTACTGCAATTAAAAGATCCGCCTCATTAACTCCGGCTTCCAATTGTACGCTGTAAACCGCACCGTTTCCCACAATACCCATAATGTCATAGGTATTGGCAATCTTACTTACCAGCTCTTCTTTCTCATCAATGACTGTGATATTATGCGCCTCACTGCTTAACTGCTCCGCAAGGGTTGCGCCTACATTTCCACAGCCCACAATGACAATTTTCATAATTCCTCCTAATGGATAAATTTATCTTTTTATTATACTTGCAACACAAGTAAGAAGCAAGTAAAAATACAGGCTACCCTTAGCATAAATTCCTTAATAAAAACCGCAGGAATTGACATTCTAAAAATGTTTTGATATAATCTCCTCAATAAATAACTGAAAATAATTAAATGTTTTTAAAGAACTAACAAAGGCGTTTAGGAGTTACCCCTTATATATAGCATAGCCTATGCTATATGTGTAACTTTTAAACACCTTTTTTTTGAGAGGTAAAATGTATGGGAAAAGATATGACACAAGGAAATATTGTGAAGATTCTGATTTTATTTACAGTACCCTTGGTGCTGAGCGGGCTCTTTCAACAACTGTTTAATTGGGTTGATGCTTTTATCGTCGGAAATGTGGAGGGGGAACTCTCCCTCGCGGCAATCGGAGCAACCACGGCGGTTTATAATTTATTTATTACAATCATTACAGGCTTTACATCTGGTCTTTCTATTTTAGCGGCACAGCAGTATGGCATGGGAGAATCAAAAAAGCTTAAATATACTATATCTTCTTTCTCCATTCTATTTGGCGGTATCTTCTTAATCATTGCGGTTTTGGGCATGGTTTTTACTACTGATATTTTAAAACTACTGAATACACCGGACAATATATTTGTAATCGCCCAACAATATTTGCGGATTATGTTTATCGGAATCCCTTTTCTTGCTGTTTATAATGTATATACCGCCGTGCTGAGAGGGTTTGGGGACAGCAAGGCACCCTTTTTATCCATCCTCATATCTTCTATCGCCAATGTTGTCTTAGATATTCTATTTGTTGCCGTTTTGCCTTATGGTGCTGCAGGTGCCGCTGCCGCTACCATTATTGCACAAATTGCCATGACCGTATTTATTGTAGCCTATACCAATAAGAAATATCACCATTTAAGATTCCGATTAAGTCAACACCTCATGGATAAAAGCACTCTTACAAAAGGATCCCGATATGGCCTGCCTCCATCCATACAAGCAGGCACAAGCTCGGTAGGCAATCTCGCCCTCCAGCGCTTTATGAATGGTTTTGGGGAACAGACCGTCGCTGCTATTACCACTGCATATAGAGTAGATTCCGTAATATTATTACCCATCATCAATTTCGGTTCGGGAATTGCTACGGTTGTTGCTCAAAATATTGGCGCGGGCAAGTATGATAGAGCTAAAAAAACATTGAAAATCGGCATTCTCATGATTAGCATTATTTCAATATGCCTAACCTTAGTGGTAATATTCACCGGAAAATATTTACTGGCCATGTTTGGATTGACACAGGAATCCGTGGAAATCGGTATATCATTCTTCCGGTCAATTGCAAGCTGTTATATTATCTATGGATTGGCAATGGCATTCAGGGGGTACCTTGAGGGCAGGGGAGATATGCTTTTTTCAGGAATTGCCGGCTTACTATCCTTGGTTGTAAGGATTGCCGCTTCCTACTTATTTGCCGAAAGATTTGGTAATATGGTGGTAGCATATGCAGAAGCATTTTCATGGATTGTATTACTTACACTATATATCATCCGTTTTTTTCAAAAGAGACAAGCTGCAATGCAAAATCAAAATCCGGCTTCATAAAATAAGGGCTGTTACAAAACCAATTCAATATCTTAGTTTTGCAACAGCCCTTACATATTTCATTCTTCACTTAAACCATACAAATACACAAAAAAGGATAAATAAAGTAAATACAAGAACAAATATCAGTGCCACTAAAAGTGCGGCTCCAAGAACACCCCGCATCATTGCACTCTTTTCTTTCCTATTCAGTTTTATGGAATCGCCTTTATTCTCCGATGACTTTGGCATTTGAGAGGTTCCGGGAGTATACCATGGCATGCCTTCCACATTCATATTGGCTATCGTTCTGCCATCATCCTCAAATTTTTGCCTCTTCTTTTTACCCATATTCCTATTTTCCCTTTACATTAGGAATTTCTTTTAATTTAAGATTAAATTCCTCATTCATCTTGGGTGTATTATAAAGATGACATGCCACAAAATGCCCCTCTTCCACTTCTGCGTATATAGGTTCTATCTGCTTACACATCTCCATACATTCGCTGCATCTGGTATGAAACTTACAACCTGCAGGCGGGTTTGCCGGAGAAGGGATGTTTCCCTCTAAAATAACACGATCCATCTTGTAATCAGGATCCGGTACCGGGATTGCTGAAAACAGTGCTTTCGTATATGGGTGTAAGGGATTGGAATAAATCTTTTCCGTATCGGAATATTCCACCATGCTACCCAAATACATAACACCCACAGTATCGGAAATATGCTCTACCACCGAAAGGTCATGGGAAATAAACAAATAAGTCAGGTTAAATTCCTTCTGCAATTTTTTAAGAAGGTTAATAATTTGTGCCTGGATGGAAACATCGAGTGCAGATACCGGCTCATCACATACGATGAAATCGGGATTGAGCGCCAGTGCTCTCGCAATGCAGATTCTCTGACGCTGTCCGCCGGAAAACTCATGGGGATAACGGTCCTTATGATATTCCTGCAAACCGCATGCCTTCATAATACGGGTAATATACTCGTCGAATTCCTCCTTAGGTACAATACCATGTTCTCTGACACCCTCTCCTATGATCTCACCGACCGGCAATCTGGGAGACAGACTTGAAAAAGGATCCTGAAAAATAATCTGTATATTAGGTCTTATCTTGCGAAGCTCCTCTTTGCTTAAGGAAAAAATCTCCTGTCCGTTAAAATATACTTCTCCGCCTGATTTGTCCTGCAATCTAAGCAATGTTCTGCCTGTGGTGGATTTACCGCAACCGGATTCTCCCACCAGTCCCATGGTGGAACCTCGTTTAATCGTAAAAGAAACACCATCCACAGCTTTTACATAAGCATTTTTTTGTCCGAAGATACCCTTTTTAATGGGAAAATATTTCTTTAAATTATTTACTATCAGTAAATTCTCTTCATTTTCTAATTCTTCTTTGGTTACTTTTGTTAGAGTTTCCCTATTTTTACTCATTTACAGTTCCTCCACTTTTATCGGTTGAGGATATCCAAGTACCTGTCCTTCTTCGTAAAAACGGTAACAGGATACCATATGGGTATCACTTAATTTAATTTCAGGCGGATACTGTCCCGTACATTTTTCCACGCAAGCCTCACATCTGTCTCTAAAATAACAGTAATTGGGCATATCAACAGGATTGGGTACACTACCGGGAATATTATACAGCTCCTCTACTTTTTTTCCTACCACCGGTTTGGATTTCATGAGACCGATGGTATAGGGATGACTGGGATGACTGAAAATTTCCTTTGCAGTCCCCTTTTCTATCACACGACCGGCATACATTACCACTACGTAATCGGCCATATTTGCTACAACACCCAAATCATGTGTAATTAACATGATAGAGCTGTTAATTTTATTCTTTAAATCTTTAAGAAGATCTAAAATCTGAGCCTGTATGGTAACATCAAGTGCCGTTGTAGGCTCATCCGCAATAATCAGCCCCGGATTACATGCCAAAGCAATGGCAATCATGATACGCTGACGCATACCGCCGGAAAGCTCATGGGGATACATTTCATAAACGCCTTCCTTATTGGCAATGCCTACCAAATCAAGCAGATCCAATGTTCTGTCTTTGATTTCTTGTTTACTCATTTCGGGATTATGAAGCTTAATCACTTCATCTATCTGATAGCTGATTTTAAAAACAGGGTTTAAGCTTGTCATAGGCTCCTGAAAAATCATGGACATTTTATTACCCCGGATTTTTTGCATCACCTCGGTCGGTGTCTTCACTATATTATAAGCATCGTATCCACCCTGGTCATCCATATTAAACCGAATTTCTCCGCCCACCGTCTGTCCTTGGGGACGCTGCAGCAGCTGCATTAAGGATAAGGAGGTAACTGATTTACCGCAGCCTGACTCTCCTACAATACCTACCGTAGTGCATTTGGGTATATCAAAGGAAATACCGTCAACAGCCTTAACGGTACCGATATCAGTGAAAAAATAGGAACAGACATTGTCAAACTCCACAATATTATCCTTGTTTTTCATTTTAGTTTGATATACGGAAGGATCCACTTTTGAATTGGCACGCTGCTTTTCCAGTTTTCTGGTCAGCTTTCTATTGAATTTAGAAATCTTTGCCGACTCCTTACCGGATATATATAAAGATTTTTTCTTATTATTATTTTCTGACATTTAGCTTTCCTCCTAGCGTTTCATCTTAGGGTCAAAGGCATCTCGTAAGCCGTCACCCACAAAGTTAAAAGCAACAACCGTCAGGCAAATAAGAAGTCCTACCGGAATCCATATATAGGTATAACGAATCATATTCTCGGAAGAACCTGTTACAGAGTTAATCATAGTTCCCCATGTAGCCAGAGGGTGCTTTACACCAAGTCCTAAGAAGGAAAGGGTTGATTCCGTTATAATTATACTTCCTAACCCGGAAGACGCCGTTACAATAAGCTGAGGCATAACATTGGGTATCAGATGTTTAAAAATACGTCTGCGTGTCTTTAGACCTATGGATTCCGCCGCTACCATAAATTCCTGCTCACGCAGAGAAAGAATCTGTCCACGTACCAGTCTTGCCACGCTAGCCCAGCCTAATACACCCAAAATAACCATCATCCACATAAGTCTTGTATAGGGTGTCAGCTTCTGCGCATCGAAAAGTGCACCGGTAATAATAAGAATAGGCATAGAGGGAATACAATAAAATACATCCACCATACGCATTATGATATTGTCAATCCAGCCGCCAAAGTAGCCGGAAATTCCACCCATAATAACACCCAGCACAGTCTGGATGATAATAACCACAAAGCATACCAGCAAAGATACCCTGCCGCCATACATCATACGTGCCATCACATCCATGCCGTCGCCATCCGTACCTACCGGATGCGCCGAAGTGGGCTCCGCATAGATATCTATTAAATAATTAACCTGATCACAACTGATTACAAAAGAACCGTTCTTATTAACAACCTGCATTATGGTTAATTCTCTAACCAAATTACCGTTCTCATCATATTCGTAAGAGCCGTTTGCATCCAGTTGGGGAATTTCCCACTCAAACTCAGCCTGTAGCGTATTCGTAGCAATCATATCATCTGTTAATTCACGAACTTTTTCTTTAAAACCAAATTCCATGGTATCCTCACCGCTGTAGGCACGCACTGCCATAGTTGAGAATGCCGCATATGGATTTTCTTTATCTGCTGTATCATAAATGATGATTTGATCTTCTTCTTTATTCAGTTCATAGGACTTGTCATCCACACTGAAGGTACCGTTACCTAAGAAAGCGGAGATTGCACCCAAACGAAACTCTTCATTCACCTCTGTATTGCTGTAAGAATCAAATACATAGGTAGTCAGGTAAGCTACTGTTCTTTGCTCTCCTGTTTCGTATACTGTATAGCTTCCGTCTTTTTCAGATACCTTATAATTCTTTTCGCTTACTGTAAAACTACCCTGCTCTAAATTTTCAAACAAGATTGCTTCAAAATCATTTCCAAGAGAAGTATTTGCATATTGGATATTTTCATCCACCTTCTCAATCGTATAATTGCCTTTTTTACCCGCTGTTAATTGATATCTAACACCGTCATAGTTAAACTCATCCTTTGCATTTGTTACAGCCTTGTCCAAAGCCTCCGCAAAGCCTTCGCCGGGCATTTCATCTCCAATCAGATCCAGCTGCTTAAAAATACTGTTATAGGTTGCATATTGGGTACGCCCTCCGATGGTGCAAATTAAAACTGCATCCTCCTGCCCCAATGTATAGATGTTATCATCAATATAACGAATGATATAATCGATTCCATTTACATCCGTAACTGACATTTCTGTTAAATTATCTTTTTTCATCTGTATAATAAATGCATTCAGCCTGTTTCTTACAGACTTTTCTATATCCATATCCTCAAGCATTAAAGTGGAGAATTCCGTTCTCTCCGTGGCCTGAGCATAACTAACTACTACCTTATCATATTTATAAAATATTTCCGTCTGTCCATAGGGATAAAAAATAGGACAGATAAAAGCAAATATAAACATCAATATCAAAACAACACTACCTATTATAGCTAGCTTGTTTCTGATAAAACGATTAAATACCAATCTTCCGGGGCTTAAGACCTTAACACGCTGGGTGTCATCCAAGGTCATTTCTCCCGACTCACCCTGTCTTTCCTGTAAGCTCTTTTCTTCTTCTAATTCTTGTTTTTTTAATACTTCATTAAAATTCCTTTTGTTCATTTTACGCAGCCCTCCTAATTAACTCTTACGCGAGGGTCAACCACAGCGTAAAGAATATCCGCAATCAGGTTACCCAATAACGTCATGATCGATACAAATGCCAAATAGAACATGGTAAAGGGTATATCACCATTCGTCATGGAGTAATAGGATGCATATCCGATACCACGGATGCCAAAGAGTGTCTCCGTAATCAGTGCACCGGCAAACAGCCCGGGCAAAGAGCTTCCCAGAATCGTTACTAAAGGTATTAATGTGTTACGAAAAGCATGGCGTCCGATCACCTTACTTTCGGACAGGCCTTTTGCTCTGGCAGTACGGATATAATCCGCATTGAGCACTTCAAGCATATTGGTTCTTGTATAACGCATCAGGCTGCCTACACTGACAACAACCAAGGTAATCGTAGGCAATACCATATGCTTACCCATATCCAGGATTTTTCCAAACTCACTTAAGCTTGCAAAATCCCGGCCCTGCATACCGCTCAATTCAAACCAGCCTAATTTAACTGAAAACACTAATTTTAAGATTGTTGCCACGAAAAAGGTGGGCATGGATATACCGATTAAGGATATGACCGTAACCGCGTAATCCGTTAAACTATATTGTTTTCTTGCGGCCACTACACCGAGCGGAATCGCAATGATAATTTCCAAAGTAAATGCTATTAAGCCTAAAATAAAACTATACCAAACTGTTTTGTTAAACTGCTCTGTAACGGGAACCGTCCAGTTCCAGCTATCTCCGAAATTTCCCTGGGCAGAATTACCCAGCCATACGAAATATCCCCGTACAATGCCCTTGTCCATACCATATTGGGCATTCAATTCATTTATCCACTGCTGCGCGCTTTTATTACTGCCCGGCTTAGTGGCAAGCTCTCTTGCTGTCTTCTCCACATAACTGGTAGGAAGAGAACATTCTAATGCATAGATAATAAATGTTGCAAAAAAGAATATGATGACACTTATACCAAGTCGTTTGAGGATAAATTTTAACATAATCTTACACCGCCTGTATTTTCTCTGTCCGGTCCATCCTTCCGGATAAGGGTTATTTCAATTTGTTTTCTAAAGTAATGAATGATTGCTGTTTTCACAGCAAGGGCCTGCATCAAAATACAGGCCCTGCATGCAAAACCACTAGAAGTCTTTTGACTCTTAGTTCATTTTTATCTTTTCAACTTCATCCTGCCATCCGTAATACGGTGTCATATCCGTTGGAAGAGTGTCAATATTTACTCTCTCTGAACTGATTACAGTTGCATCCTGTCTCTGATAAGAAGGAATTTCTACTGCCCAGTCAAGAATAATATTCATTGCTTCTTTATAGGTTGCTTTTCTGAAAGAGGTATCATCACTCTCTCTTGCTTCCATAATCAATGCATCCAATTCTTCATCCTGAATACTATAGTTGTTGGACTCGGTACCGCCTGCACCGATAATATTGGTAGAGTAGTAAAGCTGATACATATCGGGATCTGCGGTTGCCTGCCATGCAGCAGCCCACATTTCAGCTGTACCGCCATCTAATTTTGTCCAAAGTTCATTGGAATCCGCAGGGTCATTGATTTCCAGTGTAATACCAATCGTTGACAGCGCTTCCTTTACTGCGGTCAGAATACCAAATACAGGGTGATCACCAACGCCGTCAGCGGGAATAATAAACTCATAGGTCATATCTGCGCCTGCAGGTGCCGCCGTAAACATACCGGATGCCTCATCCCAAGTATATCCTGCTGCCTTGAAGAAACCGATTGCTGCCTGTAATGCCGCTTCATATTTCTCTTCTTCAGTCATATCCGTTGTATAGATAGGATTGCCGTCGACATCTGTTGAGTAAGCAATCTGATAGCCTTCATCAGCGGGCTGGGGTGCTGCCCAAGAGGTATTGGAAATAGGATACTGAATTACAGCTGCCATCTCTCCGAAATAAGAGTTTACAACAGTGTCACGATATACCGCAAGCATGGTTGCAAAAGCTTTTCTCAGTGCCTTGGATTCATTACTTGCCTTATCATCACCAACTTTTACGGTTGATGCACAAATACCCATATAACCATATCCACGGAAGTCAACCAGTCTTGTGGTTAATATATCACCTATTATCTCACCGTTGGAGTTGTAATCCTTAATGGAATCCAATACGGATACAGAGATGGCGGGATCTGAAATATCAAAGGTACCGCTAACAATACCTGTAAGCTTATCTGTAGCGGGTGTTTCTTTAAATAAAACGGTCTTTGTTTCAGGATTACCCTTGAAATAAGTTTCGTTCGCAAAGAATGTAATAACACCATTCTGATAGCTCTGGAACACATAGGGACCTGCACCTAGGGGAACTGTGGTCTTTGCTCTTATTCCGCTCATATCACCCTTGGTAAATCCAAACATATTGTTATCATAATCATATTCATCTGCAGAACCATAATAATGCAAAGGTGCAACCGAGATACCTGCTACCTGATAAATAGATGTCGCATCAAAGGAGCTCATGGTAATGGTCAATGAATATTCTCCGGTCTTTTCAATACCTGAAATATTCGCTGCACTCTCACCGGTATTGATACCCTTTTGGTAATCACCTGCCTTATCGCCTATCTGTCCGTAAGTTAATTGAAATAAGTCTGAATTTGCAGATTCTGTACTGTTAATGGAATCATAATCATTTTCATAAGCCGCCTGCATTTCTACCCAGTAATCGGTTGCGGTAACAGTTGCGGTATCATATTCCGTACCGGTGCCTGAACCTGTAATCTTTGATCCGTCTTCATTAATAGAACCGAAGCCCCAGCCATACATGCCGAGTGCAACTTCACTATTGCCGACTGCGGGCAGATTATCTCCAAGCACTGCAACACAATAATCAATAATTTCCTGAATGAACTGCACGCCTGCCACATCCAAAGCTGACCAAAGAGCCGTTTGCTGCTCTTCTGTCCAATTGGTAAAGTCCGTATTATCACGTCCCGCTGCAAGAATCAGGTTGGTAACACTGTCCATTCCGCTTCTATATTCATCCATGCCTATGATGGGCTGTGCATACAAAGAAGCAGAACCATCATAAGTAGGATCACAAAATGCATAAATTGAGAAGATTACATCATCAATCGTTACCGGTACGCCATCACTGAAAGTCACATCATCGCGAATCGTAATATCATAGGTAACCGTTCCGTCATCGTTCTGGGTAATCTCACAATTGCCCAATCCGTAATAGATATAATCCGTACCGTTATAAGTAACCGTCTCTCCTTCCATACCGTTCATTATAATTGCGCCGCCTCGATCTGCCGTCAGCAATGGTAATGTAGTCATATTAACTGCATTCTGGTCAAACGCTGTCTTTGCAAAGAACGGGCTGAATTTGCTGGAAAAATCATCCATACCAACTACCAATGTCTTATTGTCATCAGCATCATTTGTTGCAGTGGAAGATTCAACAGAAGAGCCTGTATTTGTATCGGTCTCTTTCGGTGTTTCTTTCTTATCACCACATGCGGTCAAAGAACCGGCAACCATAATTACTGAAAGTATAAGTGCCAATTTCTTTAAAAAACATTTTTTCATAATATTATCCTCCTTTAATATTTTAGTTATATTAAGCAGTTATCTGCGTAATACCAATATTATCTGTCTTTCCATTCTTGTGCTGCCGGATTAACTTCCTCTGTAACAATGAGTTTCCCTGCATTCACAAATCCTATGTTAAAAATAAAGAAAAGAAGTACAGTTGCTATGATAAACAAAATATCTTCCGTTTTAACAGCATTTAAAACCAATAAGCTTCCTACCGCTTCACCTGCAAAGGAACCTCCGCTGAAAATCATTCCCACCAAGGAGGCACCCTTTATTCTGTCATAAGTTTTTTCCTTAATTTCTCTGTTCATAGGTTGTTTTGCAAAAAGCAGGTTATATGCAGCTGCGCTAAAAAAGAAAAGTACAAGCATTAAGCATGCATAGGGAAGTATGATATAGATGATTCTGGATAAATTACTGTAAAACAGCATACTGCCAATAAAAATCACCCAAGCTGCCACATTTAAAATCAGATATAAGATACGATTCTTTTTTAATGTTTCCTCAGTCATTGCCCATCTATAGAAAGGACCTGTATATACCATTTTTCTTTTAATTTTACCGGTGTTAGTTGTCTCTGTATCCATCCGGTAATCCTTACTATATTTTAATGAAAGCAATTTCATGAACCTCGTGATTAAAAAATAGGAGTGGATAAATTACCTTACCCACCCCATTATGCGTAGTCTAATATCATATAGTTGCAAAAAGGTGACTGCTACTGTAACCTCGGTTAATAATAAGAAAAAAACCTTGAAATGTCAAGCTAAATTCGTGATTTTAGCGTGGTAACGTTTTAAACTGTTTCCGTACCAAATTGCATAATTCCGTCATTTTAATCGCTATTCTTTGTATAACTCTTGTCGCTTCTTGTATAATAATATCCTTTGTGTATAAAAATTCTTTTCTTAAATTATAGATATTTTTCGAGTCTTGCGGAATGTGCATTATAACAAGCACTGTTTTCCAATTCTTCCTCTATTTTTAAGAGCCTGTTATATTTTGCAACGCGATCCGATCTGCATGGAGCACCTGTCTTGATCTGACCTGCATTCAGCGCCACCGCAATATCCGCAATGATAGTGTCCTCTGTCTCACCGGAGCGATGTGAAATAACGGCATTGTATCCATTCTTTTGTGCCATCTCTACGGCGTCAAAGGTCTCGGACAAGGTACCGATTTGATTTACCTTGATTAAAATTGCGTTGGCTACCTGCAATTTGATTCCGGCATCCAATCTTTTGACATTGGTAACAAAAAGATCGTCTCCCACCAGCTGTACCTTATTCCCAATCCTTTCCGTCAAGAGCTTAAAGCCTTCCCAATCATCCTCTGCCAGTCCATCCTCAATGGAAATAATGGGATATTTGGAAATCAGCTCTTCATAATAGGAAATCATTTCTGCGGTATCCCTTACCACATCATGTCCTTTTAATTTACTCTCTCCGGGGAAATGATACATACCGGTCTTTTCATTGTACAGCTCGGTACTGGCCACATCCAGTGCAATCTTAATATCCTCACCCGACACATATCCGGCCGCTTCCACCGCTTCCACAATCAGGGACAGTACAGAATCCGCATCGGGTAAATCCGGTGCAAACCCGCCTTCATCTCCCACTCCTGTTGCCAAACCGCTCTTTTGCAATATCTTTTTTAAATTATGGTATATTTCCGCACAGATTCGTACCGCATCCCTAAAGGTTTTTGCCTGAACGGGCATAATCATAAATTCTTGAAAATCCACCGTGTTTTCCGCATGCTTGCCGCCGTTTAATATATTCATCATGGGAATGGGCAATAGATTGGTATGTGTGCCTCCCAAATATCGGTAAAGCGGTATCCGAAGAGAAGCCGCTGCCGCTCTTGCACAAGCCAAGGATACTCCTAAGGTAGCATTTGCTCCCAGATTGGCTTTATTTTCGGTGCCATCCGATTCTACCAAGAGCTTATCAATCTCTGTCTGCTCCAATACATTTTTATCAAGCAGCAGGGGCTTTATTTTGGTATTAATGTTCTCCACGGCATGATTGACTCCCAGTCCGAAATAACGGGGTTCCGCATCTCGCAGCTCAACCGCTTCAAATCGTCCCGTACTTGCTCCCGACGGCACCGCCGCACTTCCCATAAAAGTCTCACCGTTTGTTATATTTATCACCGTCACCTCAACCTCAACAGTGGGATTTCCTCTGGAATCCAATATCTCTCTGCCGTGTACATTACTTATTTTCATATACGCACTCATCTGCATACCTCCATTTCGTTTTCACAATAAGTATACCACAATATGGATAAATTATAAGTTTACAGCATGACATTGTTTGTGTCAAGTAAACGTTGGCAACTTTTCTGGAAAGAACCCGGCCTTTCTCATGGGTACTTTTATAATCCCCATATCTGAGTGTTGAAGTATACCATCTTTTTGTTCTGCAAGGACAGACTATGGGAGATACATTCTGTATATTTTCCTACTTCTCCATGCCGGTTTCTTTCGGATGCAATGATCTGATTACTTCTCAATATATCGTATTCTGCTCCTGCCGCCACCGGCAGTTCTCTTTTCTGAAATCTTATCAGTTCCAGCATGTTTCCACCATTTACATATTCTGCCTTTTTCCCTATTTCTTCGGCCCTTTCCGTATCCTGCGCCA
>CAZJAS010000021.1:0-27077 GCA_964544135.1 uncultured Clostridium sp. | reverse complement strand
TTTGAGCCATTCTTCCCATTTATTAATTATGCCGCTGATGCGGCATGTAGGTTAGCATGAAATAAAGCATTTCACGATCTTGATTTATCTGCATTAGTACAAACTCTTCTTAATTGCTCTCCACATATTCCCTTAATTCATTTTCTATCATGGCAAGAGAATCCGACAAGAGTTGTAACTGCCTTACCAATTCATCCTTGTTTTCCCGATCCTTTTTATAACAGATCCTGTGCTCCATGCTGGACCAAAAGTCCATAGAAAGAGTCCGAAACTGCACCTCCACAGGATAATATTCCATGGCATCAAGGGTATGCAGGGGCACCCCGAAAATAATATGATAGCTCCTGTATCCGTTATCCTTGGGCTGTTCCATGTAATTTTTTTCTTTTATTATAATTAAATCACTTTGCCGTCTTAATGATTCCAATAATTCATATATTTCAGTTTGGAAAAAACAAATTACGCGAATACCCGCAATATCTTTTAGGTAATCCTTGGCATTCATCACACTATCCGTTACGCCCAGCCGCTCTAATTTATTCTCTATGCTTTTCTTTTCTTTAATGCGATATTGCATATGATGTACAGGTTTTTTTTCTTCTAAGTTGCGACCGTAAATACTATGGTTTAAAATTTCCAGCCTAGTCAGCATCAGCTGCATGGCATCCTCGTAAGGCTTAATTAATTCATAATACTGTTCGTTTGTCATATTCTTACTTCCCCGTTTTTAGTATATTCCTCTTGGACCATAACCTCCGCAGCACATACCACTGCCGCCACAGCACATATTACAAAGCAGATTTGCAATACATAATTTCATGCACATGCCACCGCTTCCCGAACCTATACCTCCAAAGGGTGCGCTTCTTTCCTGATACCAAGCAGCGCCCGATTCTATTCTGTTTAAAAGATTTTGATACTCCCAATTATCCGGCTGCATCCGCACGGCTGTAGATGCATGTTCTTTTGCAATCACATTATTACCCATTGCAAGATTTGCCACCGCACTATAATAATACCATTCCCCGGTCCTGTCTGTCACCTGATTTAATACATTTAATGCTTCTTTGTAGTACCCGGCACGAATATAAGAAACCGCAGAACGCATATAATCCGTTTGACTTCCGCTCCTTCCCCCCTGTCCGGTATCGCCCCAAAAACCGCCGAAGCCACCGTATCCGAAGCCGCCCTGCTGCCTGTAGTATTCGCTGCCCTCATACTCACCGCTGCGCATTTTCATAATATCCTGATAAGCGCGTTGCACTTCCTTGAAATTTGCTTCCGCCTCTTCTTTATTGGGATTATTCACATTGGCATCGGGGTGATATTTACGGCTGCTGACCCGGTATGCTTTTTTTATTTCTTCATCCGAGGCATCTCTTGCTATCCCCAGTATCTGATATGGATCATTCATGATTTTCTACCTGCTGATTCCTTTTCTTGCTGATTGCATCATACTTCACCCATACACCCGAGTATAGAATATTCCGCAAAATAGTTATATTTTCCAAGATGGGAAGCTTCTCAAACTCCTTGGAGCATTCCGCTATCATCATAGTTAATATCTGCCTGCATTCACCTTCAAAATCCGGTGTTTCATAAATTCTGTTCAGAGGATTGTAATTTCCGTCCCTTCTATCCTCCTCGATATCCTCATAGGCATCCAAAATATAAATGAATTTTCCCAGATAAAATCCCATTTTAGAAAGTACCGGTTCCCATTCATCTTCTCGGAAAATTAGGATCTCAGCCATAATACGGCCGAATATGCCGGCCATTTCATCTAAATTAGAGCTTGACCCTTTTTCTCCTAAGGCAAGCTGTTCCATAGCGGATTGTATTCGTTGTGCCTTATCGGGATATTTTTTAAGTGCATTTTTGTATTTTTTATATAAAAAACTCATCATGCATCTTGCAGTAAGCTTTCTGTCATCGGACCAATCGTCCTCATATTTATAATATGCCATGATAAGCGACATATCCGCTACATATTCAGCATACTCATTTTGACTCATACTGCGTTTTTCAAAAGGATGCAGCATGCATTTACAAGGTTCCAGAATTGTCCGGGGCTCATATAATCCCGTAAGCAGCATATAAACAAAGGTCATATCATAGGAAAGCGCCAAACGGGATATATTACCGCCGTTTTTCTTAAGCCGCTTACACAAGCCGCAATAAAAGGATTGGTATACATCAAATTCCTTAAATTTCATTTCTCCTTTATTTACTATAATATATCCAAACAATTTGCACCTCCTTTACCGTTACAGTCGTTATAGCTATCTTATATTTTGCAGGAAAACTTTCATACCGCAAATTTAATTCTACCTCTAATTTGTGAACGTCATATGAGCAAATTCTAAAATGAGAAATAATGTTTTCTTAAAATATCATAAAAACAGGCACTCTTGCAGCAAAAGCTGCTAAAGCGCCTGTTTTTTAGTTATCCTTCCTCCTGCTTTGCCGTCTCAGATGCTTGATAAGATCAACTCCATACTGCCGTCAAATACAATCTCTCCCATGCCTGCAGGTAAGATAAAATGATTGCCCTTTGTTACCGGGGTACCGTTGACCATACCCTTTCCTTCCAGAACACTGGCTAATAAAAAAGGCTGTTTTTGCTCTACCTTTACCTGCCGGTTCACATTTAACTTCCAAACCTTATAATAATCACAGGAAATCAGTAAATTCATCTGATTAAGAGGAAGTGCTTCCGTACTTTTTATCCCTTCTTCCCCCGTTGTATCGGGTACTTGAATAACATCTATGCTCTGCCGTACATGAAGGGGCCTTTCCTTACCGTCTACTAATCTCTTATAATCGTATACCCGATAGGTGATATCGCTGCTCTGCTGTGTCTCTAATATAGTAAATCCGCTCCCAATCGCATGTACGGTACCCGGGTTAATCTGAATAAAGTCTCCCTTATGCACAGGTACCTGCCTGATTAAATCATCATATCGGTCTTCCTCAATCATTTTTGCCAGCTCCCCACGGCTTTTTGCATAATGCCCCATAACCAGCTTGGCATCTTGGGGACAATCCATAATATACCAGCACTCCGTTTTCCCATAGGGATAATTTTCATGGACTTTTGCATAGGTATCATCGGGATGTACCTGAATGCTTAAATTCTCTTTGGTATCAATAATTTTTACAAGTAAAGGGAACTCGTCCGGTGTAATATCTCCAAAAAGCTCCCTATGCTCCTTATAGAGTGCGGATAGTGTCATGCCACTGAAGCTTCCGTTTAAAATCCTACAGTCTCCGTTAGGATGTGCACTGATGCCCCAGCACTCTCCTGTGGAATCCCCGGCACCCGTATAGTGAAATTCATCCCGCAGTTTATTACCGCCCCATATCACATCCTTTAACTGGGGTTCTAAAAAAAGCACTTCTTCATTTTCCATTTTATTACTCTCCTTTGCTTTTTCATTATATCAGGCATTTGCGAAACTTGCTTCCAAGGGGCTCTACTCATTATAATACTTTGTCAGCCGGTTTTTCTAATCATTCCAATGAGCCCCTAAGTGTAAAAGCATGGTCAGCAAAGGCTTCCCTGCTTTTAGGAATCCCTTACGGTCTCATTTCCATAGAAAAAGATGGCATTCCAAAGTAATATAATGAGTAGAGCCACTAGAAATGAATTTATCAAATGCCTGTTTATTATATCCGTTAATAACGGTAAAATCCAGTGGTTAGCCGAAACTCCCACCGGATTTTATATTACATCTTACTTTCCCCAGGTCTTAGCAATATACTTCTTACTTTTCACCGGTCTCCACTATATGAATCAATTTTCCTTTAAAATCACCCCATAAGTTTTCGATTAATATCCCTGCCTGCATTAAGGTGCTGCCCAGATAGGTACGCTCCTTACCTTCAATCCTATATTCTTTATCAGCCTCAAGTCCTTTTAATAAAATACGTCTGGAATGAGAGCTGGCCCTGCCGAGTACCTGCACATAAGTCACAAGTGCTTCTGATTTATCCTTAGCCACTACCATATAACAGTCGTACATACGGTTTTCCTGATAGGAAGCAATACGGTAATAATCCCCCGTCCGTACCAAATCATTGTATTTGTGGTACATTCCAACCTGATCGGGAATCATATTTCTATCCTCGGACGGAATTTTGGTGACATCCAGTTCATAACCAAAGGTGCCGGCCAGCGCAACATATCCCCTGGTTTCAAAGGGTGTGGTACGCCCCACCGTATGGTTGGGACAATCACTTACATGCGCTCCCATAGCGGACAAGGGATAAATCAGCGCGGTTCCTTCCTGAATCGTCAGCCTCTCAATGGCATCCGTATCATCGGAGCACCAAATTTGGGGACCGTAATACAGCATACCCGCATCAAATCTGGCTCCGCCGCCGGAACAGTTTTCCAAGAGTAAATCGGGGAATGCCGTTACCAGACGTTCTTGTAACCGATATACGCCAAGCACGTACCGATGGAACAATTCTCCCTGACAATCCGCAGCAAGTGCCGCACTGCCTATATCCGAAAGAGGCCTGTTCATATCCCATTTTACATATTCTATATTAGCACTGTTAAGCACCGCCGCCATTTTATCAAATAAATAATCCTGTATTTCCTCACGGGACATATCCAGTACATACTGATTTCTGGCAAGCCCCCCCGTTCTGCCGGGAATTTGAATTGCCCAATCCGGATGTGCCCGATATAAATCAGAATCGGGGCTAATCATTTCCGGTTCAAACCAGATTCCGAATTTCATACCCAGCTTATTTACTTCCTCCACCAGATTTTTCAGCCCGCCTTTTAGTTTCTCTTCATTAACTTCCCAGTCACCCAAAGCCCTATTATCATCGCAACGGTTTCCGAACCAGCCGTCGTCCATTACCAGCATTTCAATACCGAGTCCGGATGCCTCCTTCGCTATCGCAAGGATTTTTTCCGTATTAAAATCAAAATAAGTAGCTTCCCAGTTATTAATTAAGATGGGACGTTTCTTGTCCCTGTATTTACCGCGAATTAAATGCTCCCTGTACAGATCATGGAATGCACGGCTCATCCCGCCGAGTCCCTCTGCGGAATAAACCATTACCGCTTCCGGTGATTGAAAACTCTCGCCCGGGTTTAATTTCCATTCAAATCCCTCCGGATTAATACCCGTCATCAGGCGAATATTATCAAATTGCCCTCTTTCTGCAAGGGTAAGAAAATTTCCCGAATAAATTAAATTAATTCCATACACCTCACCCGCATCCTGAGTGGCTGTTTTCTCTAACAATGCCATAAAGGGATGCTGCTGATGTCCTGACTCTCCTCTTAAGGATGACATACTCTGCACACCGTAGTTTACCGGTGTCCGGTCAATCCCCCGCTCTCTTGCCCATGATCCATGCAGCATGATTTTATCATATTCACGATTATCTATATCAAAGGAGGCGGACATAATTCGTTCGATAAAAACGCTATCCTTACCTTCATTAATAAGCCTCACGCTTCTTACCACTGCATCAATGCCCTCAAAAACACTATAGGAAAGCACGGCTTTAATTTGCAATACCGCATCCGTAAGCTCTAATTCCAATGTCTGGGTATCTTCTTCATTGCCCCAGGTAGCAGGCAATCCCGCAAGAGCCTTTTTTCCATTATAAATAGTAAAGTCATTCAATGTGAGCTGTAATGCCCTGTGTCCGCCGCCGTCCCGCACCACAATAGCACTTTCTCTGAAATCTCCGACTCCGCCCGTGGGATACTCCATGGGAAAGCAGTCCAAAAAGGATAGCCTATCCCTGCTGTTTTGATCCGGCGTAAAAGGCGCCTCTCCCGTCCTGAGTAAATAAGTAACGTCATCATCTCCCAGCTTCTTGCCGTAATAGGCATGTCCTACAAATTGTTCGGCATCCGCAATACCGATTACATAGGAAGAATCCTTGGTATCCAGTTTAAAACTTTTACTTTTTTCATGATAGGTAATTGCCATAGTCCCTCTCCAATCATTATTTTTTGTGAATCATTAACGTAAACTTTAGCTATAAATAGCTGTTTTATTTATTGTAATGGTAATTATTATAATTATCTATACTTATTTTTAACTACTTTTAATTATATAGTTGTTATTTTTAACATTATATGCTACCGTTTTATAAAAGGGGGAACTTGCCATGTTTATTGATAAAATACCGAATCTTCCACTCTATGTGGATCTTGCTTATATGAATGGTAACTGGAAATATTATACCATGAAAAAGCACCGCCATGGATTGCTGGAATGTAATTATATTGCAGAGGGAAGCTGTATTTATGAAATTGACGGTGTGGACTATGAGCTTACACAAAAAAAACTGATTTTATTGGACTGTTCACTTCCCCACAAAATCAGATTCAATCATGAGCATCCTTGTACCGTACTGGGGTTTTCATTTTCTCTGGGTTCAAAAGGCCCCGCTGCTTTTCCGGGATTTCTTGATATGATGAACAACTCTCTGGATGTCTGCCGTCTGCTTACCTCCCTGAACCGGGCTGTTGTGTTTCCCGACGCTCGCAGCCTGCATCAGGATATGCTGCGGTTATTCCATGAGTTCGAAGGCCGAAAGGATGCTTTTTATATGGCAAGCCTAAGCTATCATATCCTCTGCGAAATTGCCCGGCTTCCCCTGACAGAAAAATCTTCCACCGCTCAATATGTGAATAAGGCGCAAAACTATATTCAGGAAGCCTTTTATTTGATTAAGGGCAATGAACAAATCGCTTCCCATATCGGACTAAACGCCACTTACTTAGAGCGTATTTATAAAAAAGCCACGCAGACCACTCTCTGGGAAAGCGTTACTGCCTGCCGGTTGAAGGCCGCAGAGGAACTGTTACGCCAGCCCGGGATTCCCATCTGTGAAATTGATAATATGATTGGGTTTTCAAACCGACAAACCTTTTACCTGCAATTTAAGAAGAGATATGGAATGTCCCCCTCCCAATACAGGAAGGAGCATCTTAATACAGCTTCTTCTGAATAATAGGTTAATAATCGCTTCGGGCAAACTGGCTGTTATAAAGCTCTGCATAAAAACCGTTTTTTGCAAGCAGTTCCCCATGATTGCCCTGCTCAATAATATGCCCGTCCTTCATCACCAGAATAATGTCCGCATCCACGATCGTGGACAGGCGGTGTGCAATGATAAAGCTGGTTCTGCCCTGCATCATTTTGGCAAATGCCTTTTGGATACGTATCTCTGTACGCGTATCAATCGAGGAGGTTGCCTCGTCCAATATAAGCATGGGCGGCAGGCAAAGCATAACACGGGTAATGCACAATAGCTGCTTCTGTCCTTGGGATAAGCCCTCCCCGTCTTCCGACAGTAAAGTATCATATCCCTGGGGCAAGCGTTTTATAAAACTGTGGGAATGGGCCGCTTTAGCCGCCGTTATGATTTCTTCCTCTGTAGCATGGGGCTTTCCCATCTTAATATTATCCCGCACCGTACCGGCCATAAGCCAGGTTTCCTGCAGTACCATACCATAATTCTCCCGAAGGCTCCTACGGGTCATTTTCCTGATATCCACATCATCTACAGAAATACATCCCTCCTGTACATCATAAAATCGCATCAGCAAATTAATGATGGTAGTTTTTCCGCAGCCTGTAGGGCCTACCAATGCCACACGTTTTCCGCTTTCAACCTGTAGATTCAGGTTCTCTATGAGTTTCTTATCCTCTACATAGGAAAAAGATACATTCTTTAGTGTCACTCTGCCCTCTGCCTCCCTTAAAACAAATGCATGTTCCGGCTCAGGAGTCTGGGGTTCTTCTTCAATTAACGCAAATATGCGTGCCGCACAGGCAAGTGCATTTTGAAACTCCGTAAACACACCTGAAATTTCATTGAAGGGCTTGGTATATTGATTCGCATAGCTTAAAAAGCAGGTAAGCGTACCTACCGTAATTCCTCCGTTGATTACCAAAACCGCTCCGAAAATACACACCAGAGTATATACCAAACTGTTCACAAAGCGAGTGGACGGATTGGTAAGAGAGGAGAAAAAGATGGCCTTTAAGGAGTAATCCGCTAATTTATCATTGATTACATCAAAACGGCTCAAGGCCTTTTCTTCATAGGAGAAAGCCTGTACCACCTTTTGGTTACTGATCATTTCGTCTATCAGGGCTGTTTGCTCGCTCCTTGTTTCAGATTGCAGCTTAAACATTTTATAGGTTCTTCTGGCAATAAAGCTAGCCACAAAAAAACTCACCGGTGTAATACAAACCACTACCAATGTAATGCCCACATGCTCTGAAAACATAAAAATCAAAGTTCCTAAAATAGTAATAATCCCTGTGAAAAGCTGGGTAAAGCCCAAAAGCAAGCCATCGGAAAACTGATCCACATCCGCAATCACACGGCTTACGATTTCTCCGTAAGGATGTGCATCCAAATATTTTAAGGGTAGAATCTGAATTCTATCAAAGGCATCCCTTCTGATATCCCGTACTATATTAAAAGTAATCTTATTATTACATATACTCATAATCCAAAGAAAAACGGCAGATAGGCCGGCCGCAATTCCTATTTTCATTAAAACTTTAAATATTTCACCAAAGTCAACCCGTCCCTGTCCTATAATAAAATCAATCGCATCTCCCGTAAAAATAGGAATTAAAAGTGTCAAGGTAACGGTAATTGCCGCACATGCTATAGACAAAATCAAGAAAAACCAATAACGCTTGATATAATGCAGTACCTTCCTTAAGGTTTTCATATTGCTGTTCATTATGCCTGCACCCCCTTGCGCTGATCCGGATACTGGGAGTAATATATTTCCTGATATACCTTGCAGGTTTCTAATAATTCGGTATGGTTACCCATGCCCGCTACTTCTCCGTCATCCAATACAATAATTAAATCCGCATGCAAAATCGACGATGCCCGTTGGGATACAATAAATACCACCGGCATATTTTCCATTCCATGAAGTGCTTTTCTCAGTTTTAAATCCGTTGCATAATCCAATGCGGAGGAACTGTCATCCAATATCAGAATCTCCGGCCGCTTCACCAAAGCCCTCGCAATGGTCAGCCTCTGCTTCTGTCCGCCGGAAAGGTTTTTTCCTCCCTGGCTGATCTGTGTATCGGTTCCCTGAGGCTTTTGGTCCACAAATTCCGCCGATTGCGATACTTCCAATGCCATTTTAAGGTCATCTTCCGTGACATCCCGGGGAATTGCCTTTCCCATCAAAAGATTTTCTTTTATGGTACCTTTAAAAAGCACCGCCCTTTGAGGTACGATTCCGATTTTATCTCTTAATGCTTTAGAGGAATATTCCTCTACCGAAACACCGTCTATCTTGATACTGCCCTTTGTTGCTTCATAAAAGCGTGGAATCAAATTTACCAAAGAGGTTTTTCCGGAACCCGTACCGCCGATAATTCCCACCATCTGTCCCCGCATTGCCTTAAAGTCAATATCCGTCAGACTTTCCGCACCCGCTCCGGGATAAGTCAGGGAAACATGATTAAATTCCACAATGGGAGCATCCCCGGAAGGGGCATTGCTAATACTGCCCTCCACCTGATCCGGCTCTATTTCCAGCACCGATCCGATTCGGTTGCCGCATGCAACAGCTTTATTCACTAATATAATTAAATTTGCCAGCTTTACCAGCTCCACCAGTATCTGAGACATATAGTTTACCAATGCCAGCACCGCACCCTGGGTCAATATACCTACATTCACCTGTAATGCACCGATCCATAAAAGAGCAATCATACCGCCGTTTATAATGATAGAGGTCAGCGGATTCATCACTGCGGAAATCCGTCCCACAAATTTCTGCATATCTGTGAGATTTTCATTACTTACTTTAAATGATGCGGCTTCTTCCTCTTCCTTATGAAAAGCGCGGAGCACACGTACACCGGTCAGATTTCCCCGGGTAATACCAAGCACCTTGTCCAGTCCGGCCTGCACTTTTTTATATAGGGGGATACTGATTAGCATAATGGTAAATACCACAATGGAAAGCAGTGGAATCACCACTACAAATACCAGTGCCGCTTTTGTATCTATAGTAAATGCCATCACCATGGCACCGAACACAATAAAGGGAGAACGCAAAAACAGACGCAAAACCATATTGACACCGTTTTGCACCTGATTGATATCACTTGTCATTCTTGTTATCATGGTAGAGGTTCCGATTTTATCCATTTGGGAAAAGCAAAGCTTTTGTATATGTGAAAACAGCAAGTGACGTAGCTTTGTTGCAAACCCCACCGCTGCCTTAGCAGAAAAATATTGTGCAATAATAGAACAAATCAAACCGATTATGCCAAGCATTATCATTACAAAACACATACGTCCCACATAAGCTTTATCTTTATTTGCTATCCCCACATCCACTATTAACTTTACCACAATGGGAATCAGGATTTCAAAGTAAGCCTCCAGCATTTTAAAAAGCGGTGCCAGTACCGTCTCTTTCTTATAGTGCTTTAAATAAACCAATATTTTTTTCATGTCTGTCTCCCGACCATCTTATATCTAATATAATTCTATCTATAATCATATACCTCCACGGTATTGTGTAAGCTATCTACATCCACATAGTGTTTCTTATAATCTCCGGGATCTACATAAACCGAAATCTGCTGTCCTATGTAAATATGAGGATCCAACCATATATTGCCGCTGCTGAACATATAAACGGCTCCGGTAGCAATATCTGTATAGGTGCATTCCAGTTTATAAGGATGTCTGCCATTTACCGTATAATTCTGCACCAATCGCCCGCCTGTCACTTCCGCATATATCTTGCGTCCTGTTTGCAAGAGCTGCTTCTTCTTCCTTCTGCCCCTATATCCTATTATGATAAATACAATACCTATTATCAAAAACGGCAGGCCGATTACTCCCAAGATAATGGAAGGTAAATACAAAAGTTCGGCTGTTCTCACACGATACGGATCTTCTTTATCCACATATAAATCTATATTATCGCCTACATGTATATTACTGCTGCGTTCCGAGAGCACCGCTTCATATTCCTGACCTTGAACCGTATATTTGACTTCCGTCCCATAAACCGTTCCTACAACTATACCCGTAATCTTCTGCGATGTGGTTTTATATTGTAGCGAAAAATAAGTTACCAGTAAGCCGGAGACCAATAATAAAATACCGATTACAAAAAAAGAGATACCGATTATTTTCTCTACTATACCTTCTATTGCCTTTTTCTTTTTCATATTAAGATACCTCACTTGCATCATTATATTCGATACAATCATAACATATTAAGATAAAAATCTGAATAGGCAACTATATAAATTTCCTTATTCATAATGTACCTTTTATGGATAAACTTATACAAGTAACCGCAGAACCATTGCCATATCAGCCTTAAGTCTATAAAATAGCACGGGATAAAAATCCCGTGCCCGATATCGCAATGCTATTCTAATCGTTTTATTAGATCATACACGATCTAAAAATGAACCTCACCATCAAACACATGGGTTGCCGGTCCTGTCATATATACAAGATTCTGAGCCCTATCCCAGTATATTTCAAGCTCTCCTCCTAAGAGCCTTACAGTAATCTGCTCATTTGTCAGGTTATTCAGCATGCAAGCCACCAAGGTTGCACAGGCACCGGTCCCGCAGGCCATGGTTTCACCTGTACCTCGTTCCCATATTCGCATTTGTACTGTGTTTTTGTCTATTATCTTAATAAATTCCGTATTAATTCGGTTCGGAAACAAGGAATGATTTTCAAAATAAGGACCGATTTTTTCTATTTGTAAATCATCTATGGAATCCATAAATACCACCGCATGGGGATTTCCCATAGAAACACAGGTCATGCGGTACTCCTTGCCCTCTACCATAATCGGTTCATCAATTAAGTTTTCCTTCATGGAAATGACCGGTATATTTCTTGCCAAAATTTCGGGCTCTCCCATATTTACCCTAACCAATACTACTTTTTTATCCTGTATGGTCAGAAATAGATGTTTTATTTTCCCCGCGCTGATAATGCTGATTTTCTTTTTATCCGTAAGTCCCTTGTCATATACATACTTTCCTACACAGCGGATACCATTTCCGCACATTTCCGCTCTGCTGCCGTCCGCATTATACATTTCCATCTCAAAATCAGCTTCGGCGGATGGATTGATAAAAATAACCCCATCCCCACCTATTCCAAAGTGTCTGTCACTGAGATGTCTGACTATTTCCGGCTTTTTCTCTCTATCTATATGCTCACTGCTGCCATCTACATAAATATAATCATTTCCGCAACCATGCATTTTAGTAAACTTCATAAAATACCTCCGGTACAAACTGAATTGTCTGTTAATTTCATTGTATTCGCATTGAATACAAACCGAAACTGATTTTATTACTGCTTACTATGCAAATAGTGCTATATTAAACCCTCATGTCAACAGAATTCTGTGATAACTCACTGCGTTCCCGCATATGGTATATAAAAGAAAAATGCAGGGATATCCTATGAGCTCTAAAACAAAAATCGTAGTACTCCATATGAAAGAATTAATATACACGGGGATTTTTGCTGTATTGGGCATTCTGTTCATTATCCTGCTAATCATCATGTTCCTACCTGATGGTAAAAAGGCAAAGGAGCCGGAAACCGATCCCGATCCAGAAGCTGCGGAAACTTCTTACATACCCGGCGTGTACACCACTTCACTTATTTTAAGTGACCACACCATAGATGTGGAAGTCGTTGTTGACACCGACTACATCAGCTCTATTCGTCTGGTCAATCTGGACGAAGCAGTCACAACCATGTACCCTCTGATTCAGCCTGCTTTCGACTCGCTTGTAGCGCAAATCTATGAAAAGCAGTCCTTGGAGGGCATTACCTATGCCGATGAAAACAAATATACTTCTCTGGTCTTACTGGATGCTGTCCGTACCTCGTTGGAAAAAGCAACCGCTGTCACAAATGAAGAAGAAGGCATCCTTCCGTAAGGATGCCTTCCATAGTTTTAAAACCACACCGGCAAGCCGCCGCTATGATAATGTTTCTAATTGATTTAACCACAATGATGCGCTGGCATCAGAAGGCATACGCAAATCTCCTCTCGGAGAAAGAGCAACACTTCCTACTTTAGGTCCGTCCGGCAGGCAAGAACGTTTAAACTGCTGGCTGAAGAATCTCTTATAAAACAGCTTCAGCCATTTTAATATTTCCTTCTCCGTATACCTGCTGCTAAAGGAAAGCTTTGCAATACGATAAATCTTAGCCGGTTCATAACCACACCGCAGCATGTAATATAAGAAGAAATCATGCAGCTCATAAGGGCCCACCAGTTCCTCCGTCCTCTGGGAGATTATACCATCCACAGGCGGCAGAAGCTCTGGGCTTACAGGTGTGTCCAATACATCTAAAAGTACCTTTTCTAATTCTTTATTTTGACAGGTGTCCGCATTGTATTGAACCAAATGACGCACCAAGGTTTTCGGTATTCCCGCATTCACACCATACATGGACATATGATCTCCGTTATAGGTTGCAAATCCAAGTGCCAGCTCCGACATATCACCGGTACCGATGACCAATCCGTCCTCTTTATTGGCTATATCCATCAAAATCTGGGTTCTCTCCCTTGCTTGCCCATTCTCATAGGTTACATCGTGTTTATCCATATCCTGTCCGATATCAGAGAAATGTACGGTAACAGCCTCTTTGATATTAATTTCTGTAAGAGAGGCTCCCAGGGCATGCGCCAGTCTGTAGGCATTGTCATAGGTTCTGTCCGTAGTTCCAAAGCATGGCATGGTAATTGCCAGAATATTTTCACGTGGAAGCTTTAATAAATCGAAGGTACGCACGATTACCAGAAGCGCAAGGGTTGAGTCCAAGCCACCCGATATACCAATCACCGCTTTTTTACATCCCGTATGCTCAAACCTTTTCTTTAGTCCATAAGATTGGATTGATAATATTTCTTCACATCGTTTCTCCTTCTCCTTCCGGTCGGAAGGAACAAAGGGCATACATTCAAAAGTCCTTTCTAATTTAGTTTCCTCTTGGTTTAATTGAAAGGGTATTACCAAATACTCTTTATCCTTTTTCATTTGATAAGCATTCATCCTGCGGCGTTCCATGCGAAGCCTGTAAATATCTATATCAGCATATATGCTTTCACATGCAAACCGTTTAGCCTGTATCAGCACGGTTCCGTTTTCCGCAATGATATTATGCCCTCCGAATACCAAATCCTGTGTGGACTCCCCTTCTCCCGCATTTGCATAAATATATCCCGCTGACAGCCTTGCACTGGCGGATTTTACCAAAAGCTCACGATAGGCATCTTTTCCGATTGTCTCATTGGATGCAGACAGGTTCACCAATAGCGTGGCTCCGGCAAGCGCATGCGCAATCCCGGGGGTATCAGGGACCCAAAAATCCTCGCAGATTTCGCAGGCTACCGTTAACCCTTTTACCGTATCCGTTTTAAACAAAAGATTGCCTCCGAAGGGAATCTCCTGCCCGTTAATATTTACCGTTTCTATTTGTGTACTTCCGGCTGTAAAATATCTTCCTTCATAAAACTCTCCGTAATTGGGAATAAACCTTTTGGGAATAATCCCCAAAATCCTACCGTCCTGTAAAGCCGCAGCCGCATTATACAGCCTGCCTTCCTTTTCAAAAGGCAAACCCACAAACACCAAGCCGTCATGTCCCTTGGTAAATGCCGTAATATCTAATAGTTGATTTAATACTTCCTCCAACATAAGCTCCTGGAAAAACAAATCATTGCAGGTATAGCCTGAAAGGCATAGTTCCTGAAATGCAATAATTTTTGCTCCCTTTTCATAGGCTTCCATAAGCTTATTCTTTATTTGCTGTGCATTATACCGGGGATCGGCCACTTTCACCTTTAATGTAACCGCCGCTACTTTAACAAACCCATGTTTCATGACATCCTTCTTTCCCGGCTACCTAGAAGCTTTCTTCTTAATCGCCTTTAACTCATCCACTGAAAACACATAGTTTCGATTGCAGAAATGGCAATTTACTTCTACGTCCTTTCCTTCCTCTATCATATCCTGCATCTCTGTTTTACCGATACTGATTAATGCCTTTTCCACCCGCTTTGCACTGCAATTACAATAAAATTGCACCGGTGCAGTGTCTTGAAATTCCACATCCAACCCCGCAAGCAGGTATGATAAAATCTGCTCCGGTGTATTGCCCTCATTCAAAAGGGTTGTTACGGAGGTCACTTTATTTAAATTTTTCTCAAGCTTATCAATAACCCGGTCTTCTGCAAACGGCATAAGTTGCACAATAAAACCACCCGCCTGCTTTACGGTATTATCTCTTTCCATCAGGACACCCAACCCCACAGAGGAAGCTACTTGCTCGGAGGTGGCAAAATAATAAGTTAAATCCTCCGCTATCTCTCCGGTCTGTAAGCTAGTCTGCCCTGCGTAGGGTTCTTTCAATCCCATATCCTTGATTACATTTAAATATCCCTGACCCACAGCACCCGCCACATCCAATTTCCCGGCAGCATTGGCAGGTAACATTACGCCCGGCTCATTGGCATAGCCTTTGACATTACCCTTGGCATCTGCAGTGACCGTCATTCCCTTCATGGGACCGTCAGCCACAATCTGCAGCGTTAGCAGATCCTTTTCTCCCTTTAACATACTGCCCATCATACAACCTGCGGTCAAAAGCCTGCCTAAAGCCGCCGTCACTACCGGGCTGGTATTGTGCACGCTCCTTGCATGCTCCACCATATTTCTTGTAGTGCATGCAAACGCACGTATTTGAGCCTGGGCTGCGGTAGCCCGCACTAAATAATCCGTCATAAATTTCATCCTTCCCGGTTGCCCCATGCAATCCCGATATCATTACTTCTTCCCGCATCTGGCAACTATATAAATCCTTCCGCTATCAGTCTTTACTTCCTCATGGGTATCTGCGTCCAACAACAATTCAATCTCCATGCCGGCTTCTTTTACCGCTCTTACCATCTGATCCTTGGTATAGCCTCTCTGATAATGGCTTTCTGTAAATTTACGGTAACAATCCGCCGGATATCCCATAGCATTCTCTTTTACAAATACCGTTACCTCATATTCGTTTATTTCTTCCTCTGCATGATAATAGTTTTCCCAGATAAAGCTGCAATCCTCTCTGTTCTCCGCTATTGTACTATCACCGATTATCTCGGCATATTTAAAAACGGTATTAAAATCAAAAATAAAGATACCGCCGGGGAATAAATAATTATTAACCAGTTTAAAGACCTTTATAAGCTCTTCCTCCTCAAGAATATAATTGAGGGAATCACAGACGCTGATTATGGTTCCTACGGTACAATAAAGCTCCAGCTCCCGCATATCCTGCTGTAAATACAATATTTCATGGCCTGACCGATCTCTTTTTTCCATAGCAAGTTCCAGCATGGCAGCGGAGTTATCCACACCGATCATATCGTATCCTGCAGCTGCAAGCAACTCTGTCAGTGTTCCTGTCCCGCACCCTAAGTCCAGTACCAGATTCTGTTCTTCCTGCAGAAAGCTGTTTGCCTTAACCGGTTTTGAAATACCGTATTTATTTATAATATCCTTAATAAATCCGCACCATTCCTCATATGGTGTTTCATCCATAAAAGTATCATAAACACCGGCAAAATCTGTATATGCTTCCATTTATTCACCCAGCTCATTCACAATCTCTTTTAATGCAGTTATTACAGTATCCATCTGCTCGTCCGTTCCCACGGTGATACGCAAATATTGATCAATCCTTTCCCTGTCAAAACGCCTCACTAATATATTCTTTTTCTTAAGTGCCTCAAAGATATCCTTCCCCGCTATGCTCTTATGAGCCGCAAATATAAAATTGGCAGCAGAATCCGGGAATACAAAACCCAATGCCTGTAATTTATTTTTTACTCTTTCTCTTGTATTTATAATCTTTGTATTCGTCTCATTAAAATACATTACATCCCTTACCGCTTCCACTCCAAAAACCTGAGATGTAGCATTCATGGTATAGGAATTAACAGAAAACTTTGTATCCTTAAGGTATTGAATGAGCTTTTCATTGCCCATGGCAAATCCGATACGCATACCTGCCATGGAACGGGATTTGGAAAAGGTTTGCACCACTAAGAGATTCTCATATTTATCTAAGAGAGGCAAACAACTTGCTCCTCCAAAATCAATATAAGCCTCATCCACAATAACTACCACATCCTGATTATCCCTAACTATTTCCTCTATCATATCCACCGACTCATAGATACCGGTAGGTGCATTGGGATTGGGGAATATAATACCGCCGTTTTCCTGCTTATAATCTATAGGGTTTATCCTAAAATCCTCATCTATCGGACAGGTACGGTAAGGTATTCTGTATACATCCGCCCATACATCATAAAAAGAATAAGTAATATCCGGAAAAAGAATCGGCTTTCCTGAACAAAAGAAGGTTAAAAACGCCATGGCCAACACGTCGTCGGAACCCACACCTACAAAAACCTGATCCGGCTTCAGGTGATAATAGGACGCCAACTCATTCGTCAATTCCGCAGAATCCGTATCCGGATACAAACGCAATAAATTGCTGTTAAATTCCTTTATCAGCTTCTCTACTCCCGGCGCCGGCGGATAAGGATTCTCGTTCGTATTTAGCTTAATAATGTCTTTTTCCTTAGGCTGCTCACCCGGTACATAGGGAACCACCCTTCTGATATTCTCTTCCCAGCTCATATTCTCTCCTATCTGTAAACACCTTTTTACTACCGTATTTATCAAATATTTTACCATGCCTAAAGTACAAAGTCTATACATTCTTCAATAGGCTGCCTCAGCTTATGCTCGTCGCTTCTGAGAACAATATCCTTTTTCCCGTTCTTTTTTACCAGTCTGTTTTTAACCATTAAGCGGTATCTGGGCGTACCTGCGCTTTCTAATAAATACTCCGGCAGATATAACTCATACCCATATTTCTCTCTTTTCAAATGTAATAATCCAAGCTTTTTATATTCGTCACCTCCGTTATAGCAGTACAAAATAACACTGTGCAGCCATATGAGCCGAAATAGCAGAAGCAATGCTCCCGATACACAAACGCCCCCTAAAATCATACCCGCATTTCTAATTATATAATCCGCAATCTTTTGCAGATGTCCGAAGTCTGCTGCCTGCTCCGATATTGCGGTAACTTCTTCCTGCATACCCTCATCGAAATCCTCGGTGAAATCTTTGTTTTCTTCCCCGGCAGATGCCTTTTCCATACGAAAAACCTGAATTGTTTCCGCCTTCTTCCTACTAGGAGGCAAATTCTGTGCATCCGCTTTTTTCCCGAAAGTTCCATTCTTGTCCCGGTCGTCTTCTTGCTTACCTTTTTCACTCCCGGACACCGTTTGTTTCGTATTGCTCTCGGCGGGCGGGGCTGTTTTTACCTTCTCTCCCTGTTCCGAGGGCTGTTGGGGCTTAACGGTATCGGCAGGCGCTAATTTCCCTTCTCCTTCCTGCATAGAGGGGTCCCCCGGTGTTGGTGTGGGCGCAGGAGTGGGAGCGGGCGTCGGAACCGGTTTAGCAGGATACGGGAAATCACTTCTCTTTACTGTTTTACTGCTGATATTGCCTGCTTTATCACGAACCGCTAAGGAAACCTCCTTCCCCTCCTCCACCCAAAAGGAAGAAGAACCTGTCCAGCTGGCTCCTCCGTCTGTAGAAAAAGCCGCATCCGCCAATCCGCTTTCGTTATCTCCGGCATTTACCGAGACCAAAATTTTCTCCCCGGTCATACCGGAAGTATCTCCGTTAACACCATTGATAACGGGTGATATTTTATCAATGCAGTTAATTTGCACAGAGGCTGATACTGTTTGTCCTGCTTTGTTCGTTGCCGTAACCATATAGGTTCCGTTCTCCGTAACATATTTGTTTCCTCCGGCCCAATCAAAGCCGATAGCTCCGAATGTTGAATCCTGTTTTAATAAATTGCATTTTGCGGTGAGATTTACACCGCTGTTAGTCCAAGTATTATCTGCCTCAATATAAACAGATCCTATTTTTTCACCTTCCTGCAATCCACAGCTTTGTCTTTGCTCCGTGTAGCTATGATTGCCCGGCATAGCATTTGACCATTCGGAATGTCTGGTTCCGCAGGCATTACAACCTATGTATCCGTTTTTCTGCCAGGACAATCCGGTTCTGGAACAACTGTAATTATCTGCCACGATATAATGATTGGTCGTAGCATTGCAATTTTTACAATTATAACTACCGTATTCACATACATGACGGCTTGAATGGCTGTTTTCACAGCTTAGGGTAACCGTCTCAATACAGCCCGTGGTGTGTTTATGGGTAAAATTAGCTTCTCCGCCCGTTATTACTCCCGCCTGTACCTGCATTGCAAATATTATAAAAACATATACACCTGTGATTGTCACAAGCAGCCAATGAAATAAACTCTTAAATTTATGCATAAAAAAACCTCCTGAATTAAATGTTAACTGCATCCGGTGCATTATCATGCACCTATAACTCGTTACATTCAATTCAACAGGTAGTGTATTGCTATCTTACCATGCTTTTTACTTTTTGCCTATTAGCTGTTTTGCACAAGAATCCAGGGGTTATTTTCAAGCAATTTTACCGGATTGATTTAAGATTATTGATTCTGCTTCTTTCATGGCCTTTCCTCTGCTTCTTTTCTATAGCTTTCGGCAACATCAAACAATCCCATCCCATCATAGCAATCTGCCAATTTATTCATGGGCTCCTTTCCGGTTGTTTTTAAGGCTAATAAGGCTTCAGTTTGATAACATGCGTTATAAAACCAAATTGCCGCTTCTTCATAATCTTTCTTGTTATAATAAAAGCTGCCCAGTTCACAGCAAATTTCAGAGCATCCTCCGCTTGCAATTACCTTTATTGCATATTTTAAAAATTTAAATTCATCCCCGCTTCTTCTTGCCGCAACAGCCGTCACTAAGCAGGCTTCTTTTACCTCTTCTTCATCTCTATCAGTATCCTTTGCCGATTCTTCAAAATAGGAACCGGCTTGCACAAAATCCGTATCCTCTCCTGCAATAAATAATTCCTTAGCATACATATTCTGAAGACGCTTGGAAAGGCGCTCTCCCTTATGTATCAAACGTGCAAATGCACTAAAATCACGACCCGCATTTAATTGCTCGGGCATATGGGTAATCACCACATCACTATCATATATAACAGGTGTTACATTTATTGTTTCATGAATCGCTTCATGCCATATGAAACTGCGTAATCTCTTAAATAGCTTCGGTCTGTATTCTTCATCATAATTATAGACGGTACCAAACCGAAGCTGATTGCCGTATTTCATCTGGACTATTTCTATTTCCGGAAGCATGGCTTCTTTTAATATTCTGAAACGTTTCCTATTTTCCTCATCCAGTACTTCATCCGCATCTGCAGAATAAATGTATTCTTGTGTCGCCTTTGAAAAAGCAAAGTTCCTTGCCGCTGAAAAATCATCTATCCATTCAAATTGATATAACTTTACACCGGGGTACTCTGCTGCAATTTTCATAGTGGCATCTGTAGAACCTGTATCTACAATAATAAGTTCTTCCACCAAATCCGCCACCGAATCCAGACACCTTTTTAAAATCTTTTCTTCATTCTTCACTATCATACAAAGACTTATGGTAATCATGGGCTCCTCTTTTCGTTGATTAAGAATTGTATCCATTTAGAATTCGGTGTTTTCTGAGGCCGTCATATCCGGCTTACTCCATTTTTTTGGTTATAAAATCTTTTACTTCGTTTTTAGATATCCCAAATACGATTGCAAGCTCACCGCATAAATTTTCTTCTACGAGTTTAAAATACTTGCTGTCTACTGCCGTTACCTTATTACCTTTTTCTAATCTTTTCTTTTTACGGGAATGAAGCGTTTTTAACAGCTTAATCCATTCCTCACAGTCATTTGACTGCATACATTCCTTGTATTGTGATTCTGCAGCTTTTTCATCCTTTATTGTCAATGCCTGTACCTCAGGTATAGAAGCTACCAATTCATCGGCTTCTTCCCTCGAAAGTACCCTGCGCATAGAAGATTGAACGGCATCTATCGGTACATACACCGTTGAACCCTCCGCATACACCGGCTTTAGTATATAATATTTCCTTTTCTTGTCAACGCCGTTGATGTTTAATGTCGTAATGTCTTTTATCAGACAGACACTATTGTTTCCGCAAATCACATATTCACCTGTTTCAAACATGTTTCTGACACCTCCTTGTACTTATTATAACACATTTTCACTTTAAATGTCAGTGCTTTTTAAGGTAACCGAAAGTTAACGAATTCTAATCCTTTTTATCCCAACTTTTCTATTCCTTTATTTGCCTGCCCTCATGGTTCATATAATAGCCTTCCCGATAAATCAGTTCAGATACAGGTACAAAGGTAAATCCTTTTTCTTTCAGTGCAATAATCAGTTCTTCCAGCGCATCCGCGGTATACTTAGCACCATTGTGGCAAAGTATAATGCTTCCGTTACCGAGATGCTTATTTTGCATTATAGTATCAATAATGCTATCCACTCCGTAGTCCTTCCAGTCCAGGCTGTCAACATCCCATTGGATTACTTCATAGTCGCATTTTTTCACTACATTGATTACCGCATTATCATAGTCTCCGTAAGGCGGTCTGAACAAAAACATCTCGTAGCCCGTAAGCTCCTTCACCTTTTTATGTACATTCATTAACTCCTCTTTTTTCTCGCTATCCGATAATTGACTCATATATTTGTGGCTGTCACCGTGATTTCCGATATCGTGTCCCGCTGCCAGTATTGCCTTAACATCCTCCGGATAGGCATCTACCCACCCGCCGGTCATAAAAAAGGTTACCTTAATATCCTCCTTTTGCAGTATTTCCAGAATCCTTGCGGTATCTTCATTGCCCCATGCGGCATCAAAAGTCAATGCAATTTTGGCTTCCTCTGTCTCCACGCAGTAAATAGGCAATTCTCTGTTACCAACGGTAGAACTGGTCGTAATGGTAATCGGAAGCTGCCGTATGATACCACCTAAAAGAAGCAATCCCCCCAATAAAAAAAGCCCAAGTCCGACTGCTTTTCCCACTCTCGGACTTGGTACTTTTTTTTCCTCAATTTTGTGTAATGAAATCAAATGATCTAATGCTTTATTTACCTGTAGCTTCATATATAACACCTTAAGCCTTTTTATCACCGTATGCTTTTTTGTGTCCGAATATACCCGCCACATCCCATTGTAATGCTACTTTTAACTAATTAATGCTTCAAAATTTTCTAACGGCATGGGCTTATAATATAAAAATCCCTGTGCCTTCTTACAACCGCATTCCACCAAAAACTTCTGCTGCTCCGGCTCCTCTACGCCTTCCGCTATGATATCCATATTTAACTCCAGCAACATGCTGATGGTATGGCTGATAATGATTTTACTCTTGGAATTATCCATATCATCAATAAAGCCCTTGTCTATCTTAATCTCATCTACCGGCTGGTTCTTTAACATTGTCATTGTGGAGTAGCCCGTACCAAAATCATCCATAGAGAGGATAAAACCCTGATCCTTTAGATATTTCATATTTTCATACATGGCTTCTTCCGTTTCTGAAAAACCGCTTTCTGTCAATTCCAACGGTACATAATATGCAGGTACCCTATAATTGTCTTTTAATTCTACAAGACAATCCTTAAAGGAATTGTCATAAACATGCTGTCTTGATATATTGATTGAAATAGGAACCACTTTTCTCTTTTGGGCAAGCCTTCTGCCGATAAACTTAAAGACCTCCGTCCATACATATATATCCACATTTATAATAAAACCGTTTTTTTCCAGCACGGGTATAAACTCTCCCGGGCCTATAATCCCTTTTGTAGGGTGCTGCCAACGAACAAGAGCTTCCCCGCCGATGATCTCCCCTGATTCCATATTAACCTTGGGCTGGACGAAGAGCCTGAATTGCCCTGTATCAAGTGCATCCACAATATCATTTTCTATTTGCTTTTCCAAAAGCATCTGCTTGCGCATATTATCATCAAAAAAAGCATAATTGGCATAAAATTTCCCCTTGATTGTATTGAGTGCCATGGTAGCATAATCGCACATCAAGCTGACAGGTGATGTAGAATCTAATGCCACACAGATGCCAAAAGCCGGTAACACTTTATAGGGAATTTGACATTCACCTATTCTTTTACTGATCTGTTTGATTATCGTAACCAGCTCTTCTTCTTTTTCAAAGGGTGTGAGCATGGCAAAAATATCTGCACGAAAATGAGATAATACAACATGCTCTTTTTCATGCTCCCTGAATGCACTTGCAATGCATTTTAATAAATTATCTCCAACCGAACGACCGCAAAACTCATTAATTGATTTAAAATTTGCCAAGTCCATTATAATCATAGCAAATTTTAAATTTTGATTATGTAACATTTCTTCCGCAGCTTTATAATGAAATGCACGCCGATTATAAAGATTCGTCATAAAAACACGGTTGCTTTCCAAATTGTTTTCCGCCATCTTACGCAAGGAATATAGATATAAATCTTTCTTGCCCTCATCCGTCCATTGTGGGGAAACCTCTTTGTTCTCATGCTTCTTATTGTTGATCTTGCTCTTATCTTCCATTTATACACCCATACCTCTCCGATTACACTCATCGGATTCCATCCGAAAGACAGAAATTATTCGTTCTTTTATTATCACTACTCTAAACCAAATACTTATGTTTATTATACCTTATTACAATATACTTTTCTATTGTTTTGTCATATTAAGTCATTTTTCGTTATATTTACTATTTTTTTGTTTATCAGTTGTACTTTCCCTTTAAACAAGCTATAATATAAAAAAAATAAGGGCTGTTGAAAGGAGATTTTATGGTACTTTTTATATTAGGTGGCGGACTTTTAATAATTCTGTTTGCTGTTATTGTTTCAGTCGTATCTTCTGTGGTATCTGCCGTGGCAGCCGATGATGATATAGAAAATTAATTTATGCCGGTACTTACCAAGGTATCGGCATTTTTAGGAGGATATTATGTCTACTTTTATACCCTATCGCTATAAAAATCTACCCATTCCCGGCGGCGGCTATGTTACCGGTTTTCTTTTTTCTAAAAAACACCCGGAAACCCTATATATCCGTACCGATATCGGGGGCTCTTATCGTTATGATTCCAAGGCGGATCGATGGCTTGGTTTAAGCTCCCATGTGAATATGTTTGATTTAAGCGAAACCTACCCTACCGCCATTGCCCTGGATGATGACCGTCCGGACAGGCTCTTTGTTATCAGCGGTGTTGACGGCAAAGATACAGGGCTCTTTGCGATCTCCGAAGACAGGGGGCTTACTTTTTCCTATCATGACATCCCTACACCGGTTCACGGTAACTGGAACGGTCGCGGCACGGGTTATCGTCTGGTAAAAGATGCATCCGCCGAACATACACTTTATTTTGCCAGCCAGAAGGGCGGCTTACTTCGTACCCGGGATTTAGGAGCTTCTTGGGAATTGCTGCCTGTAAACGGTGAGAAACAAATGACTCTGGTATGGGTTTCCGAGGATGGTAATACCATTGTGGCAGGAAGTGCAGGGGTCACAAATAAAAAAGAACATATAAGAGGCCATAGCCTATATGTTTCATATGACAGAGGACTCTCCTTTGAAATGCTCCCTATGCCGGAAAATATGATCATTCCCGATTCCAAGCTGGCCGGTCTGGTTGCACAGCGCTGGGATTATGACGGAACTTACCTATATATCACCTGCGCTGTCACAGGCAGACGCTCCTATGTAGTAGAAAACGGCTACAGCTGTGATTCCGGCGATGTGATCGGCGGAAAGGTCCTGCGGTATGGCTTTAATGACAAGGGCTTTATAACAGGCTTTAAGGAGATCACACCACCTGCTTACCGAGGCGGCACTCCCATTGATACCGAAGCCGTTTTAGAATATGGTTTCTCCGGTATTACCTCCTGCGGGGTAAAGCCGGGCATGGTAGCCTGCTCTACTATCTGCAAGGATGACGGAGATATGATTTTTCTTTCTAATGACTATGGGAACTCATGGACACCTAAATTATATGACCTTTCCATCGGTCGTATGGATTTCAAAGCCCCCTATATGCGTCCCTGCTGCAACGGCGGGCATAATTTAATACACTGGTTGAGCGATTTGAAGATAAATCCGTTTAATCCTGATGAAATATGGTTTAACTCCGGCACCGGTGTTTTTGTTAGCCGTAATTTTACGGATGATGTGGCTGTTTACAGTGATTGCTGTAATGGACTGGAGGAAACCGTACACTTAAATATTTACAGCTTACCATCCGGCGAGGTACAGGTCGTTGATATCCTGGGAGATTTGGGAGGCTTCGCATTTACGGATTTGGATACACCCTGCGACAATTCCTTTGCGGATGAGGAGGGCAACCGCTATATTACCTGTATCAATGCAGACTTTTCCGATATAAACCCCGAAACGGTTATTGTAACGCCAAGGGGAAACTGGACCGGCAGGACAAAGGGCGGACTGATACTAAGTAAGGACCAGTGTAAAACCTTTACGCGGCTTTCCATGCCCTATGGGCTTTCCGATCGGATAGATACCTTGCTGCAAACGATAGAGCAACCCAATGTAAATTCAGGCTGGGTGGCAATGTCTCCCGATTGTAAGAATATTGTCTGGTGCATTGCCGACAATCTTCGTCTGCCTGCAGAAGCTGTTATTTACAGTCATGATGGCGGGAAAACTTTTACCCGCACTGTTATAAATGGGTCGGATAGTAAATCTTCTTATATGAAGGTATATGCGGACCGTGTAAACTCCGATCTCATGTATGGATTCGGGGAAAATTCCCAAATATATATCAGCAAGGACGCAGGAGCATCCTTTAACCGTTACCGGGTGAGCGAAGATTTTCCCTGTATTGATTTCGGATTGATTGACTGTGCCAATAAAACAGAAATTCGGGTTGAATCCGGTAAGGAAGGTGTGCTTTATATTGCTGCCAATCAATACGGTCTTTATCAGATGATATATGATGGGGGCAATGACAGGATCCATCTTACTAAAATCAGTAAAGAAGGAGAGCAGGTCTTCTGCTTTGGCCTTGGGCTGTTGCGCCCTGACGGGGATTATATCAGTGAAGACAAAGCTTTTTATATCAACGGCATCATAGATAACCGATATGGCTTTTACCGCTCTTTAGACCAAGGTGCCACCTGGCAGCGGCTTAATACGGACAGACAGATGTTTGGAGACATTAATAGTATTGACGGGGACTGCCGTACCTTTGGCAGATTTTATATTGCTACCGGCTCTTTCGGTGCTATTTACGGTGATATGGATGAGTTATAGAAAGCGGCAAGTGACTATGAGTTCCATAGATTCCTCTTAAAAGGATGGCTTTGATAATGTACGCCTAAATCAGATAGAAATCCACAAGAACGGAAGTTCTATCTGATATTATGAACACAAAAAGAGATGCCTCTCCTTGACTAAATTTTAGTCATTTTGCGACATCCCCTCTCTTTTACTTGTTATTTTTTTAATGTGTGCAAGCAACCCACACCGTATCTGTTTCTATTTGATAAGCTGAACAAAAAGTTCTTGTACAATAATGCCTTCTTTGCATAACAACAATACACGGCGGTTTTGGATAATGATATCTTGACACTTCCGACCAGCTACCCCAGTCATCCCATTTATGCCCAAAAATATTGCTACACTTTTGTGAAGGTTCAGATATGTCAAATGGTGTAATGCTATTCTCATAATATGTTATTGTTGGATCAAAAGGTGAAATCACCCCATTATTTAATTGTTCTAAATAGTCGTCAATATCATTAACAAACCTACCTTGTTCAGTATCATAATACAAAGATTCTTCGTTGTTGAATAGTTACATAACATTTATATTGCGGTTTATCCATATCCCATCAATATTTTATGCATCTCTCCATACAAATTTATATTTATTTAATGTATTAATTTGAAAATATTAAAAAAATGTTCTACTATCTACGTATTCCA
>CAZJAS010000020.1:0-27293 GCA_964544135.1 uncultured Clostridium sp. | reverse complement strand
TTTATTTCACACTATTATCGCAATTCCAAAAAAAAGCACTGTATGGCGGAAGGACACTTCCCGCTCCGAAATCATGTATAAGGCCTGAAATAAGGTCGGTCGCCCTGCCGCAGCCCGCATCAAAATGCGCCGTAAATTCATTGCTGTCCGCATTGATTGCCACCAATACTCTTTCCCCATTGAACCGCCTCTCAAAAATACATTGCCGGTTCGTTAATAAAACCGATCTGAAATCACCATAATTTAAAGCCTGTGAATTGCGCTTTGCCCTTATAAGCCTTGTTATAAAATCCGTGAGGGTATTCCAATCAGGTTTATCCATAAAGGGTCTGAGTGATTGATCACCCTGATTTTTTTCCCCGGTCTGCCCCCACTCACTGCCATAATAAATACAAGGAATTCCAGGCATCCCAAACATCATGGCATACACAAGGGGCAGATGCCTTGGATCTTCCAGTATACTGGCAATCCTCGTTACATCATGATTATCCACAAAGGATAAAAGATGCTTTCCTTTGTAAAGTGTCCAGTTCTCCGGTCCGAACTGTCTTAGCAGGGAATGTACGATTTCAAACATATTACCCGAATTAAAACTGGAAAATAAACCTTTGTAGCATTCGTAATTAGTTGCCGAATGCAGCATTCTATCATTTACCAGTCTATTATAATCTCCATGCAGCATTTCTCCCACCAGAAAAAAATCCGCTTTCTTTATATCGCAATAGCTTCTTAATTCTCTTACAAAATCTTCGTCCAGGCTATATGCCACATCCAATCTGAGACCGTCGATATCAAATTCGTCAATCCAATAACCTACACTCTCAAGCAGATATTCTTTTACTTCATTATTACGAAGATTCAATTTAACCAGATCATAATTTCCTTCCCAGCCTTCATACCATAGGCCGTCATGGTAAGGGGAATCCCCATCAAAGGCAATTCTATAAAACCAATCCTTATAAGGAGAGCTTTCCCGATTTTTAAGTACATCTAAAAAAGGCCCGAATCCCCTGCCCACATGGTTAAATACTCCATCTAAAACAACCTTGATGCCATGTTCATGCAAGCTTTGGCAAACCTGTTTAAAATCCTCGTTACTGCCCAGCCTCACATCAAGCATCCTGTAATCCCTGGTATTGTAACCATGTGAATCCGATTCGAAAACAGGTGAAAAATATACGGCATTTATGCCCAGCCTCTCCATATGCGGAATCCATTCCTTCACTTTATTGATTCTTGATACTAAAATCCCATCGTTTTCAAAGGGTGCACCCGTAAAACCCAATGGATATATCTGATAAAAAACACTTTCTTCTGCCCACATATTAGAATTCTCCTTATCTGTTTTTTCAAAACCAGCATTCCTGATTATTTATGATTTTATATTTAATGTCGAGATTTAATCCTTATAAAAGGAGGTATATCACTTCACATAACAAGATTGACCGTCCCAGTACTTTTGCAACTTCAGTTGCAACCGCCACTTTGTCGAATTAATGGAATATATGTCGATTTTAAGGGGTTTTAAAAAAGAAATCCCCAATTTCCACATAGTTATCCACATATACACAGGTGTCATTTTACCTTGATTTGGACGTCAAACTTGCAAAAACGACTGTCATATATCGAACATAAGTTTAGACTCACCCTAACTTTTCAGTTACATAATCTGTCTACATACGAATATTTTATGTTAACTAGAAATAATTACCAGCTAATTTCTAAAGCCAGCTATCCCAAAACCTTTCAACTCGTTTCCCAATATTTTCTTTTGTGACCACCTCAAAGGTTTCCCACTCCCTGGGAAAAAGCCGTTGATAAGTATATTGTAAGAAACGCTCATCCAAAAGTGCAATAATACCCACATCATCTGCTGTGCGTATGACACGGCCCGCCGCCTGTAAGACCTTGTTCATACCGGGATAACGATAGGCATAATCAAAACCGCCTTCCCCCCGTTCGTCAAAATATTGTTTTAACAGCTCCCTTTCATTACATACCTGGGGAATACCGGTCCCAATCACTATTACGCCGATCAGGCTGTCATGTTTTAAATCAATGCCTTCGCTGAAAATACCTCCCATGACACAGAAGCCGATCAGATTACGGTCCTCCTCTTCTTCCTCGGTCACTTCCATCTGTATCATACTTAGATTACAATCCCGGTTGCCTTCAAACCTGGATAAAAAAGTCTCTCTTTCCTCTTCTGACATATATTCTTCCTGTATCACACATTCTGTATTCCCATCTGCAAAATAAGTAATAAAGCTATCATATATTTGGGACAAAAACATATGGGATGGGCAAAATACCATATAATTCCCATGTCGGTTCTTTACAATTTCATGTATATAATAAGCTATATTATAAAATTCCTCAGGAGAGCGCCTTGCATATTTACTGGTTACATCACTTCCCACATACAGGGCACGTTTTTCGGGATTGAATACGGAATTGGCATAAACCTCATAATCCTCCGGGCTGCCCCCTAAGAGCTTCTTATAATATTGGATGGGCAGCAGTGTTGCGGAAAAAAGAATCGTGCTTCTGCTTCTTGCCATACACTCCTGCAAATTAACGGAAGGATTGACACAGAACAGCTTCAGCATAAAGCCACCATCCTTTTTCATCTGGGTATAAACAAGATAATTATCATCTACTCTTTCATATATTTCCAGAAAATGTGAGATTTCAAAATAAAACTCCAGAATATCCTTTCTTATGGGATTATCATCATTTTCATCTAAATACTTGTCCATGGTATCATGCAACCTTATGAGTGCCTGTACAAAATCATCTATCTCTTCCACAACCTCATAATCTTCACAATCCCTCTTTAATAGTAAAAGCTCCTTATTACATTTTTCTAATCTAGCCATAAGCCTTGGTGCATATTTTTTTAAACAATAAATATCCGTATGTTCCGATGCTTCCTTAGATACCGGTAAGCCTTCCTGTGCTTCCTTCACCAGCCTTTTTTGCAGCAGAAAATCTTCTTTGCTCAGAACAGCGCTATACATCTCCCTGCCCCGCTCTAATAAATTATGCGCCTCATCAACCAAAAACAAATAATTTCCCTGTACTCCTTCCCCGAAAAACCGTTTTAAATAGACATGTGGATCAAATACATAATTGTAATCTCCAATAATGCCATCGGCAAATAAACTCATATCCAGACATAATTCAAAAGGACAGACATTGTGCTTTTGTGCATATTCTTCTATTACTTCTCTGGTAAAGCTTTGGGAATGCAATAATAAATCATAGACGGCATCATTAATCCTATCATAATGCCCCTTTGCATAAGGGCAATGATCCGGATTACATTCTGTTTCCTCCATGAAACATATTTTATCCTTTGCCGTTAAGATCACACTCTTGAACTGTAAGCCCTGCTCCCGGAGCATGGAAAAGGTATTCTCCGCAACCGTTCTGGTTATTGTTTTTGCGGTGAGATAAAATATCTTATCTCCCATCTCGTTTCCCATGGCTTTGATAGAAGGAAATACTGTGGATATGGTTTTACCTACACCGGTGGGAGCTTCAATGAACAGCTTTTTTTTATGATATATCGTTTGATAAACATAGGAGGCAAGCTCCTTTTGACCTTCCCGATAGGAAAAAGGAAACTGCATTTTTTCAATGGATTCCAGCTTCTTTATTTTCCATTCATACTCGTAATCCGCCCATTTTTTATACTGCTCCAACAAATCAGTAAACCAGCTTTTAAGCTCTGCAACCGAATCCTCCCGGTAAAAGTACTTGATTTCCTCTGTTTCAACATTACAATAGGTCATTCGTATTTGTATGCTTTCCAAATCATTTTGTATCCCATAAATAGCAGCATAAACACGTGCCTGTGCGAGGTGAACCAAAATGGGCTCTTTAAATCGCATCACATCCTTATAGGTTGACTTAATCTCATCCACCGTCACGATACCCAATGTATCTCTGATTATACCGTCAGCGCGGCCTTCTATCACAATCCCATACTTCTCTGTGGAATAATGATACCGCAACAGCACTTCCGCCTCATAATCAGGACCCATCCGTTTCTGAATCAGGCGGTGGATTCTGCTGCCTTCCTGCATGGCATTTTCAGCTCCACCCGACCTTCTGTTATCGATGTTTCCGCTCCGCAATATAAATTCCACCAGATTTCTAACCGATATACGAATTTCCATTCTATGACTCTCCAACTCTTATTATATTGCCTTGTAAACTACGACTTCTCTAAATTTAATAATACAAAAAACTCCCTATTAAGATAGTACTCTATCCTAAATAGGGAGTCAATTTCTGGGACTTATCCGGAATGTTACTCTAGCATTAGCAGGCTATTGCTAAAGTTTTAAGTAAAGCTTCAAGCTCTGCATTATACCCACTGTAACGTACTGTTAATTCCTGGGAAAAATCAAGTCCATACACTCCTAGGAATGATTTTGCATCTATTGTAAATCTATTATAAGCAATGTCAATGTCAAAATCACACCGTGAAGTTACCGCTACGAAATGCTCCACATCTTTTGGATTTAATCTGATTTTAGTTTTCATATCTCGTTGCCATCCTTTCAAAAAAATAACTTACACTTGGTTACACATATCTACAATCGCTGTCTTCATTCAATCTATTCTGCCTTATGTTGATTAAATTATACTCGTTTTCCACCAAATGTAAAGTACTTTTTTTTACATGATTTTTACTATAATTTACAAATTCACCCAAATCCTCCCTTTTTTCACATATTTATCACTCAAACACTATATATTGCTATGTCTTTAGCATTATTGCATAACATTTTGTTGTATCACGTTAATTTGGCAGATAAATTTTTGGTTACTTTTTTACAAACTCAACCATATAGGGTCTGAAGCGCAATGGCAGCATATTTCGCTGTAATTTCAAATTCCTCCTGCTTTCAATACTAATATAATGACAGAAATGTAAAAACAGTTCCTGATAATACTTTTCCTCTTCGGACAACTCCCATATGTTTTCTTCCCTGTGATCGATATCTTCTTCATTGCCGGTCATCAAAAACCATTCCTTCCCGGCCGGGTGCACCACATACAGATTTCTTCCTTCATCCAGTATAATAAAATTTTCCATAGGAAGCCGATCCGCAAAATGTAAGGCTAGGACGGGAAGAATATTGTCCCTAGGCTTTATGACGGCATAGAGGATGCCGTTTTCCAATTCCTGAAACCGTAAAAACCCCTTTTCATGGTGCAGCTCGTTATTTGCTCCCCTGCTTAGCTCCATAACCCTTCTCACATTGTCATCCGCAAGATGTTCAAAAATACTTCTTTTCCTCTTAGAGGAAAGACCGAATACCACTGTCTTATAGACCGCCTGTGCTTTTTGGGGGGATATAGAAGTAAGTGCCATACAAATTGTGCGGTAATCCTCTTCTCCGAATCGCGTCCGTAAGGTACGGCTGACTTTTTGTGCCTTCTCGCTGTCAGGTAATATCCGCTTATAAGAGGTAAACAACAAAAGCGTTTCCTCCTCTCCTAATTGCAGGCTTATTGACTCATGAGGGATACGTAATGCATATGCTTCATAAATGCCCGTAAATACCCCTTCTAGGCTGTCCTCACACAATATAACAATGGATTCCTTCTCCCCTGCCATACCATTCATAACACTATGCACCTCCTTTTTATAGAGCAAATTAGATACCCTTAAATCATATCTGTCCCAAGATTGCTTTTCCGCTATCAATCACTGTAGGCTGTGCGTCAAAAGATGCATCGTCGAACAGTGATATCTGGCGGTAGGTCATGCCGTCTTGGGCAAGCTGGCGCTTTACTTTTAAATCGGCGGTCAGATTATGTACAATATAATCTTCCTCTAATTTGGTTCGATACATCATTTTACCATTGCAGGTAACAAAATATAATGCTCTTTTCAGCACCACTCCTATTTTCTTAAGAGAATCAAAATTCAGATTAGAGGTGCGCCTTGCTTTTATGATACGCTCCGCACTCTTTACCCCGATTCCCGGTACTCTAAGTATCATTTCATAGGGCGCTTTGTTTATCTCCACAGGAAACTGCCCTAGATTCCTCACCGCCCAATCCTCCTTGGGATCTAACATCACATTAAAAAAAGGTCTGTCCTCGCTTAATAGCTCTTCGGCCTTAAAGCCGTAAAACCGCAAAAGCCAGTCTGCCTGATAAAGCCTATGTTCCCGCAAAAGAGGCGGCCCTCCCGGAAGTGCCGGCAGAGAGGCATCCTCATTTACCTTTACAAAGGCTGAATAGAACACTCTTTTTAAATCAAACTTATCATATAGGCTTTCCGCCACATTCATAATCTGGTAATCGTTCTCCGGTGTTGCACCGATTATCATCTGTGTTGACTGCCCGCCGCTTACAAATTTGGGGGCATTCCGATAGAGAACCAGTTCGTTTTTATTCTCTGTAATACCGTTCTGAATCTGCCGCATGGGAGCCAGAATATTTTTACGATGCTTATTGGGTGCCAATGCTTTTAATCCTTCCGCAGTAGGAAGCTCCAAATTGACACTCATCCTGTCTACAAGATATCCGGTAAGCTGAATCAAGCGGGGATCTGCACCGGGTATCCCCTTAACATGTATATATCCGTTAAATCGATACTGATACCGCAGAAGGTAAATCGTCCGATAAATCAGCTCCATCGTATAATTGGGGCTTTGAATGATTCCAGAGCTTAAAAACAGTCCCTCGATATAATTTCTCCTATAAAATTGCATGGTAAGCTCACAAATTTCCTCCGGTGTAAAGGTGGCACGCTGCACATCATTGGAGCAGCGATTCAAACAATATTTGCAATCATAGATACATTCATTGGTCATTAAAATCTTTAACAGGGAGATACATCTTCCGTCGGAACTAAAACTATGGCAAATTCCGCCCGCAATACAGTTCCCCATATCCTTGCCGTTCCCTTTTCTGTCTACGCCGCTGGAAGTACATGCCACATCATATTTTGCCGCATCGCTCAGTATACCCAGTTTATCCATTACACTTACTTCACCCGTGACCAAATATTCCATGACACACTTCCTTTCCCTCAAAACATATGTTCTTTTTAAATAATATCATATACTTTTCCTTTTTGCAATGTATTTTAGAACAAATGTTCTTTTTTTCTCTTTTTATCTAATTGTACAAAAACCCCTTGCAAAGAGATGAGAAAAGCGGTTAAATAGTATTGATGCTTATTTTAGAATATAATATGAAATGGAGAAAAAAATGAGTGAAATAAAACTGCCGCAAGGATATCGTTCCGGGCTGAACTTATATGATACACAAATAGCGATTAAGACCGTGAAAGATATTTTTCAGTCATTACTTGCTGAAAGATTACATCTGTTACGTGTATCCGCTCCCCTCTTTGTAGATCCCAAATCCGGATTGAATGATAATTTAAGCGGAGTTGAACGTCCTGTCACCTTTGATATTAAGGAACAGGCAGGAAGAGAAGCGGAAATTGTACACTCTCTTGCTAAGTGGAAGCGCTATGCACTTAAGAAATACGGCTTTCATATAGGTGAAGGACTTTACACCGACATGAGTGCCATACGGCGTGACGAGTGTGTCGATAACATACATTCCATCTATGTGGACCAGTGGGATTGGGAGAAAATAATAACAAAAGAAGAACGTACAATGGATACCTTAAAGGATGTGGTGCGTTCCGTATACAAAGTCTTACGAAAAACAGAAAAATATATGTCCATAAAATATGATTATATTGAAGAAATACTGCCGCATGATATTTTCTTTATCACGACGCAGGAATTAGAAGATATGTTTCCCGACTACACACCGAAGGAAAGAGAATATTACATATCCAAAGCAAAGGGTGCTGTATGCCTCCTGCAAATCGGAGATATCTTAGAGTCCGGCCAACGTCACGACGACCGTGCTCCCGATTATGATGATTGGGAATTAAATGCCGACATTATTGTATATTATCCTGTATTGGATATCTCTTTGGAACTGTCCAGCATGGGAATTCGCGTGGATAAGGATGCGCTTCTCTCACAGCTTGATAAAGCCGGCTGTCCTGAACGTATCAACCTGCCCTTCCAGCAGGCCGTCCTACATAATGAGGTGCCCTATACCATCGGGGGCGGCATCGGACAATCCCGCATCTGTATGTTCTTTCTTAGGAAAGCACATATCGGAGAGGTACAATGCTCCCTATGGCCCGAGGAAACCATGGAGGAAGCGTTAAAAAATGGTTTGCAGCTTCTTTAATAGCAAGAAAGAATCTCGCTTTGCGAGATTCTCCGCCTGTTACAAAACCGGAGACAGCCGTTAGGCCTCTCCGGTATTTTATTCAACATTATTTTTTAGGTACAATTTCCAACCAATAACCATCGGGATCCTCAATAAAATAGAGACCCATCTCAGGATTTTCAAAAACAATACATCCCATTTCCTGATGCAGTTTATGAGCCGCTTCATAATCATCTGTTTGCAGGGCAAGATGAAATTCACCCTCTCCCAAATCATATTGATGAGGATGATCCTTCAACCAAGTCAGCTCTAATAAAAAATCCGTAGTATCATTACCCACAAATACTATAGTAAAGGAATGATCCGCTGCTATCTTTCTCTTCTTTTCTGTGAGTCCAAGTGCTTTTTCATAAAAAGCAAGGGATCTTTCCAAATCGGAAACATTAAAATTTTGATGATACATCCTAAAATTCATAGCATTCATCCTTCCAATCCTTAATCGATTACGTTTCTGACACCCATAATGGTACTGTAATCCGCATTGCTGACAATAACACCCTTACGGGAATTAGCCGCATGGATGATTTCCCCTCCGCCGATATACAAGCCCACATGTGTACAGCTTTTTCCGCCGTTTGATGTATAGCATATAATATCCCCCGGTTGGATTTCACTGTATTCAATGCTTCTTCCGGCAGTAGAAAGCTGTCCGGAGGGTGTTCTGCTGATAGAATAGCCGAAATCAGCATATATAAAGCAAGTAAATCCCGAACAATCCGTACCGTCTGTCAGGCTTTTTCCGCCGTGTATATAGCTGTTACCCAGAAATTGCATGGCATATTCCACTATTGCAGTACGCTGTTCATTGGCATTTTCTGTTTGTACAGGTAAAACAATTGTATCAGTACTTTCGGGTGCTATCAGCTCGGAAACCGCCTCTCTCTGCTCTTTTTGTCTTTGCGATTCAAGCTCCGCCCGTTCCTCCTCAATGGATTTGGCATAGATGAACTCTTCCGTAACCGTAACATACTCTGCGGATACATAGCCTTCCTGTATATCGGTGTACTGCACCTTAATCCACTCACCGCATAGTTCCAGTACTACTGCCTTTTCGCCATAGTCTATAAAACCAATCCTTTTAGCTTCGGTATTCGGCTGACTTCTTACATTCAGGCGGTCAGTCTGTACCACTGCATATCTTATTACATACTCATGGGCCATCGCTGCAGCCGCAGCCCCATATATAAAGTATTCCGCCTTGCAGTAACCTTCCACTTCACCGGATATAATATAAAACCATTCATTGTTTTCTCCTGCTGTTGAGAGAATCTGTGCTACCGCATCGTCATATATTTTTCCTACTATTTCACCGCTTGTATCCGGCTTATTTCTTACATTTACATAGCGATCCACATCCGCAATGGCCAGATTTGCATATTCATCCTGCTCTTCACTTTGATTCTCTTCACTCTGCTGTTCCCCTGTATCGACATCATTTCCCGACACATCCCCACCGGAGACAGTAATCACAGACATATCCTCATCCACCGTTCCTGAAATATCCAGGTCACCCCATATACCGCCTGCAATGGTTCCGCCTTCAGATATTGATTCCTCTAAAGCAGTCCCTTCGGGTATGCCCTCGGCTTCTACGCTATTTTCCGACACGGCACCTGTATCAGGCTGCCCTGCAGATGCCACTAGGATTTTGTCTTTATTAACTAACTGCAATAATCCCCATACACCAAAGGAGATTCCCGCTGTCATAATACACAGCTGTATCCATCTCTTACTTTTTTCTTTCATTTTTTCCGTTCCTGTTATATACAAGATTGATCGTTAAAAATACATATTTTTCATTATAGCAGACATTCCTCCTTCTTTCCATCCCCAATCATTTTACTTGTAATAAAAGTTGCACATATCTCCGGCTGTAAATTCATTGACCGTATTAGTCAAACGCTTAGCCCCTCCTCTGCTCTAATGAAAAAGCCGCAAAGGGGCTTTTGGCTCGCTCCTTTGCGACTTGTATTATTACCATAAACTTACTATTGACTGTTTCATTCTAATTGTTAAACGACTTCAATATCCTGAGGTAATGGTTTTCCAATTGTTTTATAAACCACAAATACCCCAGCGGCTCCCAAGACTAAAAAGAAGATACAGATTGGCCAATTAGCCTGTAATATAGAAAACAACCCCGTTGCCGTTAACATATATGCCGTTACATTGCTGATGATATGTGCAATCACAGGGATGTAAAAATTTCCGAACTTTTCATACAGCCAAGCAATCACACAACCCATCAGGAATGCATAGCTGCCCTGTACTATATTTTGATGATATAAGCCAAAACAGAGTGCTGAAAATACAATGGAGGGGAGATATTTCATATGTTTTCTGAAACGGTTATAAACAATGCCTCTGAAGATCAATTCTTCGGATATGGGTGCTATCAATCCATTCACCAATAATCCAAGGGGAAGAACTGCAGCATACTGTTGCTGCGCCGCCTGCTGGAAGACTTCCGACTTGTTGGTAATTCCAACCAAATCAAATAAAAGATTCAGACCTACCGCTAGCCCAAGTGTTCCGATTACCATGCCCACATAGGAAAGGGGCTCTTTTATACTATATTTATTTTCGGAAACCAGTTTGTTTTTGGCTTCCATGATATCTGCTTTGGCATAAAATTTCCAAATAACAATTCCTACGATTAAAAAAGCAATTCCTGCCATCAGTGCGGACCCGTTACCCGTCACGCCGGTAAGGATTTTACCGGTCTCATCCCAAGTCAGCAATTGTTCTGCCAAATTTTTGGGCAGAATATTTGCCAGATTGATGACAATAAAGCTTCCCACATAAAATCCCATTTCCCTTACAAAGAAATAAATCAGGGCTGGGAAAATAACAAACCAAATTTTCGCCATAGGAGGTTCCTTTACAGTCTTTTTTGTACCTCGTAACAGATATTTTTCCAATTCCTCCACGCTTCTGATCACAATATCGGGATTGGCTATTCTTAATTCATCCATAAGTCCATAGCCATAGGAAACAGCCACACTTGCGATACCGTTGGCCTTTGCACCCTCTACATCGAACTTTCTGTCCCCGATCATTACCGTATTCTTCTTTTTTTGCTCCAAGTCTTCGGCTTCCTCGCCATATAGTCTGCGCAGTGCTTCCTGAACCACTTCGGCTTTGTTCGTTCTGGTGCCGTCCAGCTCACTTCCCACTACCACATCAATATATTTTCTGATTTCAAAACGCTCTAATATCTCTTCCACAAAAACAGTGGGCTTACTGGAAGCAACAGCCAGCTTTTTATGATTGCCTTTAAGCTTTTTAATCATTTCCGGAACGCCATCATAGATACGGTTTTCCAGAACACCGATTTCCTTAAAACGTTCTCTATACTTCTCAACCGCTTCCTCTGCCTTTTCTTCATCAAAATCATAAAAATCCATAAAGCTTTGCTTTAAAGGCGGCCCTATAAACGGCGTCAGTTTATCCGCATCCGGTTCCTGAATCCCAAAGTAATCCAGTGCATACTGTACACATGAGGTAATACCCACCTTAGGGTCCGTTAATGTGCCGTCCAGGTCAAATAATATGTAATCACTCATACTTCTATCCATGTATATCACAAGCTTGCTTGCAATATCCCTTTCTTTATACCTTTTTTATGTGGCTGCAATATGAAAATCAGCATTGCAATTAAATTTTAATTTTAGTCCAATTACCTTGTTTAAATCGCCATTGTGTTAATATGAGCCTGGTTATCTGATCGCATACAATGCCCATCCAAATACCGATAATTCCCATTTGAAAACCATAGGCAAAGACATAGGACATTATGGGTCTGATGCAGGTTACGCTGATGGTAGAAGCTATCATAGTAAAACGCACATCACCTGCTCCGCGCAGACATCCCATATAAATAACCTGAGAAACCTGCATTAAGACAATCAATACCATCACTCGCATAATATCCACACCGATATGGATTGTTGCTTCTTCCGTAAAAAACATTCGATAGTACCACTCACCGAACAATAGATAGAGTACCGATAAAATCACTGACAGTAGATTTCCGATACGCTGACAAATATTGCCGTATTTTTTGGCCAGCTCCGGCTTCTTCTGGCCAAGGCTCTGCCCAATCAAAGTAACCGCCGCTACCTGCATACCGTCTCCGAAAGAGAAGGATAGGGACATTATATTCATTCCTACCTGATGAGCGGCAAAGGCTCTTGTCCCCAGCTTTGCTGCCATAACAGACACCGACATAAATCCGATTCTAAGTAAAAGCTGTTCAATAAATACATTGGATGACAGAGAAAAAAGCTGTTTAAAGGAAGAGATGGCAGGCCGCAGCTTCTTCTGTATCATATATGAAATATTAAGAAAACTGTCCTTTTTAAACAGGGATGCTATACTCATACCGCAGGCAATGACAGTACCGATTACCGTTGCGATTGCAGCACCCTTAACACCCCATGCGGGAAATCCGAATTTCCCTTCAATTAATAGATAATTAAATACAATATTGACCAAATTCGATGTTAGATTGGTCTTCATGGCAATTCTCGTATTGCCGCTTCCCCTTTGTGCTGCATTAATCACCAGAGAGATGATGTTGAATATCATACCACCCATAATGATTGAAAAATAAATGACCGCATCCTTATGGGTATCCGCTTCTGAACCTGCAAACCGGATGATCTGATTTGCAAAAATAACACAGAGCACACTCACCAGTATTCCTGCCAGCAGTACAAACAAAAGAGCGGTAAGCAATATTTTGCCTGCGCCCTCTCTGTCTTCCTCACCGCGCCTTCTTGCCACTAAGGCAGAAACTGCCACGTTGGTAGCTATAAATAATGCAAGACCGATAAATTTAGGTTGTGTAGTGAGGCCCACTGCGGCAACCGCATATTCCCCCAGCTTACTTATCATGATCGAATCCACAATACCTACAAAGGCTACAAAAAATGATTCTATCACAGAGGGCCATGCCATCGTATAGGTCTTTTTAATATATTTTTGATTATCAGAGAACCATCTTCTTACGAATTGCAAATACATACTCCTTTATTGCTTTAGGCCGCGCCAGTTATGATCTGCCGTCCCTTACACAATCTGCTTTTGTCATCTGAAGGAGCTATTTTTGCAGATTGGGACCTGTACAATTACCTTGTATTGTATCATAGAATTTTTACCTTGACAAATCTATAAAACAACATTATAGTGATTACGAACTGAATATTTTCCTGCTAGGGGAGCACATAGCTGAGATTGAATTTACATTCTAACCCTCACCACTTGACCCGGTTAATGCCGGCGTAAGGAAGCAAGTTTTTATAAATGCAATTTATTTTTATTACATACCTACTTTTTTTATTGCGTTTATATTTACCACTGTGTCCCTCTTTGCTAACCAACAAGGAGGTTTTTTTATGTCTAATTTTATTAATGTCGAAGATGGTTACTATTCACTGGGAACTGCCGGCTACTATGTACTGATTGCCGTGCTGCTTCTTTCACTCATCCTTTCTGCCATTATCGTGGACCGCAAGCAGAAAAACACCCGCTTAAGTGCCAGAAGGCTTACGGTATGCGGTGTAGCGATTGCCTTGGGCTTTGTCCTTTCCTTTGTTAAATTAAGGATGCCCTACGGTGGCTCTGTTACTGCATTTTCCATGTTCTGCATTTGCATCATCGGTTACTTCTATGGTATCAAGGCCGGTTTGCTTTCTGCGGTAGCATATAGCATCCTGCAGTTTTTTCAAGACGGCGGCTCCTTTATGCTGTCACCCATGCAGGTTTGCTGTGATTTTTTCTTTGCCTTTACGGTTCTTGGCATTACCGGTTTCTTTTATAAGAAAGAGGACAAGTTCATTATGGCTTTTTTCTTGGCTATTATGGCAAGGGGATTGTTTCATTCCATAGGGGGCTATCTCTATTGGATGGACTATATGCCTGAAAATTTCCCAAAGAATCTGGCTATCTTATATCCTGTTATTTATAATTACACCTATATCCTTTTAGAGGGAATCATTACGATAGCTGTACTTAAAATTCCTGCCGTTTCTAAAATGTTCAAACGGTTACAAGCCATTGCAACAGAAGAATAAGAAAAACATGTACTAAACGGAGATTTCATATCCGAGACAAAATGAATACAATATTTTTTCTTTTATTTTTTTACCGGTGAGATTTTTTAAAGCCTCTTCATAATAATGAAGCTGTACCCGATACCGCTTTATCAACTCATCCGCCGTTTGAATGAGATCCGTTTTATAATCTAACAGTACGATACCGTCTTCTTCCTCAAAGAAGGCATCCACAATACCTTGAATCAATACTGTTTCATCCTCCGGGAACCTTATCTTGCCCTGCAGCCTGTTGGCTTGTATTCCATAAACAAAGGGCTGTTCCCGGTAAAGCCTGCCCTCTTTTGCAGCCGCCCGCATTCGTTTTGCCAAAGGCGATTGCAAAAAGTGCAGGATTTTTTTATCATTTACCGCTTTCCTATATTCTATTGTCAGTCTTCCCTCATTACAAAAGCCGTCCAATATACCGGCAAGCATTTTCGTATCGGGGTACTCCTTTGTAAAATCCAATAGCTCCAAAACCCTATGAACCGCACTTCCCCTGGTGGTGCCGGAAACTTCTTCCTTCTCACGCATAAAACCCGGGATATAAGGCTTTATTTCTTCTTGGGGGAACATCTCATGGGCCGCTTCCTCCTGATCGCTCTCCATGGCGGCCTTTTTTAATTCAGAAACAGTGGTTTTGGTATAGAGCTTCTCTAACTCTTTGTGTGGGTAATTATAAGAAAAGCGCTCCCAAAGCGTGGCCATATCCTCCTGATTTGCAAACTCGGATGCACGGGCAAGCATGTTTATCCTGCCGGCCTCCGATATACCCTCCCGCAATTCTTCCAGAGACAAATCCTGAAGTGTCTTTACCGTAATTAGGGGGAATACCGGTAATAAATAATCTAAATATCCAGATGCTTCCGTGAGCCGGGTATAGGACATTTTATCTTTTACAGGCTGTATGTTGTCTACCAGTTCCCGGGGATTGTCCACTATACCAGTCATAATCAGTTTTTCCCTTGCTCTAGTCATTGCCACATACAGAACCCGAAGCTCCTCTGCTATATTGTCCAACCTTATTTTAGTTGCCAGCACATTTTTACGCAGGGTTTTGCTTTTAATGCGTAAATCCGAGTTTACATAATCAGTTCCCAAGCCCAAATCCACATCTATAATCATGGTACGCCATGAATCCTGCATATTAAATCTTTTATTCAACCCGGCCACAATCGCAACGGGAAATTCCAACCCCTTGCTCTTATGAATGCTCATAATCCTAACCACATCCGCATTTTCATTCAGGGTGCTTGCTTCTCCGTAATCCACATTATATTTTTCCAATTGCTCCATATAGCGTATAAAATGGAATAATCCATAATAGCTGTTTTTTTCAAAGCTTGCAGCCTTAGTCAAAAGCATTTCTACATTGGCAAGCCTCTGGCTTCCTGCCGGCAGTGCCGCCACATAGGAAGGATAATCATAATCCTCCATGAGCTTCAAAAGCAGCTCTAAAATTGTCATATAGGAGGTACAATTCCTGTATTCCTCTATGGTCAAAAGAAACCGGCGGCATTTCTTGGATATCTCTTCTTCTGTTCCACCTGTTTTCTTTGCACAAATCTCCAGGCAGTCGTATAAATAGGAATATCGGTCCTGGTCCACACTCCTTATTAATGCCGTTTCTTCGTCCGTAAAACCGCCAAAAATAGATTTCATAACCCCGAAGAGAGGAATATCCTGTAAGGGATTATCCAATATTTTTAAAAACTGTAAAATATCCTGTATTTCCTTTGCTGCAAAATAGCCTGTTTTTCCCGACACATAGGCAGGAATCCCTTCTTTTGTAAATATAGCTTTAAATTCTTCATCCCAGCCGGTGCTTGTACGCAGCAGCACCACAATATCCCGGTACATAACAGGACGCAGCTTACCCGTTGTTTTATCCGTCACAAGAAAATGCTGCTTCAGCTCTTTGATTCTTGCCGCAATCCCCATTGCTTCTACCTGTTTTGCATGATAACCGGATTCCTTGGGAGGTTTTTCAAATAAGATCAGCTCACTTTCACAGCCGGTGTTTTCCGGATATACCGCGCCCGGGTAGAGGGCATCCGCCTCTCCATAAGAAATTCCACCCAACTCCTTGGTCATTATCTTTTCAAATACATGGTTTACCGCATCAATCACTTCCGGTCTGCTTCGGAAATTTTTATGTAAATCAATGCGCCTCATCTTACCCTCTGAGGTGGAGTAGGTATCGTATTTTTCTAAAAAAAGCTCCGGTCTGGCTAAGCGGAACTTATAGATACTCTGTTTTACATCCCCAACCATAAAACGGTTATGGGCAATCTCGTCCTCTCTGGAAATAGCCTTTAATAAATATTCTTGTACTAAATTGCTGTCCTGATACTCATCAATCAATATTTCCGTAAAATAGTCCCTGTATTCCAATGCGGTATCCGTGGGCATAACCTGTCCGTCTTCTCCCTTTTTCAGAAGAATCCGCAATGCAAAATGCTCCATATCGGAAAAATCCAAAAGCTTCTTTTCCCGTTTCCTTTCATCCAACCGCTTTTTAAAATCCAAACACAAATCCACCAATCCCTCGATTGCCTCTTTACATACAGGCTGCTGCCGCAAGGAGGTTTCAAAAGATGTTGTAAAATACAGGGAATTTAATTTCTTTAGATTATCCTTTACTCCGTTACGCAATGTCTTGGCAAGCTCTCTTTTATCCGGCGATACCGAATCATCTTTTTTGGAAGGAAGCCTGCCGAAATTGACTGCGGGGAGCTTGACTGCAAATTGGGAAAGACTGGTACTGTTACGGATTTCTTCCAGCATCTCCTTCTCCCGCTCTATCGTCGCACCATACATATAGGGTCCGTCGGGCTGCTCACAAATCTCTTCTATTTCCTCCAAATCCTGATACAATGCCTCTACCATACGCTTTACATGTACAATCAGATACTGCCCCCAATCGGATGCCTCCAGCTCCTCTACGGTAGATGCCCGGTAGTCATCCTTCCTTTTCTCCAGCCATTCTTCAGGAAAGGGATAGCTTAAGGCATACTGATACAAATCCAAAATATGCTCTTCTAAAATACTCTCCCTGCCCCCCATACAATAATATTCCACACAGGCATAGAATCTTTCCTCTCCTGAAGCAAAACGCTCTTCCAAAAGCTCTGCCAAAACATCCTGCTTGAGCAGCTTTAATTCTCCTTCGTCCGCTACGCTGAAAGCAGGATCCAAACCGATATTCTGAAAATTATTGCGTAGTACAAAGAGGCAAAAACTATCAATGGTGGTAATCTGTGCATTGTGCAGAAGCGCTGCCTGTTTTTGCAAATGCTCATTATTTCCGTCCTCATTCAGCCTCGTTAGGATAGCATGGCTGATCCGCTCCCGCATTTCCGCCGCTGCCGCATTGGTAAAGGTAACTACCAGAAGCCGGTCAATGTCCACAGGATTCTCTTCCCTGCATACCATCTGCACAATGCGCTCGGAAAGAACAGCTGTTTTACCCGAACCCGCAGCAGCCGAAACTAAGATATTGCAATTATGTAGTTCTATAACCTGTTTTTGCTCCGGTGTAAATGTAATTGCCATCCTTCATTAACCTTTCTCATTGTCACGCAGTATTGCTTCCATGGCCTCTTCCTGATCCATGGACTTCAGCTTTTGAAATACAAAACCCGGCATCTTTTCGTCAAAACCGCATACCCGTTTAAAAGAGCAGTAATCACATGCACTTTCCACGCCGCTTTTATAGGGATTCAATGCAATATCACCGTCCAGAATCTCTCTTCCTATCTGCTTTACTTTTCTGTTCACATAGGTTGATACCTCTTTTAGCTCCCATCCCGACAGTGCACTGGAGCGCGCGGAAATACTGCCGTCCTTTTTATATTCCACCGGAATCACATCGGATTTCGTTTCCGTATCCCGATCTATTTTTCTGGCAATTTCATCCTCGCTGTTGACTACACCGCCCATCCTAAGCTCTTCCAGCAATTTTGCATTGATTTCCTCCGGTGATAATTCAACCTCTGTCTGCGATATGGGATCCGCTACATGGTAATACAGCATGGCGGCGGGAATCACCTCTTTATCGGGATGCTTTTTCTTTTCTTTATCCATGGCCGCATTCATATATACCACAAGCTGCAGTTGTAAGCCATAATACAGTGCCGCAAGATTAAACTTTTTATTGCCGGATTTATAATCCACTACCTTAACATAGAGGCGGTCTCCCTCCGTACAGGTATCCACCCTGTCTATCCTTCCCAGCAGCTGCATTTTCTCCTCCTCGGAAAGAACAATCGACACACTCTCCAAATCCGTTACGGAAGAAAATGACATCTCATAGCTTTCCGGAATAAAACTGCCTTTTTTTAATTGATACTGCAAGGTAAGAACCGTTCTGTCCAGTATCCTCTTCATACGCCGTATTACATATTCATTCCGGGCACTGTCATAAAGCACCGTATCACCGTATTCTGCGGCAGTTAGTAAAAGTACCTCCTCCACTGTTTTCTTCGCAAAATCCTCCGGGAAATCAAACCAAGTATAGGAGCTTTCCTCCAGCTTGTTAGAAAATCCTTCCAACACATTATGAAAAATATTTCCCATATCCACGGTTTCAAAATCAAATTCTTCCCGTTCCTTAAGCGCCATGCCATATTGTAAAAATTGCCTGTAGGCACAGCTTGCAAAGGTTTCCAACCTACTGACACTGTTTTTCAATATCAGCCCATATAAAGCCTGTGCCACTTCTTTTCCGAGACCCCCATGGGCATAGCGATAAAAGGCAGCCTCGGTCAGCTTTTGCAATAAAGCTTCATGCTCTTCTTGTACCGTATATGCCTGATACAGGGTAAATAAATCCTTTTGTCCCATTCCCGTCTGTAAATCGGGAGCAAGTGTCTCTTCCCCCGGCATGCCCTGGGCAAAATCCCTGAGTGCCCCCGCCAAATAAGGCAACCCGGCCCGGGGCGTCAAAATCTGGGAAAGCACGGAGTCGTTTTCCGGGTATTCCACCGCTAATTCCGGAAATATCTGACGGATTACATCAATGAGATAGGCGGGCCTGAGTGCCTTCCCTTCTCCGTTCATCCCCGCATAAGACAGAAATAATAAATCCGAAGGCTTTGTCAGATTCAGATATAGATACAACCGCTGAATATACATCTGCTGCCTGGGGGAAGGAGCCAGCTCCAGCTGGGAACTGCGCAAAAACTCCCTATCAATATCAGAAATAATACCGCCGGTTCCTGCCCCCTTCGGTATGTTTCCGTCATTGACTCCCACCAAAAACAATATTTTAACTTCCTTGAGACGAGTCCTCTCGATATCACCTACCAATACTCTGTCCACATTCTGGGGTATGCTTCCCACCTCTATCTCGGCAAACCCAGCCTCTAACATATCCTTAAAATCCTTTATACTCATGGACTCATCCATAAGAAGCCCCATGATTTGCTCTAAAAGCTCCATGACCAGACGGTATACCTGGGCATACTCCTTGGCTCTTAATGCATCCTCTTTTTCTAAAAACATCTTTTCATAAGCCGCAAGCTTTTCAGCAACATGGTTTTTGGTCAAAAATAGATAGAGGGCCTCTACATAGGAAGCCGCTGTTTCTTTTTTTAAGTTCAGAAACGGTTCCAGCTCTCCTAATAATCTCTGCCTCATCTCCTCCAACAACAAAAGAGGCTCCACCGCATCCTTCATCTGTTTGGTTTTACGGGTAAATTGCTTTTCCCATTTCCTTTTCCCGCGGATTCCGGTCTGTATACAGTAGTTTTCTAACAAATCAACCTCTCCGGGTGTAAAATCAGCCAGACCGCTGCGTAGATACATAAAGACACTTTCATATGAAAAATTGCGTATCATCACCTCAAAGGCACATTTTATGTATTCAATCAGAGGATTTAGCACAATCCCCCTGGTCCTGTCCACAAAGCAAGGAATGGAAAGCTGCGAAAACTCTGTTTGTATCAATTCGGCATATACTTCAAGATTGCCAGCCACAACCGCAATATCCCGATAGAGATATCCTTTATCCCGCACCAGCTTCTGCATTAAAATGCCGGTCTGACGCACCTCCTCCCTGACAGAGGATGCTGCAAGCATTCTGATCTCCCCTTGGTAATCCCCCTCATACTCCCGTACGGGATAACGAAACAGGGCGTTTTCTAAATGAGCTATGGGTTTATTATGGGTAAAGCGGTTCTTCTCCCCGTATTTTACATAAACATCCTGTCCCCGTTCTACCCCTGCATCCAAGGCAAGCCTACTTAAATCACATACTGTTTTTTTACTCAAATGAAACAGCCTTTGTTCCTTGTCCAACTCAAAAGGATTTTCCGAAAGATCCAATGTAACCGTTAAGATAACCTCCTTGGCAAGTAACATCAATTCTAAGATAACCCGGTTCTGGATAGGCGTAAAGCCTGTAAATCCATCAAATACAACTACACTGTCCTTTACAATACGGGATTTATGCAAAGATTCCCGAAGCAGATCCAGGGTTTCTTCTGTTGTAATAAATTTCTCACTGATATATTCCATAAAGGCCCCGTAAAGCACCTGTAAATCCTTAAGCTTATGGTAGAGTGCCCCCTTCTTTTGTGCATGGTCCATCAGCTTTGTTACATCATCCACGCCGATTCCATATTGCATAAATTCGGATATGGCACTTTTCACCTCATGGATATAGCCCTGCTTGTCCAGATTAGAACCCAAATAAGTAAGCTGATCTTTTAAGCCGCCGGCTACCTTCCGCAGCACCAGGCTTTTTCCGGTATCATCCAGAACCGGTATCTCCTTTTTCCCCACCTCTTCAAAAATACGGTGGGTAAGCCGTCCGAAGCTTAAAACATCAATATTTATAATGCCTCTGCGTTTATTGACCGGATGTGTCACCAACTCTTTTTGTGTTTGCATGGTAAACTGATCCGGTACGATAATTAAAAAATTACGTGTCGGCTCCGCTTCTGCTCTTTCTAAGATTTCCGTATAGATACTTGTGCTTTTTCCCGCACCCGATCCTCCAAACACAAAACGCAGGCTCATGTAAGTGTAAACCTCCATAAATAATCTGCCGCTTCTTCGGCATAATCAATTCCGATCCGCTTTCCCGCGGTAATTCTGTTCTCTTTTACTTCAATGCCTTCCGTCAGGTACAATTTTTCACTGCAAGACATATCAATGGCATTTTCATTTTTAGTGATGTCCATGGCAATGCAGAGCTTGCCGGGTCCGTCCGCCAAATGCTTTTTTATTTGTAATAACTGTTTTGCCTCTTTTATTTTAATCTCTTCCTGGGTTTCATCCTTCCCCTTCTTTTCCCTGCGCTTCCTTACCGCATCTAAGCGAAGACGTATCATGATTTCACGGGATAATTCATCCGCAGGCTCCACCATACGTATCAAGGATGCCATCGGCACATCCGGTACACCCGCCGTTATATTCATGCAGCTATACATCCCATAAATAAAATACACGTAAGAGGTGCCTCCTACGTGGAACATGGGCTCCGTTCGCCGGGTCCGTTTACCTTGATAGGTATGCGAGCCCTTATCCTCCACACCCATATAAGCCTCCGTTTCGGTAATGATGCCTCTGATTTCTCCGAAAGGTGTTTTATGAACCATTATTTTCCCGATTAAGTTTTTAGAAAGTGCAAGGGCATCGGTCATATAGAAAGCCCTTTCCAATCGTTTTTTTGTCATTCTGGTTTCCCTCTTATATAAAAATATAGGCTTTTAGATTTTCTAAGGATGCTCTACTCTCCATATTACTTTGGAAAGCCATCTTTTTCTATGGAGATGAGACCGTAAGGGAGTCCTAAAAGCATGGAAGCCTTTGCTGAACATGCTTTTACACTTAGGGTCTCATTGGAATGGTTAGAAAAACCGGCTGACAAAGTATTATGGAGAGTAGAACCACAGAAAATAAGTAAAAAGTATATTTTTCTATACTTATCCCTTTAGTGTAAGTTCCACGGGGCAGTGATCGGAACCGTAGATTTCACTATGGATAGCGGCATCCTCCAGCTTATCCTCTAAGTCTTTCGATACCACAAAATAATCGATACGCCAACCTGCATTCTTTTCTCTTGCTTTAAACATATAGGACCACCAGGTATAGCAGCCTTCCTTCTGTGGGTAAAAATGACGGAAGGTATCTATAAAGCCCGCTTCGAGCAGGTTAGAAAAACAGTTGCGCTCTTCCATTGTAAATCCCGCATTCTTACGGTTTGTTTTGGGATTTTTTAAGTCGATATCATTGTGGGCCACATTTAAATCACCGCAGACAATTACCGGTTTATTTTCTTCTAACTTTTTTAAATAGGATAAAAATGCCGCTTCCCATTCCATCCTGTAAGAAAGCCTTAACAATTCCCTCTGGGAGTTGGGTGTATAAACCGTTACTACATAATAATCAGGATACTCAGCCGCAATCACCCTGCCCTCCATGTCATGCTCCGGTATATCGATACCATAAGTGACTGCAATCGGCTCCTGTTTGGAAAAGAGTGCCGTTCCCGAGTACCCTTTTTTTTCAGCATAATTCCAGTACTGATAATACCCAGGCAGCTCCAGATTGATCTGCCCTTTTTGCAGCTTTGATTCCTGAATACAGAATATATCCGCATCCACTTCGTTAAAATAATCCATAAATCCTTTATTTACACATGCTCTGATACCGTTTACATTCCATGATATTAATTTCATCTCTGCACCAATGCTTTGTTGCTCAGCATCCTTTCACACTTCCGTTTTCTCTCTCTACAGGCCGATGATTTTCTACATAACCTTGTATTATTGTAACATAATTATCTGCGCATTGCCACATTCTCCTTCCGATGCTATACTAATTAAAATTGGTAATTTCAGATATCTGTTACCAATGGCTCTACTCATCATATTACTTTGGAATGCCATCTTTTTCTATGGAGATGAGACCATAAGGGATTTCTAAAAGCAGGGAAGCCTTTGCTGAACATGCTTTTACACTTAGGGGCTCATTGGAATGGTTAGAAAAACCGGCTGACAAAGTATTATGATGAGTAGAGCCATAAGAAATAAGCTTTTGAAGTTACCAAATATTTTAAATTTTGAAAGGAAATATCATGTTAAAGAATAAAAAACTTTTCTTATTTGATATAGACGGCACCATTGCCGTTGGAGATACCTTATATGACGGCAGTGCCGAGTTGATTGCCTATATCAATGAAATAGGCGGCAAGGCTTATTATATAACCAATAATTCCACAAAAAGCGGTGCTGATTATGTGAGCAAATTTGCCCGTCATTTTCATCTTTCGGTAACGGAAGATTTATTTATTACATCGGGTTATATGACGATTCAATTTATGAAAGAAAATTTTGCAGACAGTAAAATTTATGTTTTAGGTACCGCATCCTTTATTAAGGAATTACAAAAAAACGGATTACATGTCACAGAAAAAGCAGAAAATGATATTGCATGCGTACTGGTTGGTTATGACAGTGAGCTGACCTATGAAAAGCTGATCACGACCTGCAGGGTGCTTTCTTCCTTTGATATACCCTTTTATGCTACCAATCCCGATTTATGCTGTCCTGTTGATTTCGGTTTTATTCCCGACTGCGGTGCCATATGCCAAATGCTTACCTCTTCCACCGGTAAATCACCTATCTATTTGGGTAAGCCTGCCAAGGAGGTTTGTGAGCTTTGCATCGACGCCTCCGGCTTTACCAAAGAGGAAACCCTTGTTGTAGGGGACAGGCTGTATACCGATATTGCCTGCGGAATTAATGCAGGTGTTGAGACCTGCTTGGTTTATACAGGAGAGGCCACTCCCGAAGAAGCGGCCGTCTCAGAATATAAACCGGATTATGCTTTTGCTGATATCAGACAGTTTTACGAAGCCTTAAAAACGTCTTCTTCCCAATCTTAAGAACATCTCCGTCATGAATGGGGTTTGCCATATCCTCTACCTTATCACCGTTTAGCCTTACACCGCCCTGCGCTATCATACGACGCAACTGACTGCTGCCGGGTGCATAGCCTGCGGTGGCTAGGATGGAGAGTATGCTTAACAGTGTATCCTTTTCTATGGGAATCTCCAATTCCGGTATATCTTCCGGTATTGCTTTTTTACTGAAAGCTTCCCTATAAAAATTCTCTGCCTGTTCCATGGCTGCCTGTCCATGGTAGAGCTTTGTTATAATTTGAGCCAGCTCCAGTTTTACATCCCTTGGGTTTTTACCGTCTGCCAGGGATTCCTTTATTTCATCTATTTTTTCCGGCAATTCATCCGTAGTCAGTTCAAAATAGCGGATAATCAAATCGTCGGGCACCTCCATCACCTTTTTAAACATTACATTGGCTTCTTCATAGATTCCGATATAGTTATGAAGGCTTTTACTCATTTTCTCCACACCGTCAAGTCCCTCTAAAATAGGCATGAATATTGCCGCCTGCGGCTCTAAGTCCATGGTTTTCTGCAAGTTTCTGCCCATTAGGATATTAAAGGTCTGGTCTGTTCCCCCAAGCTCCACATCGGCCCCAATCGCTATCGAATCATAAGCCTGCATGAGGGGATAAAAGAATTCATGAAGCCCGATCGGTACATTTTGTGAGTAGCGATTTTTAAAATCTTCCCGCTCCAGCATTCTTGCCACGGTCATGGTAGATGCCAAACGCAGTACCTCTTCTAAATTTAACAGCTCAAGCCACTCTCCGTTGTAATATACCTGTGTTTTTTCCTTATCCAGGATTTTAAAGATCTGCTCCTGATAAGTAATGGCATTTTCCAATACCTGCTTATCGGAAAGTGCCTTCCTCCCCTTTGATTTTCCGGTGGGATCACCGATCCGCCCTGTAAAATCTCCGATGATAATCTTAATCTGATGTCCCAAATCCTGCATTTGCTTTAATTTTCGTAAAACCACCGCGTGGCCTAAGTGAATATCCGGCGCACTGGGATCAAGGCCCAGTTTAACACAAAGGGGCTCACCACTACGGACAGAGCGTTCCAGCTTGATAGAAAGCTCCTCTTCTCCCACTACCTCTGCGGCACCCTTTGTTATAATGCGCATCTGTCGTTTTACTTCTTCCTGCAATTTTTCCTCATCTCTTCTTAGTTCTTTGGTTATCATAATTTTCCCTTCCTGCCCTCTGGCATTTCTTTAGTTTCACATCCGGTCGATTAAGGCAATCAATGAATCTAATAGGACGATCTTATATAAAATAAAAAAAATCCCGTCCTTGTCAAAAGGACGAGAGTATATCTCGTGTTACCACCTCATGTTTATAAACAGCTCACGCTGCTTACCTTTTCAAGTACGGCCCGAAAGCGATACTCTAGCACTATAACGTGTGCGGGACCGTCGCAGCCTACTCCTTTCGTTTTGGTGCGAAGCTCAAAGATGTATTCATGCAAACCTTCCCATGCGCCTCTCATCATCCGGCTGCTTTCTGTATGTTTGTCTTTACACTACTTATTCTTATCATTGCTTTTCCTAATCAATGTATGAATATGAAATTATGCATATTGTAGAACGAGTTGTCTCAAATGTCAATGTATTTTTATAAAAATTATTATTTCAATACCTCTCGGTAAACGCGCAATACATTTTCCGTAAATATTTTATCCAGCTCACGCTCCGTAAAACCACCCTTCCCAAGTGCATCCCAAAGCAGATCCATCTTATCACCTCCGGTTAATATTTCATGGGTATCGATTCCGTCAAAATCACTGCCAAGACCAAGGCAATCAATTCCGCCCACATTAACAATATGCTTGGCATGGTTCACTACCGATTCTATGGTTCCCGGATTATTTACCCCAACAGGAAGCTGTATTAAAAAATCAGTACAAAAATTCAGTCCCATTACACCACCCCGCTCTGCCAGTGCACGAATCATGGTATTACTTAAATTTCTGACACAGGGGCATACCTGCCTTGCATTGCTGTGACTTGCCACAAAGGGTTTTTTAGTGTGTTCCAGAACATCAAAAAAACCTCCGTCGGACATATGGGATACATCAATGATCATACCCATTTCTTCCATTTTCTCTACAAAAGCAATCCCAGTATCTGTAAGACCTCCCTCTGTATTGGGTGTATTTAGATAACGAATGACAGAATTTCCTCCATCCTTTTTCTTTTTTGCGGCTGCTCTTACATTTTTCCCGGTTAACCTGTCAAGATTGGGAAACCCAAGCTCATTGGGATAATTCCATAAAAGAGTCATCATTCTTACACCCTGATCATACAAGGTCCTCAGCTTTTCAAGACTTCCGCCGCAAACACCGCCTTCCTCTACGGTAAGCATAGCTGATATTTTTCCTTCCGCTGCATTTTTCTCTATATCCCCATACGCAAGCACAGGTGCTATCTGATTTGCATTCTCTGCCAATTCCTGCCCGTATACTTCAATCAGTGCCTGTACCTCCTCCCAGGGGTCCTTACAAGCTTCTTTTTCCACAAACAGAGCAAAATTCTGTAATAGATAATCGCTCTGCCTCATTTTATTAATACTGATATGGATGTCATTTTCTGACAAAGAGGCTTTTTCATTTGCCCGTCTTTTCTTAAGCAATGCCGATATGGTATCGCAATGCATATCAACTACTTTCATACCTTTCTCCTTTTACTCTTAATTTTTTGTTTTGGTGTTTGCTAAACTTGCTTCCAAGGGGGCTCTACTCATTATAATACTTTGTCAGCCGGTTTTTCTAACCATTCCAAAGTAATATAATGAGTAGAGCCGCTTGAAATGAGTTTGAAAATGCTATTGATTCCTTGTATTTGATTGACTTATTTTTATTATATTCGCTTCTCCTGTATTTTGAACTGCTTTATTTCATGCTAACCTACATGCCGCATCAGCGGCATAAATAATACGTGGGAAGAATGGCTCAAAGAGACATTCTTCGGTGTGGAACTTAGAAAT
>CAZJAS010000019.1:0-27362 GCA_964544135.1 uncultured Clostridium sp. | reverse complement strand
CAAGGCAGAAATCTGTCTGGATATTACGATAGAAACAGAAATCTGCAGTGTCATGGATTATTTTGAAATATTTATTAATCGAATGATTCTCTGTAAAAAATCCGCAGAGTGCCTGGGTGTAAAATTCAGTCTTATGATGAACGGTCAAAAAATGATTTAATATCTTAGTATGGCTCCGAGATTCTGCTGACACCCACATAAATCCGGGATATGGCATACCAAGTTGCAAAATCCGTAACACCGGTTGCGGGAAGGTCAAAAATCTGTTGGAAGGTGCGCACCGCATCTGCTGTGAGAGGGCCGTATATGCCGTCTGCCACTATAGTGGGGATGGCAGGATAGTTCCCGGCGATTCTGTTTAGCTGTTGCTGCAGCTGGCGTACTTTATCACCCGAGGCACCGATGGAGAGATTGTAACCGGGAAATGAAGACGGAACACCCGAAACCACATCGGCCGTATTGATATACATATCATTCCCGTAGTAATACCGTATGATTTCAATAGGTGTATAGCCTTCTTGGCCCAATTGCTTAGAGCCCCATTGGCTTAATCCGGAGCAGGTCACCCGCTGGCCGTCACAATAGGAAGTGAAAATAGGCTGGCGCACACCGGGACGGGAGAGATAATTGGTAAAGATTGTATCAACCAAGCGGTCTATGTTTTCGTAAGTATTGCGGCCGTATATCCACTTTTGATCATAGGCGGTGGAGCTTGTAATTGTAAAATCATAACCTTGATTTCTATACCATTCCGTAAAAACGCGGTTTAAGGTAAAAGACATGATAGCAAGGATATTAGCGTATATGGTAGCTTCCGGCCAAGTGGCATAAATTTCAGAGGAAGCTACGTTTTTGATATAATCCGTATATTTTACCCAATAATTAGGAGCACTCCTGTCTGCGGGAACACCGTCATGGACAATTACAAATTCAGGAATCACCACACGGCTTAAAACAATTTCGCCAGATTCGGCAAGAGGTTTTATTTCAGCTTCGGGTATTTTAGGTGGATATTCCCCCCATAGGGTATGGGCAGGAATCACGACTGATTTTTCTTCCTCTTCCGTCATATCCAATGGATTCATACGTATGGGCTGCAGAGAGGTTGTGTCTGCAAGCAGCTCGGAACCGGTTACGGATACAGGTTCATAACCGGTGGCGGTAACCGTTATATTGTATTCCGAATAGGGTTTTATCTCACTCTCTGGATTTTGGCTAAGAGCCAGTGGAGGGGTGGGAAGTTCAACAGTTTCGGTCAGACCCGACATATCTGTGGTAAGCTCATCAATCACATTAGATGGATCGTTTGCATAGGAGATTGTGACATTTGCACCCTGTATGGGAATTTGTCCCAGAGAGGAAATGACATTAATTCGCAGTGCGCCTTCATAGGAACCGGGGACAACTTCCGGTGTCTGTGCGGCGTATAGATTTAATTGCATAAAAGACCTCGGCATATTTACTTATATACAGTATATGCCGGGGTCTTTTGGTTAGGAATCATTTTTAGTTAAGATTCAGTTTTTTACCCATAATATATTTTGTGATTAAGAAGGAAATAATGCTCATAATGATCGAAATAATTAAATATATACCATAAAGTCTAAAGGCAGAAGCCAGAGGTGCTATCAGCATGGTTATGCCTTCGGGATATACGGCGGTCTTCATGGCAGTGGGGAAGGAAATGATTGAGGTTAGTATCTGTATTATAATAAAGCTTAACAAATAAAAGCCAATGGAAGCCGCCACTTGATGCTTTTTAAAAAGATGTCCGATTGTAAAGCACATATAGGGCAAAAGCATTCCCCAAACGCAGCCTGCCAAAGACATTAAAAATAGGAGAAGAAATGCGGTTTTAATATCCATACCGTGGTATAGAACAAAGCGATAAAGCCCGAAAGAGATAAAAAGGATGTAATGAGGAGCCATGTTACCGAGCAAAAGAGCTTACTGAGGATAAGATTACCTGCGGTTGTGGGCAGAGTATGCGTAAGATAACCCTCTCTAGTAAATAAGTTTTTATAAAAACGATATATAAAATAAATAATAATAACTATGTATGAAAAAAACAGAAAGAAAAAACTTAATAGATACAGTAAAAGCAGTGTCATATGCTGAGCGGTAGTTCCGTTTAAGAGGCTGAGATCACTGAATAATACGGAGAAAACACCACAACTGATAACCGTAATCAGGATGATAAAGATACAAATAAAAGAGGGAAATATCCAGGTAGCTTTCCATTCATGCTTAATTAATTTACCTAACATATAAATACCTCCTTAAAATAAGCGTTCACTGATTTGCCATGATTTTCTCTGATATTATCCACGCTGGCCTTCAACATAAGCTGACCATATCTCATGAATATAACCTCATCAAGTATATTCTCAATATCGGAAATTAAATGTGTGGATAATAAAATGGTAGACTCCGAACAATAATTAGTGAGAATGGTTTTTAGGATATAATCCCTGGCGGCAGGATCAACACCTGCAATAGGTTCGTCAAGAATATAAAGCTTGGCATTGCGGCTCATCACCAGTATAAGCAATACCTTTTCCTTGGTTCCCTTGGAGAGGGTTTTTAACCGGGCCCACGGGTTTACCATCAATAAAGATAGATCCCTGGGTGGGAGTTAATAATCCTGTCATCATTTTAATTAATGTAGTCTTGCCGCTTCCGTTAGGCCCTAACAGACCGATTATTTTGCCTCGGGGAATGGTAACGGTAAGGTTGTTCACAGCTAAGGTTTGTGTTTGATAGGCTTTTACAAGTCCCTGTATTTCAACTAAATCTTTCATAACCGGTTTTCCCATTCAGATGAATTATTTAATAATTCCAGTATGGATGCTCTATCATAATCCAACTCTCTCATTTTTTTTATAAAGTGATTCAGATGCTCCTCTGCAAGCTCTTGCCTGATTTTCTGAATCATATCCGTATCCTCGGTGACGGTCCGTCCGTTGGTTCGTCTGGTTATAATAAGGCCGATTCGCTCTAATTCCGCAAAAGCTTTCTGCATGGTGTTCGGATTGACAGCGGCCTCGGCGGCTAAATCCCGTACGCTGGGGATTCTGCTGCCCGGTGGATACTGCCCGGAAACAATCTGCATCTGTATCCGTTCCACAAGCTGAGAATAAATAGGACGGTCAGAATCTAGGGTCCATGTCATGTGCATTCCTCTTTTCTTTTATAGCTATCATATCGTTTTACCGCATCTGTATTACTGATATAATACAATGATACATAATATATAGAAAAAGTCAATAGTCTATAGATAAAAAGAAAATATGTTTGCTTAGGACATGGGGCAATGGTATAATGTTTACAATGTGTTTTATGTTTTACGAATGATTTACGCCCCCAAAAGGACGGCGCTAAGGAGGGTGAGCACAATGAAAGAAGTAATTGACCGGCTATTAGAGGGAAACTTTGATTATGAAAATGGTTCCCTTGATTTTTCGTGCTCTAAACTGGAACTTACCATAAAGCAGGGTGAAAGCTTGGATGGTTCTTTTAAAATACTGGGTGATGGCGGCAGATATACGCAGGGGTATGTGCTTACATCCGACAGTAGAATGGAATGCCTTACCACCGAATTTGTAGGAAGCGAGGAAGAGATTTTCTTCTGTTTTCATGGAGAAGATCTGGAAGAGGGTGATGTGGTTAAGGGTGAATTTTATATTATCAGCAATCAGGGAGAGTATTATCTGCCTTTTGTTATTAATGTGGAATATACAGTTATCATGTCATCACTGGGTAATGTAAAGAACTTATTTCACTTTTCTAATCTAGCCAAAACAAGTCCTGTGGAGGCGGTGAATTTATTTTATTCTAATGATTTTTACCGTATTTTAAATGGAAACGACAGGCAGTTTTATGATTATTACAGAGGTATGTCTGTTTATTACGGAAGTGAACAAAATGTTGAGGAATTCTTAATCGGCATTAATAAGAAGCAGAGAATTGAATATCTGCTTGATACGGATACCATCAGGATAGAAGATCCGGAAGGTATTGTTGAAACAGGGATTACCATTACAAGAAACGGCTGGGGATTTACTAGACTTAGGATAGAGACAGTGGGAGATTTTCTTTATTTACAAAAGGAAACGGTTACCGACCAAGATTTTCTGGGTAATACCTGTCGTGTAGCGGTTTGTGTGGATAGCAGCCTCTTACATGCCGGTAATAATTTCGGGAAAATTAAAATTTTTAACAGTTATGAAGAAATAGAGGTTTCCGTGCTTGTAAAATGCCATGCCTCAGGAAATCAGGGGAGACGCAGCAGAGAAAAAAAACGATTGATTTTACAGCTTATGGAATTTTATCAGGCATTTCGAATGAAGAAAATCAGTACGGATACTTGGTTGAAGGAAAGTGGCAAGCTGGTTGAAAGGATGGCGGCGGGAGATGAGAAAAACATTTCGGCAAGGCTGTTTCAAGCCCAGCTTCTGATTACGGAAGAACGCTATAATGAAGCACAGTGGATTCTTGACCATGTTGCGGATATTTTGGATAACAAGGAAGAGGAGGATCCGGTACTGGAGGCATATTACCTGTATTTAAACACCCTGCTGCATAGGGACGAGGATTATATCAATCAGGTAACGGAGCGGGTAGAATATATATATAAACGAAACCAGAATGAATGGCGCTTAGCTTGGCTGCTTTTATATCTTTCTCCTGAATATAACCGGAGTTTTTCTCAAAAATGGCTTTTTTTAGAAAAGCAATTTGACCGGGGCTGTACCAGTCCGGTGATATACATAGAAGCGTTGCTTTTACTGAATTTAAATCCGTCCCTGCTGATCAAGCTGGGACAATTTGAAAGGCAGATTCTTTTATTCGGAGCAAGGCGTGAAATGCTGAGCGGAGACAGCGTGATGCAGTTTTTATATCTGGTACAAAAGGAACGGGATTATTCCGATTTAATCTACCGAACCTTGGAAGCCTGCTATAGGGTAAAACAAGATGTATCTGTGCTTCAAGAAATTTGCAGCCTACTGATAAAAGGTAATAAAATAGGTAAAAAATATTTTAAATGGTATAAAAGAGGTGTAGAAAAAGAGCTTCGGATTACGCGTCTGTATGATCATTATTTATTAAGTGTGGATATGAATACAATGACGGCACTCCCCAAGATGGTATTGATGTATTTTTCCTATCAAAATAGCCTTAATTATGAAATGAGCGCGTATTTATATGCGAATGTATACCGAAACCGGGATAGCTTTCCGGAAATATACGAGAGCTATCGTAATCAGATAGAACAATTTATAATCGACCAGATTTTGAATCGGCGTATTAACAGGAATTTAGCTTATCTGTATAAAAATCTGTTATTGCCCAGAATGCTCACTCCTCAGGTGGCGGAAGCCTTATCAGAGCTGTTATTTGTTCACCTCATACAGATTAACAGAACGGATATCCGATATGTTATTGTATATCAGCCACAATTAAATACGGAAAGATGCTATCCGGTAACCGATGGAAAGGCATATATTTCACTGCCCGATGCCGCTTGCAGTATTCTGATGGAGGACGTCTTTAGAAACCGCTATATGGCGAGTGTGCCCTATACCACTGAAAAGCTGATGCTGCCGGGTAAATTGGTAAAGCTAGTTGCGCCGCTTGCCGGGAATGTACAGGATTTAAATATTTTCATGTGCTTAGACAATCAGGATGCGAGGGAAGTGACCAAGGATAATGAAAGCAGGTTCCGTTATTTACTGGAAGACGATGAAATTAACGATAGTATAAAAAATGCTATGGGCATGAAGCTGATGAGTTATTATTATGAGCATGATAAAATCCGTGATTTGGATGAATATTTGGAGAATATAGAACCGATCGGCCTTTTTCCAAAAGAAAGAGGAGAAGTCATGCGTTATATGACCTTTCGCGGCAAGGATAATAAAGCTTATGATTGGCTGAAGTGTTATGGACCTTTCGGAATAGACCCTAAAGTAATTGTGCGGCTGTGCGCAAGGATGATGCAGAACAATGAATACGTGGAGGATGAGATGCTGACGCAGGCGGTATTGTATGCCTTTCGTCGGGGTAAATACGATGAGCAGGGGCTGCGGTACTTAGTCCTCTATTTTAATGGATTGACCAAGGAAATGAGGGATATCTGGAAAGCTGCGGAAGCATTTTATGTGGATACCTATGAATTATGCGAGCGAATGTTGATTCAGATGCTTTTTTCAGGTTCCTTTGTAGGGGAAAAGATGGAAATCTTCCGCTCCTATGTAGCGGGAGGTGCGAAGACCCAAGTAGAAGAGGCCTTTTTATTCCAATGTTCCTATGAGTATTTTGTAAAGGACAGGGTAACAACAGGATATGTGTTTGAAGAAATCCTGGGAATGTATCGGCGCAAGGAAAACTTACATAGGGTATGCAAGCTGGGATTTATAAAATATTACGCAGAAAATAAGAATGAAATTACAGAGGAAATTAAGGATGTACTAAAGGACTTCCTCTATGAGATGCTGCGGGATGGAATCCATTTAAAAATGTTTACGGAGTTCATGGATTTTAATGATGCCTGTTTGAATCAGCTCTCGGATAAGACGATAGTGGAATACAAGGCTCACCCCAAGTCAAGGGCAGTTATGCACTATTGTGTGGAAACCGCAGACGGTGAAGAACTAGAATATCTTACGGAAGAAATGCAGGAAGTGTACGGTGGTGTTTGCTTCAAATCCTTTGTTCTGTTTTTTGGAGAACGTTTGCAATACTATATTATGGAAGTAAGGGACGATAACGAGCAGCTGACGGAAAGCGCAACGATCCAGAAGAGTGATACCATATATCTGGGCATAGACGGTCAGTTTAATTTAGTCAATGATATAAGCATCAGCAATATCTTACAGGATTATGATACGGTGGACAAGCTGCTTGCGGAATATGAGTATAAAGAATTTATGAGAAACAGACTGTTCAAGCTTATTTAAAATAGACCGACGGGGAAAGGAGATTACGGATGAAGGATAAAATCATAATAGGGTATGATATCGGAGATAAATATTCTCAAATCAGTTATTGTACCTTTGACGGCGGCGAACCGGAAACTTTATCCGTAATAGCGGGAGAAGAAAGCTACAATATTCCTACTGTATTGTGCAAAAGACGGGGCGTTAACCAGTGGTTTTACGGCAAGGAGGCCCTTAAGCATGCACAGGCCAATGGAAGTATGCAAGTAACAAACCTTCTTACACTTGCAAAAAAAGGAGAGCCGGTTCAGATAGAGGAGGAAGAGTTTGACCCCATTGCTCTTCTCACACTCTTTATGAAAAGAAGCCTTACCCTGCTTTCCATGGTGTCCGGTCCGGACAGAATCGGTGCGATTATGGTTACCTGTGAGAATCTGGACAGCAGGATGGTGGAAATATTAAATATTGTGGTGGCCGGACTTTCACTTAAGACAAAAACCATTTATTTACAGGGGCATGAAGAAAGCTTTTATTATTATACCATTCACCAGCCGGAGGAATTATGGCGTAAAAATGTTTTGGTTTGTGATTATAATCTGGATAATATTAAGATATACCGTATGGAATGCAATTATAAAACAACTCCTGTAGTGGCTTTTGTGGAGGATGAAGAGCATCCCTTTATATCCCTGGACGATCTTCCGGATGCGGTAACATTACGACAGAATATTTTCAGACAGATGGATGACAGGTTTTTAACGCTTTTAAACGAAGTGTGCGAAGGAAGAATCATTTCTTCGGTCTATCTGATAGGGGAAGGCTTTAAAGAGGATTGGATGACGGAATCCCTAAAATATTTATGCCGGAACAAGAGGGTGTTTCAGGGAAATAATCTATATAGTAAGGGCGCCTGTTTGGCATGCAGGGAAAAATTATATGCCAGTGAAATAGGAAAAGCCCATGTATTCCTGGGAAAGGATAAGCTAAAGGCCAATATCGGCATGAAAGTGGTCAGAGAAGGAGAAAATTCTTATCTTGCACTTTTAGATGCAGGCATAAGCTGGTTTGAAGCAAAGAATTCCCTCACCTTTTTATTGGAATCAGGAAACAGCTTTTCTATCCTGATTACACCGTTAAACGGACGTGATATTAAACGTGCGCATATTACGCTGGAAGGATTGCCGGTGAGAAAAAAAGCCCCGTCCAGACTGTATCTGGAAATAAAAATGACGGATGAAAACAGTATTTCAATTGAAATAGAAGATTTAGGATTCGGAGAGATGTTCCCCACAACCCACCAGAAATGGATAGAAAGTTTTGAGGTAATATAGTGGATAGAGTGTTACTTGAAGCAGGTGAATATGCAAAAATCCCATATAGCTTTGACAATCTGGGGATCAGAGTTTTCTCGGCTGAAGAATTATGCTATGTATTAAAAGAAAATGCGTTTCTATTGGATAAGGAGCTGGTTGACAGAAAGCTGGTACGGTGGATCGATGAGATTATTAAGCTGCCTAAGCTTGCACAAGCCCTCTACCCCCTCTTAAACAAAAGGACCTCAGCGGGTACATTTGCGGGTATCATTCTGGATTATGTAAAGCTTTATGACAGGGAAACCATCCGCAATATTGAAGAGAGATTTAATAAGGGTGCAAATCTCAGTACCTTTGAAAAATTAAAAACAAGAGTGGATTATATGGTAACCAACGGCAGATACGCATCAGCCCTTGTGGAATACGATTCCCTGTTGGCACAGCTGCCGGAAGAGGAAAAGAATTTAACGGCCAAAATCCAACATAATAAGGGCGTGGCTTTATGCGGTCTGTTTCTGTTTGATGAGGCAGCCAACCATTTTAAAATGTCTTATGATATCCTTCCGAATGTGGAGACGATGATTGAATTTCTGGCCGCAAAGAGACTTTCCATGGAGGAAGAGGATTATATTTCTTTTGCAGCAGGTTTTCCGGAATGCTATGATGAGTCCCTTGAGTTGGAAAAACGGATGCGGGAGTTTGCAATATTGTGGGAAGACACAGAAGAAAAGCAAGCATTGGAAGAGCGCCTTTCTTGGAAAAGAAGCGGTGAGATGGCGAAGTATTACATGGAAACCGACAAGAAGGTGCAGGAATTAAAGAGCAATTATCGGGCCAGCATTTAACGGAAAAAGGAGACCTGTATGGGGTTTTTTAAATGGCTATTCAGAAAAAAGAAAATAGAAATTAAGGAGGATGAATGGGATCAGATTATCTATGAAAGAGATAATATTAAATTTCATGATTCCGAAGACAGAAAACGCTATCTCACAGGATGCTTGGAACAAATCGAAGAGGCTGAAAAGGAAATCAATCTGCTCACGGGGGAATATTCCCTGGTCACCTCCTACCTGACCGATATGGAGGAAATAGAAGCATTACCTCCGGAACAGATGGCAGAATTAAAATTAAGTGCCGTCAATATGCAAACCTTAGAGCAGGAAAGAAAGCGTTACCTGGACAAGAAATTAAGGATGACGGACAGTCAATATAGACAGATGCGTTCTCAGGAAGAAGAAGTAGAAGAAGGTATCCAAAAGCTTAGAGAGGCGGAGCAATACCAGAAGCTTGTCAGGCAGGATTTGACCCGACTGGGCGGAGAGCGGGATGCCTATGGTTACAGAAAGGGTGAGCTTAAGAATATTTTGGTTAACCTGCGTGGAATGGCTGCTATCTGCCTCACTGCATTGGGTGCCTGTATTATTATGCTCCTTATCTTACAATTCGGTTTTGAGCTGAACACAGTGATGGGATACTATATAGCGATTGTGGCGGCGGCGATTGCCATTACAGTACTCTTTGTCAAATATATGGATGCGGAAAAAGAGCTTTCCAAGGTAGAAAAGGCCACAAACAGATTAATACAGCTTCAAAATACGGTAAAAATAAGATATATAAATAATGTAAACCTATTGGATTATTTATATCTGAAATATAATGTGGAAAATGTTGATATGCTGCAGGATTTGTGGCAAATGTATCTGGAGGAAAAGGAAGAGAGAAGGCAGTATGCGGAAGCGGAAGCCAAGCTGGACTACCATAGAAAGCAGTTAATACTGATTCTCTCCCGTTACCGGATTAAGGATCCCGACAGATGGGTGTATCAGCCCGGAGCAATACTGGATACCAGGGAGATGATTGAAATCCGGCATGGACTCATTGTCAGAAGACAGGCACTCAGAAAACAACTGGATTATAATAAGAAGCTTGCGGAAACGGCACAGAATGAGATAAAAGAAGTGGCGGAGCAATACCCGCAGTATGCCAAAGAAATTTATGATATGGTGAATCAATATACGGAGAAATAGTTGCTAAAAAATAAATAGGAATTTGTGAAACTCCAAGGGGCTCTACTCTCCATAATACTTTGTCAGCCGGTTTTTCTAACCATTCCAAAGTAATATGGAGAGTAGAGCCACTAGAAAAGAGTTTCATAAATACCTAAAAATAAGAGTAGAAAAAAGGAGAATTACATGAGTACAGATGTTTATCAAAGCCCATTATCGGAGCGTTATGCCAGTAAGGAGATGCAGTATATCTTTTCACCGGATATGAAATTTTGTACCTGGAGAAAATTATGGATCGCATTGGCTGAGACGGAGATGGAGCTGGGATTATCCATTACACAGGAGCAGATAGATGAGATGAAGGCTCATGCGACGGATATAAACTATGATGTGGCAAAGGAACGGGAAAAGGAAGTACGCCACGATGTGATGAGCCATGTATATGCATATGGCGTTCAGTGTCCCAAAGCAAAGGGGATTATTCATTTGGGTGCAACCTCTTGTTATGTGGGGGACAATACGGATATCATTGTAATGACAAAAGCCTTAAAGCTTGTAAAGAAAAAGCTGGTGAATGTCATAGCCAAGCTTGCCGCGTTTGCGGATACCTATAAAGCAATGCCCACATTGGGTTTTACACATTTTCAGCCGGCACAGCCGACTACCGTCGGTAAGCGTGCGACTTTGTGGCTGCAGGAGTTCTTTTTGGATTTGGAGGATCTTGATTATGTGATATCCACCATGAAACTGCTGGGCTCTAAGGGGACAACCGGCACTCAGGCATCCTTTTTGGAATTATTTGACGGAAATGAGGATAAAATTGATAGGATCGATCCTATGATTGCAAGAAAGATGGGATTCAAAGATTGCTACCCCGTATCCGGACAGACCTATTCCCGAAAGGTGGATACACGTGTGGTAAATGTATTGGCAGGAATAGCCGCATCCGCGCATAAATTAAGCAATGATATTCGTTTGCTGCAGCATCTTAAAGAGGTAGAGGAACCGTTTGAAAAGAGCCAAATCGGTTCTTCCGCTATGGCATATAAGAGAAACCCCATGAGAAGCGAGCGCATTGCTTCCTTAAGCCGCTATGTGATGATTGATGCCTTAAATCCTGCGATTACATCCGCGTCACAATGGTTTGAAAGAACATTGGATGATTCCGCCAATAAGCGTTTATCTATTCCGGAAGGTTTTTTGGCTATAGACGGTATTCTTGATTTGTGTCTGAATGTAGTGGACGGGTTGGTGGTATATCCCAAGGTTATTGAAAAACGCCTGATGAGTGAGCTGCCGTTTATGGCAACCGAGAATATTATGATGGATGCGGTAAAAGCGGGTGGAGACAGGCAGGAATTGCATGAAAGAATCAGGGAACTTTCCATGGAAGCGGGTAAGAATGTAAAAGTGGAAGGCAGGGATAATAATCTGCTGGAGTTGATTGCAAATGATTCCGCATTCAATCTTTCATTGGAGGATTTGCAGAAAACCATGGATCCTGCTAAATATGTAGGGCGCTCCAAGGAGCAGGTAGATGCTTATTTAAAGAATTTTATTTATCCCATGCTGGAAGAGAATAAGCAATTACTTGGAGTTGAGGCTGATATTACCGTATAGCCGTATGAAGGTTAATTTTATATAAAATATTTAAATATTGATTTTACTTATGAGTACTTCTCGTGTATAATAACAAAGTAAGAACGGTTGGGCAGGTTTTTACACCTGCCTTTTTACTTGCGATGCGAATGGAGGATAAACAAATGGTTAAAGCTGTTGTAGGAGCAAACTGGGGAGATGAAGGCAAGGGAAAGATTACGGATATGATGGCGGAAAGCGCTGATATCATTGTAAGATTTCAAGGCGGAGCTAATGCAGGGCATACTATTATCAATAATTATGGAAAGTTTGCATTACATACACTGCCGTCAGGCGTTTTTTATGATCATACGACCAGTGTTATCGGCAATGGTGTGGCACTTAATATTCCTATTTTAATAAAAGAAATAAATTCCTTAGTAGAAAGAAATGTACCTATGCCTAAGGTACTGGTATCTGACCGGGCTCAGATTGTAATGCCGTATCATATTTTATTTGATCAATATGAAGAGGAAAGATTGGGTAAGAATTCCTTTGGCTCTACCAAATCCGGAATTGCGCCTTTTTATTCCGATAAGTATGCAAAAATAGGATTTCAGGTAAGCGAGCTCTTTGATGAAGAGGTACTTAGAAAAAAAGTGTACAGTGTTTTAGAAACCAAGAATATATTACTGACTCATTTATATCAGAAGGATCCCATTGATGCGGAGGAGTTGATTGAAACGCTGCATGAATACAGGGATATGATAGAACCCTATCTATGCGATGTATCCGTACTTTTAGATAAGGCAATTAAAGAAGATAAAACAGTGCTTTTAGAAGGGCAGCTTGGGACTTTAAAGGATCCCGACCATGGTATTTATCCTATGGTTACCTCTTCCTCCACCTTAGCGGCATATGGAGCCATCGGAACAGGTATTCCTCCATATGAAATCAAGGAAATTATTACGGTTTGTAAAGCATATTCTTCCGCAGTGGGCGCGGGTGCCTTTGTTTCTGAAATTTTTGGAGAAGAAGCGGATCAACTTAGAAATTGCGGAGGAGATGGCGGTGAGTTTGGTGCCACAACAGGAAGGCCCAGACGTATGGGTTGGTTTGACTGTGTGGCTTCCCGTTACGGCTGTCGCTTGCAGGGTACCACTGAGGTGGCATTTACGGTTCTGGACGTACTGGGTTATTTGGACGAAATTCCGGTATGTATAGGATATGAGATTGACGGGGAAGTGACAAAGGATTTCCCTGTGACCACAAAGCTGGAAAAAGCAAAGCCCGTGCTTACCGTGCTGCCGGGCTGGAAATGTGAAATCCGCGGTATCAAAAATTATGAAGAGCTGCCTGAAAATTGCCGCAAATATGTGGAATTTGTGGAAGATCAGATCGGTTATCCCATTACCATGGTGAGTAACGGACCCGGCAGGGACGATATCATATATCGTAAAAGCCCCTTAATGAAATAGGGCATAGGAGAGTAGTTATGAAAAAAATAAATATAAAACGAATCATTGCGCTGGCAGCGGTAGTTATTTTAGCGGCTCTTTATGTAATAACACTTTTAGCTGCAATTTTCGATAACTCCGCTTCGGGTAATTTATTTAAAATTTGTCTGATTTGTACGATAGCAGTACCTGTTTTAGCATGGATATTCATTTGGATCTACGGGCAAATGACCGGAAAGAAGACCATAGCGGATTTAAATCTCATGCAGGACCGAGACCCAATTGAAAGGCAAAACACTGATTCAGTGGATAAAAAAGAATAAAAAAAGACCTACAGGAAAGCAAGTATGCATCAATCCTGTGGGCCTATTTTTATATTATGCCTAACTCCGCTAAATCTTTTCTTGCCTGAGCCAGGTTTTTAAATAAAATACTATGGATGCCAAGGGATATGGCTGTTTCAATATTTGCAGGAGAATCATCTAAAAAAACACATTCTTCCGAAATTAGATTATATTGTTGTAAAAGCAGCTTATAAATGTCAAGGTCTGGTTTCGTCATATGTACACGATATGAAAAAATACCGCCGTCCATATGAGGAATAAAATCCATAGCAGGAGAACATTCATTTAATGCTTTTTCAAAAAAATTCGAGAGGAAAAGCACTTGATAGCCTTTGGATTTCAAATCATGAATCCAAGGAATGGCATAATCACAACGGGTGATAAGCCCATTGATGTTTGCAAGTGATTGCCGAAGCTCTTTTTCGACGGAAGGATCGTTTTGAACAAAAAGCTCCAGAACATCGTCATCTGATAGATTGCCTAAGTCATACTCATTCCAGTCCGGGCTTAAGATTGTAGCTTTACCCAGCTTATCTAAGACCGTTGTACTGTAGCCAAAGGATGAGAAGTGCTCCAGCCAAGAAAAATGAGTGAGCACATTGCCGATATCAAAAATTATGGTTTTTATCATTTTGCTTTTCATATTGCTTTTCCCCTTTCGTATGTTATCTAAAGCAAATCATTGTAAATCATAATCCGGAAGTGAATTTGCGGATTTAGATTGATTGTAAGGAATTCATACAAAACTCACTTTTGGATATAATTTTATTAATGTATATACTTTATGTTCAATTTGCCCTTGGAACTTTCTTCCTATATATATCTTAATATAAAAATTGACATAGAGCAATATTTACATTATATGTAATTTAAAGTAAAATAAAGGGGAAAACAGTATTCGCCTACGAAAGGAATAAGAATATGAAAAATAAAAGCAAATGGAAAAGGCTTATCATAGAATATACCATTTTAACCTTGGCTACTATTTTTTTAGTGGCGGGTGTTTATGTATTCAGGTTCCCGAACAATTTTTCTTTTGGCGGTGTGACAGGTATTGCGGTGGTATTGGGCAAGCTGCTTCCGGTATCTCCCGCAACCATTAATTTTATTATAAATATGTTATTATTGGTGTTTGGATTTATGTTTTTAGGAAAGAGTACCGGTGCCAAAACTGTTTATGTGAGTCTTCTGACATCTGTTGCCCTTAGCTTACTGGAATGGAAGGTACCGATGGCAGGCCCGATTACCGACCAGCCTATGCTGGAGCTTGTGTTTGCAATCGTAATGCCGGGAGTGAGCAGTGCACTTCTTTTTAATATAGGCGCATCGGGCGGCGGGACGGATATCATTGCCATGATATTAAAAAAGTATACGAATGTGTCCATCGGCATAGCCCTATTCAGTGTTGATTTACTGATTGTGCTGGTTTCATGCTTGGTATTTGATATAAAGACGGGACTTTTTTCATTCTGTGGATTGATGGCAAAGACCTTGGTGATTGACGGTGTGATAGAAAATATTAATTTATGTAAATATTTCACCATTGTATGTGATGACGCTGAACCCATTTGTGAGTATATTAATTTTACTTTGAACCGTTCCGCTACCATATATCAGGCACAGGGCGCATATACCCATAAACAGAAGGTTATTATACTGACGGTTATGAAAAGGGGACAGGCGGTGCTGCTTAGGAATTTTATTAAGGAGACACAGCCCTCTGCGTTTATGTTAATTACAAACAGCAGTGAAATTATCGGAAAGGGTTTTGGAGGATTTAGTTGATGCTCATTGTAATAATAAAAGGCCTCCGGCATACGCCATTGCATGCCGGAGACCTTTTTAGGGGAGGATAAGTATTAAATTTATCATTGGTGATAGTTCATCAAAGGAGGGGGTTCCGTTGATGTCTAATGATAGTATGACCGGAGAAAGATGTTTTATACATGAAATAATACTTTTTTTAAACAGTTAAATACGGTAAGATAACAGATGATGAAAAATCACCGGAAAGAAGAGAAAAAGATGAAAAAACAAAACAAGATAATTACAGTAATTATATTAATGGCAGTCTGCATGGCTTTGGCCGGATGCGGGAAAAACAAGGAAGCCGAAATCAGAATCGGCGCGTTGAAGGGACCAACAACCATCGGTCTTTTACAGCTGATGGAAGAAGCCGAAGCAGGTAATACAGACAATACATATAGTGTTACCATGGCAGTGGGAGCCGACGAGCTGACCCCGCTTTTGGTAAAGGGTGAGTTGGATATGGCTTTGGTACCGGCCAATGTGGCGGCAGTGCTCTATAATAAGACGGAGGGCGGTATCAGTGTAATAGATATTAACACACTTGGTGTACTTTATATGGTTTCAGGCAATGACACTATAAAGAGCTTTTCGGATTTAAAAGATCAGACTATTTATCTGACGGGACGGGGAACCACTCCGGATTTTGTGTTACAGTATTTGCTTTCTGCAAATAATATGAGTTTAAGTGATGTGACATTGGAATATCGTTCGGAAGCAACGGAAGTGGCGGCATTACTTTCTGAAAATCCCGATGCGATCGGTTTACTTCCCCAACCCTTTGTAACGGTTGCCTGTGCCCAAAATGACCGGCTTGCCATCTGCCTGTCTCTAACAGAGGAATGGGGCAAGGTACAGGGTGAAGGAGGTAGCAGTCTGGTAACGGGTGTAACCGTAGTGAGAAATGAATTTTTAAAAGAAAATCCCAAAGCGGTTGAATTATTTTTAAAGGAACATGCAGAAAGTGCCGCTTACACGGAAAGCAATTTGGAAGAGACTGCTGCACTCTGTGTACAGGCGGAGATTATTGCAAAAGAGCAGGTTGCAATCAAGGCAATTCCACTCTGCAATATTACCTGTATTACAGGAGATGATATGAAGCGGGCCCTTTCGGGATATCTTGAAGTGCTTTACGGACAAAATACAGAGTCTGTGGGTGGGAGTCTGCCCGGAGATGATTTCTATTATATAGGAAGGTAATCAGATACAATGGACAAACCCAAGCATACCATAAAATGGGGCGGTAAAAAGAAAATTGGGATAATTTTATTCTGGCTGTGTCTCTGGCAGGCTGCGGCATGGTTCATAGACAATGCACTTTTATTTGCAGGTCCCATTCAAACCATAAAGGCTTTTTTTTCAGCGGCATTTACCATGGATTTTATGCGGACGGTGGGGATTTCCCTATTGCGAATTCTAGCAGGTTTTTCAGCGGCCTTTGTACTTGGGTGCGTGCTTGGCTTTTTAAGCTTTCGGAAACCATTTTTTGAGGAATTTTTATCACCCTTTATGCTATTGAGTAAAGCAGTGCCCGTGGCATCTTTTGCGGTTATGCTTCTTATTTGGTGGGGAGCGGGATGGCTTTCAACCGCCATCTGCTTTTTGGTGGTACTTCCCATGGTTTATGTGAATTTTTTAAAGGGGCTCCAGCATGCGGATAAAAAGCTATTGCAAATGGCGGAGGTTTTTAACATACCTGCAGGCAGCAGATTGTTTTATATTTACAGACCTGCTTTTGCTCCCTTTATGGAGGGCTGTTTGAGAACATCACTGAGTATGGGAATCAAGGCAGGTGTGGCTGCAGAGGTTATCGGGATACCCAAGTGGTCGATTGGAGGACAATTATATTTATCCAAGATCTATTTGGATACGGCAGGTGTGTTTGCCTGGACCGCAGTGGTAATTGCTATGAGCTTTTGCATGGAAAAAGGGGTATTATATTTATGGAATCGTTTTTGTGGTTTTAAACCTTCCATCCGTTTTGGCAGAAAAACCGATAAGGACGGAATAATGAGTAAGCTTGTGTTAGAAGGCATCCATAAAGCATATGAGAAGCAAACGGTGCTCAGGGATATCAACAAAGAACTGATCCGGGGTAAAATCTATTGCCTGATGGCACCCTCCGGTGTGGGAAAAACCACTTTGCTGCATATTTTAGCAGGAATAATAAAGGCGGATGAAGGCAGGGTATCGGTCTGCCTTCCTAATGGAAGCAATAAAGAGAAATTGCGTATATCCATGGTATTTCAGGAGGACCGCCTTTGTATGCAGGAAACAGCAATTACCAATGTGGAGCTGGTATGCGGAGATAGGGAAAAAGCAATCTGCTTCTTAAAGGAATTTTTACCTGAGAGTGTTTTGGATCGTCCGGTGGAACATTTAAGCGGAGGCATGCGCAGAAGAGTATGTCTGGCCCGTGCACTTGCGGCGGATGCGGAGGTTTTGTTGATGGACGAGCCTTTTACCGGCCTTGATGAGGCAAATAAGGAAAAGGCGGCGGGGGTGATCCGTAAATACCAAGGGAAACGTCTGATTGTGGCAGCCACACATGAAGCAGGAGATGTCAAAAAGCTTCAGGGTGAGATTTGGCAGCTATTAGGAGAAAACGAACCTTTAAACCAAAATTGAAAGACCGGATAAGGCAGGGAAAAGTCGTAGACAAGCCGCTTTTCTTGTGTTATAATCCTAGAATGACTGTGATTGTGTCCATTCATAACGGACATTTCAAATATATCAGTGGTCACGATTTTAAGGAGGAAATGTAACAATGAGTTTACAGGTAGAAAAATTAGAAAAAAACATGGCGAAGCTTACGATTGAAGTGTCCGCTGAGGAAGTAGAAAAAGCGATTGAAGCTGCTTATCAAAAAAATAAAGGCAAAATCAGCGTACCGGGCTTTCGTAAGGGAAAAGTACCTCGTAAGATGATTGAGCAGATGTATGGTGCTGAAATATTTTATGAAGATGCTGCCAATGAAATGATTCCTGTGGCATATGAGAAGGCTCTGTCAGAGTGTGAAGAGGAAATTGTGTCCGCTCCTAAAATCGATGTTACACAGATTGAGGGAGGAAAGCCTTTTATTTTTACCGCAGAGGTTGCACTGAAGCCGGAAGTAATTTTAGGTAAATATAAAGGTGTTACGGTAGATAAGATTGTAGTGGAAGTAACCGAGGATGAGATTAACGAGCAGATTGAAAAAGAAAGAGAAAACAGCGCCAGAACCATTACTGTGGAAGACAGAGCGGTAAAGGACGGGGATATTGTAACTCTGGATTTTGAAGGTTTTGTAGATGACGTGGCTTTTGAGGGCGGTAAGGGTACTGATTATCCGCTGACCATCGGTTCGGGTTCCTTTATTCCCGGTTTTGAAGAGCAGCTGATTGGCGTATCAATGGATCAGGAAACCGAAGTAAAAGTTACATTTCCTGAGGAATATCAATCAGAGGATTTAGCCGGTAAGGAAGCTGTATTTAAATGTACGGTAAAGGGTATTCAGGAAAAAGAGCTCCCTGAGCTGGATGATGAGTTTGCAAGTGAGGTTTCAACTTTTGAAACTTTGGCTGAATACAAAGAAGATATTAAGAATACATTGGCTCAGAAAAAGACGGATGAAGCTAAAAGCGCAAAGGAAGAAGCTGTTATTGAAGCGGTTGTAGCCGATTCCAAGATGGAGATTCCCGATGCAATGGTGGAAACAGAGCAGAGAAGGATTATGGACGATTTTGCTCAGAGGATGCAGATGCAGGGACTTACCATGGAACAGTATATGCAGTTTACAGGTTCCACTCCCCAGATGCTCTTAGATCAGACAAGGCCCCAGGCACTTCAGAGAATACAAGGAAGATTAGTGTTAGAGGCGGTTGCCGCAGCTGAGAAGCTGGAAGCAAATGAAGAAGAATACGAAAAAGAAATAAAAGATATGGCCGAAAAATACCAGATGGAAGCAGAGCAGATAAAAGAAACATTGGGTGAAAACGGTCGGAAACAAGTTCTTGCAGATATGGCTGTAAGTAAGGCTGTGGAGTTCTTGGTTGAACATGCAAAAGAAGGCAAGGCGGCCAAAACAGCAAAGGCTAAAAAGAAGGAAGAAGTGACTGAAGATACTGCTACAAAATAAAGCTATAAAAGAATTCTAAGCAGAGGATTAAGTTTTTCTTAATTCCTCTGTTTAAGATTGCAAAACTATTTATGGTAAGTTATTATAATTGTAAAATGAATATATGATAATATCGTATGCTGCAATATGCATATATGAATATAAGGAATGGAGGAAAAAATGAGTTTAGTACCTTATGTTGTAGAACAAACCAGTAGGGGAGAACGATCCTATGATATATATTCCCGACTTTTAAAAGACAGAATAATCTTCCTTGGAGAAGAGGTAAATGATGTTACCGCAAGTCTTATTGTAGCACAGCTTTTATTTTTAGAGGCAGAGGACCCTGAAAAGGATATCAGCCTTTACATTAATAGTCCGGGCGGTTCCGTAACAGCCGGTTTGGCAATTTATGATACGATGCACTATATCAAGAGTGATGTATCCACTATTTGTATCGGTATGGCGGCAAGCATGGGTGCATTTTTGCTTGCAGGCGGCACCAAAGGAAAGAGAATGGCACTGCCCAATGCAGAAATCATGATACATCAGCCCTTAGGCGGTGCGCAGGGGCAGGCAACTGAAATTGAAATTGCTGCAAGGCATATTCTGAAAACCAAAGAAAAATTACACAGGATGCTAGCGGAAAATACCGGTAAGGATTATGATGTAATCGCAGCAGACACGGAAAGAGATAACTGGAAAACAGCTCAGGAAGCATTGGAATACGGCTTGATAGACAAGGTGATTACATCCCATGCGATTCCGGAGAAAAAATAAGAATCTATGAGTAAAAGGTTGAAAGATAAATAATGTAAAGGAAGGATTAAATGTACTGCCCTTTCTTTCAACCATATGTTTTGGGCAGTATCGCAAGCTTGCTTGCGATATTCATGGGTAAAAAAATGGCAGGAAAAAATTCCGGCATAGATGTAAGATGTTCATTCTGTAATAAAACACAGGATCAGGTCAGGAAGCTGATTGCAGGACCGGCGGGTGTATATATTTGTGATGAATGTATAGAAATTTGCGGAGATATTTTAGAGGAAGAGTTTGAAGAGCAACATGCTTCCGACATGGACACACCGGATTTTAAGCTTTTAAAACCGGCTGAAATCAAGCAATTTCTGGATGAATATGTAATAGGACAGGAAGCGGCGAAAAAAGTGCTCGCTGTCGCGGTATACAATCATTACAAACGAGTGCAGGCTCAAAAAGAGCCCGGCGATGCAGAATTGCAAAAGAGTAATATTATTATGATCGGTCCCACCGGGTGTGGCAAGACTTATTTGGCACAGATACTTGCTAAGACAATTAATGTACCCTTTGCCATAGCGGATGCAACCACCTTAACGGAGGCCGGTTATGTGGGCGAGGATGTGGAAAACATTCTTTTGAAGCTGATTCAAGCGGCTGATTATGATGTGGAGCGTGCCCAGTACGGCATTATTTATATAGATGAAATTGATAAGATTACCAAAAAAAGTGAAAATGTATCCATTACCAGAGATGTATCCGGTGAAGGTGTACAACAGGCGCTCTTAAAAATTATCGAGGGAACGGTAGCAAATGTGCCTCCTCAGGGAGGGCGTAAGCATCCTCATCAGGATTTAATTCAGATAGATACATCCAATATACTTTTTATCTGCAGCGGTGCCTTTGATGGTTTGGATAAGATTGTGGAAACCAGACTCAATCGTAAATCCATTGGATTTAATTCCACAGCAGCAAAGAATACAGCTAACGGGATGGGAGAAGTATTAGAGGAGGTAACACCTCAGGATTTGGTGAAGTTCGGATTAATACCTGAGTTTGTGGGTCGTGTGCCGATTAACGTATCCTTGGAAGGATTGGACAAAAAGGCATTGATCCGTATCTTAAGGGAACCTAAAAATGCTTTAATCAAGCAGTATCAGCGTCTTTTTGACATGGATGGCGTAAAGCTTACCTTTGAGGAAGATGCCATAGATGCCATTGCTGCATTGGCTCTTGAAAGAAAGACCGGAGCCAGAGGCTTGCGTTCCATTATGGAAAATGTGACCATAGACATTATGTATGAAATACCGTCAGATGAGAGCATAGAAGCCGTTGTTATTACAAGAGGTGCAGTAGAAGGTACGAGTGAGCCGCTTACCATACATCGGGAAGTAGTGATGAAAAAAGCAAAGTAAGTAATTGAAACGCCGTTACTTTTATAAGTGCGGCGTTTTTTATCACTATTATAATCGGAGGGGGATTGACAAATATGGAAAATACAATCATAAAAATTACACAGATGCCGGCGGTTGCCCTGCGAGGCTTAAGTATTTTACCGGGGATGATCATACATTTTGACTTAAGCAGAATTAAGTCTATTAAAGCGGTGGAACAAGCTATGATGGAAAACCAGCTTTTATTTGTGATTGCACAAAAAGATGATAGTTCGGAAGAGCCGGAAAAAGAAGATCTCTATGATACCGGTACCATCACTCAGTTAAAGCAAATAAGCCGATTGCCAAACGGAATTGTCAGGGTGCTTGTAGAAGGCTTGAGCAGAGGACGGTTGCTTGAGATCAGCAAGGATATGGATGATTATTTATTTGTAGAGGTAGAGTCGTTTTCTGAGATTAGGGATGAGGCTGACCATATCAAGGAAGAAGCAATGCTCAGGGAGATAAAGGAATTATTTCACGGCTATAGTGCCCTTAATCCTAAAACCGGTCGGATATTGGATAGAAAACTGGAAACCATGCAGGACATTGTGATTGTAATTGATACCATTACCAGCAGCCTGCCACTTGCTGTTTCTGCAAAACAACAGATTTTATCAGCAGAAACAATACAGGAAAGATACGATTTTTTATCTAATGTGTTGTATAATGAAATACAGATAGGTATAATAAAGAAAGAGCTTACTGAAAAAATCCAACAGAAGGTGGATAAGAATCAAAAAGAATATATTTTGCGGGAGCAAATGAATGCGATTCGGGAAGAATTAGGATATGATGATACCTTCTCTGATGCCGATCAGTTTTTAGATGATTTAAAGAAACTAAAGGCAGATAAGGAAGTAAAAGAAAAAATTGAGAAAGAAATCACAAGATTCAAGAGGCTTTCTTCAAGCAGCTCGGAAAGTGCGGTAGAACGTGCTTATATTACGACTCTTTTAGAATTGCCATGGAATAAGGTTTCCAGAGATAATACGGATATGGAACGCGCAGAGCGTATTTTAGAGGAAGACCACTATGGTTTAAAACAAGTAAAAGAGCGTATTTTAGAGTTTTTGGCAGTTCGAGGCCTTAAAAAAGCCGAATCAGATAAAAAGAATTTAGACAGCTCTATTATTTGTTTGGTAGGACCTCCCGGTACAGGAAAGACTTCCATCGCAAGGAGTGTGGCGCGTGCATTGAATAAGGAATATGTGCGCATCAGCCTTGGTGGATTAAGGGATGAGGCAGAGATCAGGGGGCATAGAAAAACCTATGTGGGAGCCATGCCCGGTAGAATTGCGGCAGGATTAAAGCAGGCCGGTGTCGGTAATCCTCTGATGCTTTTGGATGAAATAGACAAGACCAGCAGTGACTATAAAGGAGATACTTCGGCAGCGCTGCTTGAAGTGTTGGATAGTGAGCAAAATAAACGTTTTCGGGATCATTATGTGGAAATTCCATTGGATTTGTCCCAGGTACTGTTTATTGCAACGGCCAATTCCACAGAGAGGATTCCCCGCCCTCTTTTAGACCGTATGGAGTTGATTGAGGTAAACAGTTATACGGACAATGAAAAGCATCATATAGCCAAAGAGCATCTGCTCAAGAAGGCATATGGTAAAAACGGATTATCAGAAGATCGGATCAGTATCAGTGACGGTGCATTAAAAGCTGTGATTGAAGGCTATACAAGAGAAGCAGGGGTTCGTGATTTAGAGAGGAAAATAGGTGAAATTTGTCGAAAAGCGGCGAGAGAACTATTTAAAAAAGAGCCTGCCAAACGAAAATATACACAAGTGAAGGTTACGGTACAGAATCTGGAGAAATATCTGGGTAAGGTAAAATATACCAGAGATATGGCAAATGAATCGGATGAAATAGGTATCGTGCGCGGCTTGGCATGGACCAGTGTGGGAGGAGAAACCCTTCAGGTGGAAGTCAATATGATGCCGGGTAAAGGGGAACTCAAATTGACCGGTCAGATGGGGGATGTTATGAAGGAATCTGCCATGACGGGCTTGAGCTATATCAGATCCATCAGCAAAAGCTATGGTATTTCTCCCGATACGTACAAAAAGAATGACTTCCATATTCATATACCCGTGGGAGCAGCGCCGAAGGAAGGTCCTTCAGCTGGTATTTCCATGGCCACCGCATTGCTTTCTGCGATTACTGAGATACCGGTGTATGCTGATATTGCTATGACCGGTGAAATAACCTTAAGGGGCAGGGTGCTTCCCATAGGCGGATTAAAGGAAAAGATATTAGCAGCTAAAACGGCCGGTATTAAAAAGGTGATTGTGCCTAAAAAGAATGAGAAGGATGTGGAAGAAATATCGGAGGAAATAAAATCCGGTGTTAAAATCTTTTTTGTTGAGCGGATGGAAGAGGTTTTTGATCATGCTCTGAATTCGGAAGGAGAAAAGCGTGGTAATTAAGAATGTCAATCTGGAAACGGTATGCGGAATTACCAGTACGATTCCGGATACGATTTATCCCGAGGTAGCTTTTGCGGGAAAGAGTAATGTGGGAAAATCTTCTCTGATCAATGCCTTAATGAACAGAAAAGCTCTTGCCCGTACCAGTGCACAACCGGGAAAAACACAGACTATTAATTTTTATAATATTAATGACGAGCTTTATTTTGTAGATCTGCCGGGATACGGGTACGCAAAGGCCAATGAGGCGGTAAAAGCAAAATGGGGAAAGATGATTGAGGACTATCTTCATCAGTCAAAGCAATTAAGGGCATTGTTTTTGCTTATTGATATCAGGCATGAGCCCGGAAATAACGATCGCATCATGTATGAGTGGATTGTGAAACAAGGTCTGCATCCTATTATTATAGCTACCAAACTGGATAAAATAAAACGCAGCCAGGTAGCAAAGCAGATAAAGCTGATTCAGAATGGACTAAAGACAGAACCGGATACCATAGTGATTCCTTTCTCTGCGCAAACCAAGCAGGGCAAAGATGAAATATATGAAATTTTAGATGAGTTGATTTCAAAAACGGCAGATTTATAATAAGAGGGTTTTTATGAAAACATCTGTAAAAAAATATATTAAGGCAATACTGAATTTGTTAATTGCATTGGTGGTTCTGATTTTGGTAATATGGCTTTTGCCAAAGGGAATCATATTCTTTATGCCTTTTTTAATCGGTTGGATCATTGCTATGATTGCCAGTCCTGTTGTTCGCTTTTTTGAGGAGAAGTTAAAAATCAGAAGAAAAGCAGGAAGTGCTTTTGTTATCATTGTGGTAATCGGACTGGTGGTGCTGTTGGGATATATGATATGCGGCAAGCTAATCAGGGAATTAGTGAGTTTTATAGAAGATTTACCTGCATTATGGAAATCATTGGAAGGGGATTTCAATGATATAGCCAGAAATTTAAGTGTAATCTATGAAAAGCTGCCGTTAGATGTACAAAAAACATTGGTTATAATCGGAGAGCAGGCAAGTGAGTTCGCAGCAGGGTTAGTCGGCCAGATCAGCACACCTACCATTGCAGCGGTGGGTAATTTTGCAAAACAGCTGCCTACGATTATCATAGGCATTATTATGTGCCTTTTGTCCTCTTACTTCTTTGTAGCGGAAAGAGAACAGCTTACTGTAACAGTTAAAAAACATATGCCGGAAATGCTTTTATATCGGTTTCGGATAATAAAGCGCAGTCTGGTAAAGGCTGTGGGGGGCTATTTAAAGGCGCAGCTTAAGATAGAAATTTGGATTTATCTGCTCTTGGTAATCGGCTTCTTTATTTTAAAATTAGATTATGCACTGCTGATTGCTCTGGGGATAGCTATATTGGATTTTCTTCCTTTTTTCGGAACGGGATCGGTTATGGTACCTTGGGCCATTGTTAAATTTTTAAGTGCGGATTATAGAATGACCATTGGTTTATTGCTTATTTGGGGAATCAGTCAGTTGGTCAGACAGATTATACAACCCAAAATAGTGGGTGACTCTATTGGTGTTCCGCCCATACCCACATTGTTTTTACTGTATATCGGTTACATGGTTGGCGGTGTTATGGGCATGATAATAGCAGTACCTATCGGTCTTATTTTATATACCATGTATCGGGAAGGTGCCTTTGATACAACAAAACAAAGCATTCAGATTCTGTCTGCGGGGTTGAATTATTTTAGGAAGCTAACACCCCAGGATACAGCTATTATTGATTCTTACAAGAGAACCTGTGAAGAGGAATTAGAAGAGCAGCAGCTAAACGAGGAGCAGAAAAGTGGCGGAAAGTCAGATAAGAATGCGAAACTTTAAAATAATATTGCAATATGAGGGCACCAGATATCAGGGATGGCAGCGGCAGAGCTCTACCCAAAATACGATTCAGGGAAAGCTGGAAGCCATACTTTTTAAAATGAGCGGGCAGAAGATTGAGATACAGGGAAGCGGTCGAACCGATGCCGGTGTGCATGCAAGAGGACAGGTGGCAAATTTTCATATTTCCACAAAGATGGCAGCAGAAGAAATCCTTGTCTATATGAATCAATATCTGCCGGAGGATATAGGTGTGATTGCAATAGAGGAAGTAGAGGAAAGATTTCACAGCCGACTGCTTGCAAAAGAAAAGATTTATTGCTATCGTGTGATTAACAGTAAGCTTCCATATGTATTCGAAAGGCGATATGCCTATCTATGTTCGGAGAATTTAAATATGCCAAACATGGAATTGGCAGCCGAGCAGCTTATAGGTACCCATGATTATGCGGCCTTTACTTCTGCCAAAAAAGGAAAAAAGAAAACCATACGTACCATAAAGGAAATTGCAATCAAGAAGGATGGGGATCAATACAAATTCCTGTTCCGTGGAAATGGATTTTTATTTCATATGGTACGTATTATGATGGGAACGCTGCTGGAAGTAGGAGCGGGCCGGATCAATCCGGAAGAAATCAAAGATATTTTAGCATCAGGGAAGAGGGAGCTGGCAGGCCCCCTTGCGCCGGCTTTAGGGCTGACGCTTATGGAAGTATTTTACTGAGCATGGCGCAAGACCAAAGGAGAAACTGGCAAAAATGATTAATAAAAAATATATGCGCATATTTTTTATTTTGTATCTTTTGATACTGATAAGATTGATTGTGTTTAAATATCCCCTTGCGCAGATGCAGAAAATAGCAGCCACATGGCGCAGCGATATATTTTGGGAGGGCTTGAGCGGAGCTAATTTTGAATTATTTAAGACAATAAAAATGTATGTACGGCATTGGGATAATAAAGGGCTTAACAGCTTTGGAAATTTAATCGGTAATTTTGTAGCTTTTATACCCCTTGGATATATGCTCCCCAGAGTTTTTAAGATTTGCAAAAATATATTTGTATGCATGCTTATGACATTTGCTTTGGTTTTGGCAATAGAATTGTTTCAGCTTTTTAGCGCATTCGGTGTATTTGATGTGGATGATATTTTACTTAATTGTCTTGGATCATTGGTTGGATATATTTCATTCTTAATTTTAAGAAAATTTTCATCTAAAAAGGGCCAAATTGAATAAAGAAAAAAACACTGCAGAAACTTTTAAAATTTTGCAGTATTTTTTTATGGTAAGGGATATAGTGTGAGAAGATATTCTAAGGAGCCAAAATACGGCACCTAAGAATATCTAA
>CAZJAS010000018.1:0-29205 GCA_964544135.1 uncultured Clostridium sp. | reverse complement strand
TAAAATATTTAGTTAGGCAAAGGAGCCGTTCTATGGCTCCTTTTGTGGTATAATTAAATTGATAAACCTTAAGATGTATAAGTTGGAAAGGCATGGGTATATATAATGGATATAAAGAATTACACAGTGGATGTAATCATTCCGCTGTATAAGCCTGATAAAGAGTTCTTTACTTTATTGGACAAGCTTTTGGAACAAACAATTAAAATAAATAATATTATATTATTTAATACAGAAGAAAAATACTTTGAACGTTTGGTATACGGAACCCCTTTTCCCCAAAAATACGGAAAGTATGCTGATGTATACCATATATCCAAGAGAGAATTCGATCATGCCAGGACCAGACGTCTGGCTCTTACAAAATCTAACGCAGATATATTTGTTATGATGACTCAGGATGCTATGCCTGTTGATTCGCATCTTTTGCAAAGGCTGTTAGAAAGTCTTAAGGATGAAAAAACGGCTGTTGCCTATGCAAGGCAGCTTCCGACACAGGACTGCAATGAGATAGAAAAATATACACGCCGATTTAATTATCCCGATGAGTCCCGTATAAAAAACTTGGAAGATTTAGATAATCTGGGAATTAAAACCTATTTTTGTTCCAATGTTTGTGCTGCTTATAAAAGGAATGTCTATGATGAACTGGGAGGTTTTGTTCGCAGCGCTATATTTAATGAAGATATGATTTATGCTGCTAAGGCCATACAGAGCGGATATTCTGTAGCTTACGCTGCCGATGCCTCCGTCTATCATTCCCATAATTATACCAATATGCAATATTTTAAGCGTAATTTTGATTTGGGTGTATCTCAGGCCGAACACCCGGAAGTGTTCAAAGGCATACCTTCGGAAAGAGAAGGAAAGAAAATGGTATCCCAGACAACTGCCTGGCTTTGGAAAACCAAGAAGAGAAAGAAGGTTCCTTCCTTTTATATACAATGCATGTTTAAATATATAGGTTATTTTTTAGGAAAGCATTATCGCATGCTGCCCAAATTTATCATTAAAAGATGTACCTCCAATAGGCAATATTGGGAAAATAGGATTTGATGGAAATCTATATAAATGTGTTAAAAAGTAAAGATATCAATGCTTTACAGACCTGCCGCAGTTGTGATAAATTAATTATATATTAATAGATGAAATGTATTTATTTTATGTAATGAAAGGTGCCCGGAGATATTTTACCGCAGGCTACAGGTGGCAGTTATGTGTGGAATAGTTGGATATATAGGAAGCAGAAAGGCAGCGCCCATTATATTGGATGGCTTGGCCAGACTGGAATACAGGGGATACGATTCTTCGGGCATCGCTGTTTATGACGGAGAAAAGATTCATATAAAAAAAGCGGTGGGGCGCTTGAAAGTGCTTGAAAATCTGACTCAGGGCGGGGAAACCATGCCGGGATTTTCGGGAATCGGACATACAAGATGGGCTACCCACGGCGTGCCCAGTGATGTAAATTCCCATCCCCATTTTAATAAAAGCAGGACGATTGCAGTAGTGCATAACGGTATAATCGAAAATTATATCCCTCTCAGAAAAATGCTTTTGTATAAAAATTATGAGTTCATATCCGAAACGGATACGGAGGTATTGGCTCATCTACTGGACTATTATTATAAAGGAAATCCGTTAGAGGCCATCACCAAGGTGCTGCACCGTGTGGAAGGTTCTTATGCTCTCGGAATTTTATTTTCGGATTATCCCGATGAGATTTATGCGGTTCGAAAGGACAGTCCGCTGATTGTAGGACAGAGTGAGGAGGGCTGCTTTATTGCATCGGATGTTCCGGCTATACTTAAATACACCAGAAAAGTCTATTATGTAGACAATCAAGAGGTTGTAAAATTAAGAAGGGATGGTTTGAATTTCTACTCCGTGGATGAAGAGGAAATCAGTAAAGAGCCCGTAAGCATAGAATGGGATGCCAATGCGGCCGAAAAAGAAGGCTATGAGCATTTTATGCAAAAAGAAATCTATGAACAGCCCAAAACCGTAGCGGATACCCTTTCACCCCGGGTTAAAAACGGAGAAATTATAATAGAAGAATTAAATATGTCGGATGAGGAATTAAAGGCAGTAAAGAAAATCCATATTGTGGCATGCGGTTCCGCATATCATACCGGCGTAACCGCAAAATATGTTTTGGAAGGTTTGGTACGAATACCGGTGGAGGTGGACGTGGCTTCCGAGTTCAGGTATCGGAACCCTGTTTTGGAAGAAGGCGCCATGGTCATCGTAATCAGTCAGTCCGGAGAAACCGCAGATACACTTGCGGCACTCAGAGAGGCGAAGGACAGAGGCTTTAAGGTGCTTGGAATCGTAAATGTGGTAGGAAGCTCAATCGCCAGGGAAGCCGACAGTGTGATGTATACCTGGGCAGGTCCCGAGATAGCGGTGGCAACAACGAAAGCATATAGTGCACAGCTGGCTGCTCTGTATTTACTTGCCATGAAGCTGGGCAGGGTTCGCGGGATAATCGGGAAAGAATTATTTACAAAGCTTTTGGCTGATTTAAAAAAACTGCCCAACCAGATTGAACTTTTACTGGGGCAGAAAGAAAAAATACAACGCTTTGCCAACCGTTATGTGGGGGCAAAGGATATCTTCTTTATCGGAAGAGGAATAGATTATGCCATTTCAATGGAAGGCTCCCTTAAATTAAAGGAAACCTCCTATGTGCATTCGGAAAGTTATCCGGCAGGCGAGTTAAAACACGGCCCCATTTCATTGATTGAAGACGGTACATTGGTAGTAGCTATTTCCACACAGCCTGCTCTGTATCAGAAAACAATCAGTAATATGGTGGAGGTTAAGGCAAGAGGGGCTTTTGTGATGGCCATTACCTGTGAAGGAAATAAGGCGATTGAAAAAGCAGCGGATTATGTAACCTATATACCGGAGACCAATCCGTATTTTGCAAATTCCCTTGCCATTATCCCACTTCAGCTATTTGGCTATTATGTAGCCGTGGGTAAGGGCTGTGATGTAGACAAACCCAGAAATTTAGCAAAATCAGTAACGGTGGAATAAGCGTAGAATTTAACATAATCATCATACTTTAATCACAAAATAGACACAAATGTTGAATATACTGGGTGCATAGGATAAATATATGATAGGAATTTCAGATACCGGTTTTGATTTTCAAATGGCAGAAAAAGGAAGAGAGGTAATCTTATGTACGAAAATGAAAATAATTATCAGGCATCCCAAGATATGATACAAACTCAGGCGGTGGTACCGGTTCAGGATAAAAAGATAAAAAAGAAAGGCAGAGCCGGAAAATTTTTCACTAAAATATTGACAGGTGCAAGTGTAGGGCTATGCTTTGGTATTTGTGCGGGAGTTGGCATCTACGCCGTGGGGGAGAGCACGGGGATGTTTGAAAATTGGCAGAGGATAGAGCAGGTACAGCAGGCTGCCTCGGATTTGATTCAGGATTCCCTTGAGACAAAGCAAAACGAAGAAAATAATGGTGTTATCAATACAAATGATATTGCCGCAATTACCTCCGATGTATCGGATGTAGTGGAAAAGGTAATGCCCTCTATGGTTTCTATCGTAAATAATTATGTGGTAAAGACATCTTATTTCGGACAGGTGGTAGAGCAGGATGAAAGTGCCAGTGCTTCCGGTATTGTAGTGGGCAAAAACGATACAGAGCTCTTGATTGCAACAAACTATCATGTGGTTGTGGATGCCAAATCATTGAATGTACATTTTGCTGATGATACTGATGTGGAGGCTACCGTAAAGGGCACTGATTCTGAGATGGATCTAGCGGTAATAGCGGTTCCTTTATCGGAATTAAGCGAAACTACCCAAAATTCCATATCCATAGCCAAGCTGGGTGACTCAGACAGATTGAAGCTGGGACAGCCTGTTATCGCAATCGGCAATGCATTGGGTTATGGCCAGTCTGTAACGGGAGGCTGGATCAGTGCCCTGAATCGTGAGGTGGTGTTGGAGGATGGCTCTACCGGTACCTTTATTCAGACGGATGCAGCCATTAACCCCGGTAATTCTGGCGGTGCACTCCTCAATATAAAGGGTGAAGTAATCGGTATCAACTCCAATAAAATCGGTGGTATGGTAATTGAAGGCATCGGCTATGCCATTCCTATTTCTGCGGCACAGCCTATTTTAGAGAATCTGATGACCAGAGATAGGGTAGAAGCAGGCAACAGCGGTTACCTCGGCATCGTTCCGCAAACGTTAACAGCTGAAGTGTCAGAGTCTTTAGGTATGCCGGTAGGCGTATTTGTTTCCCGGATTGATGAAGGAACACCTGCCCAACTCGGCGGAGTCCTCCATGGTGATATTATTACCAAGCTGGATGATTACAAAATTACCACTGCTGAAAAATTAATCGAAACACTTAAATACTATGAGGCAGGAGAAACTGTGGAGCTCACGATTATGAGAAACGAGAATGGGGAGTATAAAGAAATGACACTTTCGGTAATATTGGGAAGCAGACCCGATAACGAATAAAGCCCTAAAGCATAGGTAAAATATCAGTTCCCGGAAATGGAAATCAGATTCATTTCCGGGAATTTTTATAGATTTTACCTGAGTTTTTAAGAAAAACTTCACTTGTACAGCAGTGTAGTATCCGATATAATGAATTTAGCGCCATAAGGCAATTTAAAATATAACAGGAGAAAATAAATGTCTGATTACGATAAAAAAGATAGGGAAGATAAGGAAAAAACAGAGATAGAAGAAGTAAATACGGAAGATAAAAAAGAAGATAAGCCGGAAAAGGAATATGAGGATGTATGCTTTATTTGCAGACGTCCCGAGAGTAAGACCGGCAAGATGTTCAAGCTGCCTAATAATATTTGTGTATGCAATGACTGTATGCATAAAACTATGGATACGGTAAGCCAGTTTGATTATCAGGGTATGCTCAACAATCCCGGACAGGATCCTAATAATTTAACCGGAAAGGGCTTTCCCAATATCAGTTTTGTCAATATGGCTGATTTACAGGGAGATGGCGGTATTCCCAATAAGCAAAAGTTAAAAAAGAGAAAAGAAAAAACAGGAGATGAGCCTGTACTTAATATTCGTGATATTCCGGCACCCCATAAAATAAAAGCAAGCTTAGATGAATATGTAGTAGGACAGGAGCATGCTAAAAAGGTGGTTTCCGTAGCGGTTTATAATCATTATAAGCGTGTGGCAACAGACAAAGCAGAGGACATAGAAATAGAAAAGTCAAATATGCTCATGATCGGACCCACCGGTTGCGGTAAGACCTACTTGGTAAAAACCTTGGCAAAGCTTCTCGATGTGCCCCTTGCCATTACGGATGCCACTTCACTTACGGAAGCGGGATATATCGGCGACGATATTGAGAGCGTTGTATCCAAGTTGTTAGCTGCGGCTGACAATGATGTGGAAAAGGCGGAACGCGGAATTATATTTATCGATGAAATTGATAAAATTGCTAAGAAAAAAAATACCAATTCCAGAGATGTGAGCGGTGAATCCGTACAGCAGGGAATGCTAAAGCTCATAGAGGGTTCTGAAGTGGAAGTTCCGGTGGGTGCTAACAGCAAGAATGCAATGGTTCCTCTGACTACTATTAATACAAAGAATATTCTCTTTATCTGTGGGGGTGCCTTCCCTGATTTAGAAGGTATCATTAAGGAACGTTTGAGCAAGCAGAGTTCTATAGGTTTTAATGCACAGTTAAAAGACCATTTTGATAAAGAAAAGAATTTAATTTCCAAAGTAATCGTGGAGGATATTAAGAAATTCGGCATGATACCGGAATTTATCGGCCGCCTTCCCATTATCTTTACATTAGAAGGACTTACTGAGGAAATGCTGATTAAGATATTAAAGGAGCCCAAGAACGCCATATTAAAACAATACCAGAAGCTGCTTGAGCTGGATGAGGTTAAGCTTGAATTTACAGAGGGAGCTTTGAAAGCGATTGCAAAGAAGGCATTAGAGCGGGATACGGGAGCCAGAGCGCTTCGTTCCATTATCGAAGAATTTATGCTGGATATCATGTATGAGATACCCAAGGATGATAATATCGGCAAGGTAACCATTACCCAGGAATATATAGAAGGAAGCGGCGGACCTATTATTGATATTCGCAATAGTATGGGGATTAATCCCGAAGGATTGAAGGTATTACGCAAGAACGAAGGATAGTCCTTGCATCAGGACAGACATAGGAACGGATAGAAAACATAGAATAGTATAAAGCAAATAAGGGAAGCAAACTGCCATAGTATTTCTATGTTGCTAACTATAAAATATGACTTGTCAAGAAATGATTTTATCTGAAGATTACGGGGATGTGATTATAGATTTTCACAATCCCATAGAAATGCAAGAAGATAGAAGTGATTACTGCTTTACAAGAGTGAATACCAGATTTGGTGTAGGCTATGCACCCCAAAGTGAAATTGCGGGTCTTGAAGGAGCTTTGTATGTCAACCATTATCTGCCCAAGGTTTTTGGACTTATGCAGGAACATTTTGATCCCATCAGCCTTATCAGCACCGGTATATTGCAAGCCCAGCGGCCGTTTTTGTCTTTGAACGGACGGGGCGTAGTCATTGCTTTTGTGGATACGGGCATTCGTTATGATCAGCGGGAGTTCTTAAATGAGGCAGGAAACAGCAGGGTTTTGGCGATTTGGGACCAAACCGTGCAGACAGGAACACCGCCTGAGGGTTATGAATACGGCACCTTATTTACCAGAGATGATATCAACCGGGCACTCGATACGGAAAACCCATATGAAGTGGTGAACTCCTATGATGATGACGGTCACGGAACAGCCATGGCCAGTATTGCCGCAGGAAGCGTGGTGGATGGGGGCAGGACCTTTCGGGGAGCGGCTCCGGAAGCGGATATTGTGGTAGTGAAGTTAAAAGAAGCAAAAAAGAATTTAAGGGATTATTATTTAATATCCGAGGATGTCCCGGCCTTTGCGGAATCGGATATTATGCTGGGGGTAAAGTTTGCGGAATCCTTTGCGGTAACCTTTCAGCGTCCCGTTGTTATTTGTCTGGGATTGGGTACCAATATGGGAAACCATATCGTAGGTTCTTCCTTGGCGCAATATTTAGATGATTTGGCTACGCTCAGAAGCAGAGCAATTGTACTCTGCGGTGGGAATGAAGGGAATTCCGCTCATCATTACAGCGGCTCGGTTCCCAGGGGCGGTACGGAGGGGCAGGAACTCTATACGGATGTGGAAATCCGCGTAGGAGAAGGAGAAAGCGGGTTTATGCTGGAGATGTGGGGCAGTGCTCCTGATGTTTTGTATGCATCCATACGAACACCGGGAGGAGAAACCATTCCCAGATTTCAGTTGGGATTGGGGCAGAGCCTTACCCATAGCTTTATTTATGAAAACACAAGAGTTTCTATAGACAGTATTTTGGTGGAATTCACTTCGGGAGATGAACTCATTGTATTTAGATTTGTAGATCCCACGCCGGGTGTTTGGATGATCCGCGTTTACGCCGCACAGGGCAGCGGGAGCGGTGAATTTCATATGTGGCTTCCGATTACCCAGTTTCTGGACAGCACCACTTATTTCTTAAATCCCAGCCCTTATGTAACACTGACGGACCCGGGCATTGCATTCCGTCCCATTACCGTATCGGTTTTTAATGATATTAATGATAGTTTTTATGTAAACTCAGGCCGCGGATTTTTACGGAACGGATTGATAAAGCCCGATTTGGCGGCACCCGGTGTGAATTTGGCCACTTCGGTGGGAATCCGAACCGGCTCCAGTCTGGCGGCGGCGATAACAGCAGGCGGAGTGGCACAGTATTTTCAATGGGCGGTGGTGCAAAGGAATGATTTATTGGCGGAAACCCAGGAAATTAAAAGCTATTTTATCAGGGGAGCCACAAGAAGTCCGGATCTTGATTATCCTAATCGTGAATGGGGATATGGCAGACTGAATGTGACAGGCGCCTTTGATGCCCTGGCAGGGGTATGAATCGGATAAAAGAGGATAGGAAAAGTGTGGATGATATTAATATGCATCACAATCGCGGTAGTCATTTTTGCGGCGGACTTCTGCATTAAGAACAAAATAGAAAAGGATGAAAATCTGCCCCGGACCATGTGGAAGGGGCGGCTTCTCATTGAAAAATACCATAATTACGGAGCGGCATTTAATCTGGGAGAAAAGAAGCAAAAGCTGGTAGCCGTCCTATCGGTACTTCTAACAATGGTGGTACTGGTACTGCTTATCATAAGCTTTGGTAATAAGGGAAATCATTTGCTGAAAATAGGACTGGCTTTACTACTGGGCGGTGCTTTCAGCAATACCTATGACAGATTAAAACGTAAGTATGTTGTGGATTATGTGAGCTTTCCCGTAAAGTGGAAACGGTTCTCCCGCATCGTATTTAATATTTCTGATTTCTGTATTATAATAGGTGCACTGATGCTTTGTATATTTACAAGGTAAAACACAGAGCTAATAGACTTATTATGAAAATCAGGTATTTACTAAACTCATATCTAGTGGCTCTACTCACCATATTACTTTGGAATGGTTAGAAAAACTGGCTGACAAAGTATTATGGAGAGTAGAGCCCAGTCGAAAACAAGTTTGGCAAATACCTATATGATAAAAATAAATAAGAAGTTGGATCTCCGCCGAAGCGGACGGATGGGAGTTAATATGTCAAAAGTATTAGAACAATTAAAACAATATTTAGACAAGCTGGAACAATATAATCAGGTGATTTCACAGATGTCTTGGGATATGTACACACAAACCCCTAAAAAGGGAGTGGAATATAAAATTGATGCCATTACCTATTTTTCTTCGGAAGCTTTTAAACTTAGCACCTCGGAGGAATTGGGAGAGCTGTATGAAAAGCTTCTGGAGCCGGAGGAATATAATGCCCTTGACCGGGCAATGCAGTTAACGGTGAGACGTGGTAAAAAAGAGTATGAAAAAGATAAAAAGATACCTTCGGATTTTTATGAGGAATTGGTAAAAGAGACTAATATCTCACAAAAGATTTGGGAGGAAGCGAAACAAACAGCGGATTTTGAACTGTTTTGCCCTCATCTTCAAAAAATGATAGATATGACAGGCAAGCTTGCAAAATACATAGCTCCGGACAAGGAGGTTTATGATACCCTGATTGATATGTATGAAGAGGGCATGGATAGTGCTACCATAGACCGTCTATTTATGGAGATGAAGGAGGCACTAATACCCCTTCTGAAAGAAATTATGAAAAAACCGGAACCGGATCATAATATATTTAAGGGCAAATATGATATAAACCGACAAAAAGAGCTGAGCACCTTTCTGCTTTCTTACATAGGCTTTGATCAGGATGCCGGTGTTATGTCAGAAAGCGAGCATCCTTTTACAATGGGCTTTGGGCCAAGTGATGTACGTGTGACCAATCATTATAAAGAGCAGGAAGCCATAGATGCCATGTTCAGCATTATTCATGAAGGGGGCCATGCTATATTTGAGCAGGGTGTTAACCCTGAATATGAAAAAACAGCAGCTGCAAAAATTGATAATTTAATGGGTCTGCATGAGAGTCAGTCCCGCTTTTATGAGAATATCTTAGGAAGAAATATTAATTTTTGGAAACCCATATATAATAAAGTAAGGGAATTTTTACCTCAATTTGAAGCCATTTCCCTAGAGCAATTCTACCGTGAGATCAATCATATAAAGCCCAGCTTTATCAGGATAGAAGCGGACGAGCTTACCTATAATTTTCACATAATCCTGCGATATGAAATTGAGAAGGCTATTTTTAGGGATGGTGTTAGGGCAGTGGATTTACCCGCTTTGTGGAATGATTTGATGGAAGAGATGCTAGGACTATGTCCTGCCAATCCCGAAGAGGGCATTTTGCAGGATATGCATTGGTCTTCAGGCTCCTTTGGTTATTTTCCCTCCTATTTATTGGGTACCATCTATGACGGTATGTTCTTAGAGAGCATGGAGAAGGAAATCGGAAATGTGGATACACTTTTGGCAGAAGGCAGAATCAATGAAATCACCGCTTGGCTGCATGAAAAAATCCATCGATATGGCAGTATGCGTAATTCTCTGGAAACGATAAATGAGGTATGCGGCAAAGAGATTACGGCAGAACCTATTATCCGACATTTTATTACAAAATATACTCGAATCTACGAGTTGCAGAAATAGGCAGGTATTATGATAGTAGACGATGAGCATTTAAAGAATTTAGGTGAAAAATGTGCCGGCTATGGAGCAGGCGTAATTTTACCGGACGGAAGCTATATATTGGCTGCCGAGAGTCATTTGCGTACGCTTATTTCACTGGTTGATATGCCCGAAAGCAGCCTTTGGGATATGATACCCAAGGAAGATTCGGCCCTGTTTTGGTTGATTGCATACACGGGCTGCGTGATTACAGATTACAATTCTTCCGTAGGTATGGTGATGACTCCTGCCCAGGAAGCTACTTATCAGGCTTTGGTGCTGCATGGTATTATCTTGGATAAATACTATGATATTTCCAATGAACGTAAGAAAACGGCAGAGGCCGCCAAAGAGCGGAAGGGAAAGTGAGTGTATACAAATTTTAGTTAAAATGATATACTGACTTATATATTTCAGACAAGAGAGGTATCTTTATGAGCAAAATAAAAGCAGTAGTTTCTTTAGGACATGATGCATTGGGTCATACAACCTTAGAGCAATGGGACGCAGTAAAGGTTACCGCCAGGGCACTGGCTGATTTGATAGAAGAGGATTACCAGCTTACAATTACACATAGCAACGGACCTCAGGTCAGCATGATCCATAAGGCTATGACCGAGCTGCGCCGTGTTTATATTGATTATACACCCGCACCCATGTGTGTGTGCTCGGCAATGAGCCAGGGGTATGTAGGATATGATATTCAAAATGCATTGCGGTCCGAGCTTTTTAGCCGCGGTATCAGCAAGCCGGTCAGCACGATACTAACTCAGGTCACGGTTGATCCCTATGATGAAGCCTTCTATGAGCCCAATAAGAAAATCGGCAGGTATATGTCCAAAGAAGATGCGGACATAGAATTAAAGAAGGGCAATTATGTAGTGGAAGAACCTGGGATGGGCTATCGACGTGTAGTAGCGGCACCCAAGCCTCTGGATATAGTGGAAATAGAAAGCATCAAGACATTGGCGGATGCGGATCAGGTGGTAATTGCCTGCGGCGGTGGCGGTATCCCCGTGATTGAACAGCAGCATACCTTAAAAGGAGCCTCTGCGGTCATAGAAAAGGACTGCATCGCCGGCAAGCTGGCTTCTGATTTACAGACCGACTATCTGATTATCCTGACTACCGTGGATTATGTCTATAAAGATTTTGGAAAAGAAACACAAGAGCCTATTACCCATATGACTGCAACAGAAGCACAGGCTTATGTGAAGGAAGGGCAGTTTGAGGAAGGCACCATGCTTCCTAAGATTGAGGCAGCTATAGAATATTTAGATAAGGTACCCGAAGGCAAGGTGCTGATTACCTCCATGGGGCAGGTAAAATCAGCCATCAAGGGCAGGGCCGGTACTTTAATTACAGCGTAATAATGGGCATTTGCCATATAAGGGGGCTCTACTCTTCATATTACTTTGTCAGCCGGTTTTTCTAACCATTCCAATGAGCCCCTAAGTGTAAAAGCATGTTCAGCATAGGCTTCCATGCTTTTAGGAATCCCTTAGGGTCTCATTTCCATAGAAAAAGATGGCCTTCCAAAGTATTATGGAGAGTAGAGCAAGTGGAGCCACTAAAATGAGTTTCACAATTACCTAACAGCATAAGAAAAATAAAGAGGTTGCAAAGCTAATATAAACAAAAGCTCTGCAACCTCTTATTTAATTGTTTAATAGTTCATCCATATAATTAATTCTGTAATTATCTTCTATCATATGACCTATACTATTTTATGAATCGTATCTTCTAATACCTCAAAATATTGTTTAAATGTTTTTTTACAACAGGATGGGTTTTCTATTACAATACCATTGGCCCGAAGCCCGGTGAGAGAAAAGCCCATAGCAAGCCTGTGGTCATCATGGGTGCGTATCAAGGCGGGCTTTGGCATGCCGGGATAAATGGTCAGGCCGTCCGCATGCTCCTCATAGGAAATCCCCATGGCAGCAAGGTTTTCCATGATAGCTCCCAAACGATCGCTTTCCTGAAAACGGATATGACTGATGCCTCTTATGGTAATGGGTGAGCTTGCATAGGGTGCGATAGCGGCAAGGGTAATTGCCTGATCGGAGCAGGCGGACATATCTATATCAATCCCTTTCAGCATTCCCATTTTGGGACCGGTAAGGCAAATGCCGTTCTCACGATTTTGTATCACACATCCCATTTGTTCCAAAATAGATAAAAATGCAATATCTCCCTGAAGGGATTCTTTATGTACACCGTTTACCGTAACGGAGATACCCAGTAAAGCAGCCAAAGCATAAAAATAACAGGCTGCGGATACATCCGGCTCCACCTCATAGGATTGGGGCTTATAATGCTGGCCGGTGGATACGAAAAAGGATCCGTCGGATTGTTGTTCGGCTATTACCCCAAACTGTGCCATCATTTTCTGTGTGATGGTAATATAGGACATACCGTGATACCCTTTTACCCCAATGGTCATATCCTTGGGAGCAAGACCGGATGCAATCAAAAGAGCGCTTAAGAATTGACTGCTGGAGTTGATATCAATGCAGATGGTATCCTTGCAAAATCCATTTCCCTTTAAAGTAAAAGGGAAAAATCCATCCTTCTCGTGATAGGAGATTTCACAGCCTAATTCCTGCAGTGTGGAAAGCAGGGGTGCCATAGGCCTTTTTTTCATTTGCTCTGAGGCATCCATATAAAAGGTACCCGGCAACACGCCCAAACAGGCCGTGAGGAATCGAGCGGCGGTCCCGGCACTTCCCACATATAGGGAAGCCTCTGACAAGGGCAGGGCGCCGTCAAGCCCCTTTACACTCATCAAAGAGAGTTTTTCATCGGCAAAGGTTTCAAAGCCCAGTGCGTTCAGGCAGTTTAAAAAATGTCTGGAATCATCGGAAAAAAGAGCCCCCTTGAGGGTGCTTTCCCCGTTGGCCAGCATGGCAAGAAGGAGTGCTCGGTTGGTGATGCTTTTAGAGCCCGGGACCGAGACCGAAACATCCTTACCGGAATTGATAAGGTGATAAATGAAGGGAACCTTATAGCTGCTGTCAGTAATCATATCTGTGAATATCCTTTCGGTTTGATTGCATAGGATTGAGGGACGGTAAGCTTCTGCAACCATATTACTGTATAAAAAACATGATGTCAAAAAAATTATAAAAATATATTTGACAATATGAGAAATACGATGTAATATTAATTCATAATTCTCCTACTAGAAAAGTAGGAATACAAACGAGAAGATAGTAAAACACTGAACTAACTAAATTGGAGCGCAATAGGGATGCGCAGATGGGAGCAGGTATGAGTAAAATTAAACAAAGCGCAACGGAATTAATCGGAAAGACACCAATACTTAAGGTGAACAATTATGCCAAACAGGCGAATGCAGAGGATGCCGTGATTTTAGCTAAGTTGGAGTATTTTAATCCGGCAGGAAGTGTAAAAGACAGAATAGCACTTAATATGATAATACGGGGCGAAGAGAGCGGAGAATTAAAGCCGGGAGCCACTATTATTGAGCCTACCAGCGGAAATACAGGAATCGGCCTTGCCAGCGTGGCTGCAGCAAAAGGCTATAAGACAATCCTCACACTGCCTGACAGTATGAGTGTGGAAAGAAGAAATCTTTTAAAAGCATATGGTGCAAAGTTGGTATTGACAGAAGGCGCCTTGGGTATGAAGGGTGCCATTGCCAAGGCGGAAGAGCTGCATAAAGAAATCGAAGGCTCTGTAATCATGGGACAGTTTGATAATCCTTCCAACCCTGAGATACATGAGAAAACCACGGGTCCGGAAATCTGGGAAGATACCGATGGCAAGGTGGATATTTTTGTATCCGGTATCGGTACGGGGGGTACCATTACCGGCGCGGGTAAATATTTAAAGAGCAAGAATCCGGATATTAAGATAGTTGCAGTGGAGCCTGAGGGTTCACCGGTGCTTTCGGGCGGTCAGCCGGGACCTCATAAACTGCAGGGCATCGGAGCCGGATTTATACCTAAGGTATTGGATACCGGTATCTATGATGAGATTATAAAAGTAAGCAATGATAATGCCTTTATAACGGGCCGCAGCATTGCAAGAACAGAGGGAGTTCTGGTGGGAATTACTTCCGGTGCCGCATTGTATGCTGCTACGGAGCTTGCAAAGAGACCCGAAAATGCAGGTAAGGTAATTGTAGTGCTTCTGCCGGATTCGGGTGACCGTTATTTGTCAACACCTCTGTTTACGGAAGAATAATGTCCTTTAGATATTTTCCTTAATACGGATATCTACTGCCACGTAATGATATTCCTTTTCGGGAAGCTCACCGGCAGTCAGATAAGCAAACAATATTTCCAGGGGCTTTGTCCCCTGGATTTTTGGCTGCTGACATATGGTGGCGGCAATAATGCCCTCTTTAACCAATGCTTTGGTAGTGGATACCTTATCAAAAGCTAATATCCTGATTTTTTCGGTAAGACCCTTTGCAATAACGGCGCGGCATCCGCCGTATACGCCACCCGCCACAAAAAACAAAGCATTGATTCCGGGATGTGCCGCAAGCATCGCGGTAGTTTTTTCATAACTCTCTATATCATCATCATGATTTTCTACGGTTTCTATGATTTTAATATTCTTATAATTTGCTTCCACTGTTTTTTTAAATCCGGCAATCCGTTCCGTATGGCAGAGAATGTCGGATGAACCGCTGATGATACCCACTAGTACATCACCGGAGGTCATTAGATTCATGAGACCTGCAGCCGTTTCGCCCGAATGGGTGTAGTGGCTGCCCACATAGGCAATTCTGTGGGAACCTTCGATATCCGTATTCAGGGTGACAACGGGTATTCCTTTTTCAAAAAGAAGGTTGATCCGTTCCTTGATGCTGCTATGATTGCAGGGAGCCATGGCAATACCGTTTGCGCCCTCGGCCTCCAGCTCATCAATCGCGGTAAGCTGCTCCTCGATATTAAAGCGTACCTGTTTGATTACCACACTGCAGTTATAACCGGATAATTCCTCCGCTTTTTCCTCCACACCCCTTTGTACGTCTTCAAAAAAAGGATTATCCGATGAAAAAAGAATAACACCCAGCTTCAGACGCTTCTTCTGTGCAGCCAATACGATTCCGGCCCGGTTGGGTCTATAGTCCAATGCCTTTGCAATTTCTAATATTTTCTCAGAAGTGGCTTGGTTGACAGCTCCGCGGTTGTTTAAAACCCTATCCACGGTACCTCTTGACACCCCTGCCAGCTCTGCGATTTCCTTTATGGTAGCCATAAATGTCCTCCCTTTATGTTGAATATCCTGCTGCCTTTATCTCTTTACGTTAGCATAAGAATGCGTTGAAGTCAATTTTTGCAGACGGGAAACCGTGCTTGCGCACAAAAACCGTAATTATGACTAAAATAAGGTTTTAAATACCGGTTAAAACCATTTGATTTTGTTGATTATGTCAAAAATTTAATCTATGCTTGATTTTTTATAAAAGAAAGTTTATCATTATAGTAACGTGCCCGTGCACAATACTTAAAACTGTTGTAAACCATTAAGGGAGGTAGGTATGCTGTATATCGGAGTGGATTTAGGGACATCATCGGTAAAACTGCTGCTTATGAATGAAGAAGGGCAGATTATAAATGTAGTATCCAGGGAGTATCCGTTAAGTTTCCCAAACCCCGGCTGGTCGGAGCAGAACCCCGAGGACTGGTTTCGTGAGACCATGATCGGCTTAAAGGAGCTTTTAAAGGATACGGATAAGAGCCTTGTGGCAGGTCTGAGTTTTGGCGGACAAATGCATGGTCTGGTTATTTTGGATGAAAATGACAAGGTGATTCGTCCTGCTATTTTGTGGAACGACGGAAGAACCTATGAGGAATGTGATTATTTAAATAATGTAATCGGTAAAGAGAAGCTGTCGGAGTATACGGCAAATATTTCTTTTACCGGATTTACGGCTCCCAAAATATTATGGGTGAAAAATAAAGAACCGGAGAATTTTGCAAGAATTGCCAAGATTATGCTTCCTAAGGATTATCTTGCCTATATGCTGACAGGTGTGCATTGCTCCGATGTTTCCGATGCCTCCGGCACTCTTTTGTTTGATGTGAAGAACCGCTGCTGGTCAAAGGAAATGTGTGATATCTGCGGTGTTGAGATTCAGCAGCTTGCAAAGGTTTACGAAAGCTACGAATGTGTGGGTGTTTTAAAGCCCGATATCGCAAAAGAGTTAGGTGTATCCGATTATGTAAAGGTAGCGGCAGGAGCAGGTGATAATGCGGCTGCGGCGGTTGGTACAGGAACGGTAGGAGATGCCCGTTGCAATATTTCCCTGGGAACCAGCGGCACCATCTTTATTTCCTCCAAGCAATTCGGAGTGGATAAATACAATGCGCTGCATTCTTTTGCCCATGCGGACGGCACCTATCATTTAATGGGCTGTATGCTCAGTGCAGCTTCCTGTAATAAATGGTGGATGGACGATATCATCGGCACGAATGACTATGCAAAAGAGCAGGAGAATATTACCGCATTGGGAGAGAACCATGTATATTTCTTACCCTATCTGATGGGAGAGCGTTCTCCTCATAATAACCCCAATGCCAGAGGAACCTTTGTGGGGATGACAATGGATACCGGCCGTGCGGATATGACTCAAGCCATGCTGGAGGGTGTTGCCTTTGCGCTCAGGGATTCTCTTGAGGTGGCAAAGAGCTTGGGTATTTCGATAGAGCGCACCAAGATATGCGGCGGCGGTGCAAAAAGCCCCCTTTGGCGCAAGATAATAGCCAATGTTATGAATATTAAGGTGGATGTATTAGAAAGCGAAGAAGGTCCTGCAATGGGCGGCGCCATGCTGGCGGCAGTGGCCTGCGGTGCTTATAGCAGTGTGGAAGAGATAGCAAGTAAGTTTGTAAAGATAGTGGATACCATTGAGCCGGATCCTCAGATTGCGGCAAAGTACGAAGAACGCTATGCACAGTTTAAAGAAATTTATCCGGCATTAAAACCGATCTTTGAGATTATAAAGTAAGAAGTATGATTCACAGGTGCGCCTAAGCGCATAGACAGGAGCGGATATGGAAATTAAAAAAATTACGGATGCTGCCTTTAAAAAATACGGGCGCATTGTGAACAATGTAGATTTTACCGAATTGGTGGAAAAGATGGCCCAAACACCATTACCTGAAGGGGTTGCCTACGAGCCATCCGTAGAAATATTGGAAGCATTACCCGTTTATAATGAGCTTTCCGTTACGGCCTATGGTGAAATGCCGATTCAAATCGGATATTGTAACGGACACAATACCTTACTCAATGCATTGGAGTACCACAGGGATTCCGAAATTAATGTTGCGGCAACGGATGCCGTACTGATGCTGGGGCTTTTACAGGATGTGGAGGAAGATTTTACTTATGATACCGCAAAGGTGGAGGCATTCCTGGTTCCTGCGGGAACAGCGGTGGAGGTCTATGGAACCACACTTCACTATGCACCCTGTGATTTGGACAATAGAGGCTTTAAGGTAGCGATTGTACTGCCCAGAGGAACCAATTACCCCTTAAAATCAGCACATGCAAAAGTAGAAGACGGCAAAACAAGCAATGAGGACGCTTTGCTGACCGCATCAAACAAATGGCTCATCGGGCATGAAGAGGGTGGCTTGGAGAGCGGTGTATTTCTAGGATTAAAAGGAAAAAATCTGAATCTTAATGAGTAATTAACAGTATAGATTCCTGCAGTGGCAGGACAAATAAAGGAGGATATAAAATGAATAATTTACCCCAGGTAAAAGTAGGTGTTGTAGCGGTCAGCCGTGATTGCTTCCCTGAATCTTTGTCAGTGGACAGAAGAAAAGCATTCATGAAGGCTTATACAGCCAAATACGGTACAGAGGGTGTTTATGAATGCCCTGTGTGTATTGTAGAAAGTGAAATCCATATGGTGCAGGCTCTTGAAGATATTAAGCAGGCAGGCTGCAATGCACTCTGTGTTTATTTAGGCAATTTCGGACCTGAAATCAGTGAGACTCTTTTAGCAAAGCATTTTGACGGTCCTGCAATGTTTGTTGCGGCAGCAGAAGAATCGCAAAATGATTTAATAGGCGGACGCGGTGACGCTTACTGCGGTATGCTGAATGCTAGCTATAATTTAAAGCTGCGTAATGTTAAGGCTTATATTCCGGAATATCCGGTAGGCACAGCAGATGAATGTGCGGATATGTTACATGAATTTTTACCGATAGCAAGAGCGATTATCGGCTTATCAGATTTAAAAATCATTAGCTTCGGTCCCAGACCCTTTAATTTCCTAGCATGTAATGCACCCATTAAGCAATTATATAATTTAGGCGTAGAGATTGAAGAAAACTCCGAGCTGGATTTATTTGAAGCATTTAATAACCATGCGGATGATCCCCGTATCCCCGATAAAGTGGAAGAGATGGCTGAGGAATTGGGTGTTGGTAATTTAATACCCGATATACTTCCAAAACTGGCACAGTATGAGTTGACTCTGTTAGACTGGATAGAAGCACATAAGGGCTATAGAAAATATGTAGCGATTGCCGGTAAATGCTGGCCTGCATTCCAAACACAGTTTGGATTTGTTCCCTGCTATGTAAACAGCCGTTTGACAGGTATGGGTTATCCCGTTTCCTGCGAAGTTGATATTTATGGCTGCTTAAGTGAGTTTATCGGCTCCTGCGTCAGCGAGGATGTGGTAACCTTGCTTGATATTAATAACTCCGTGCCCGCTGATATGTATGAAGAATCAATCAAGGACAAATTTGATTACACCCATCAGGATACCTTTATGGGCTTCCACTGCGGTAATACCTGCTCTAAGAAGCTCTCCTCCTGCAATATGAAAAATCAGATGATTATGGCAAGGACCCTGCCTGAAGAAGTAACCCAGGGAACATTAGAGGGAGATATCATCCCCGGCGATATTACATTCTATCGTCTGCAAAGTACTGCGGATTCCCAGTTGCGTGCTTACATCGCACATGGTGAGGTTTTACCTGTGGCGTCCAAATCCTTTGGCGGTATCGGTGTATTTGCGATTCATGAAATGGGCAGATTCTATCGTCATGTATTGATTGAGAAAAATTATCCCCATCATGGTGCTGTGGCATTCGGTCATTATGGTAAGGCATTGTATGAAGTTTTTAAATATATCGGTGTTCCCATAGAGGATATTAATTTTAATCAGCCTAAGGGCATGATGTATCCTACAGAGAATCCATTTGCATAAATAGCATTATTTCCTTATTGGTGTATAGTAATAAATAGGTGTTTTATGGATTAGGCAGTCTATCATGACTGCCTTTTTCTTTTATATCAGTGAGCGATGATTTCCGGTCGGGCTTTCGTCCACTATATTGACGCTGTCCTAAAATAATGATACTCTAATTTGTGTATGTATTGGGAAAATTTCAGCTGAAAGCGTATAAAAGAAAGGCATTAGATAGACAATGGACAATAAGGAATATTCTACAAAAGAACTCATAAAGCGTTTTTTACCCTATTATACCGAGCATAAGAAAGTGATGATATTGGATTTATTCTGCGCATCCCTCACAACAGTCTGTGAGCTGGTGCTGCCTATGATTATAAGGCAGATTACCAATACCGGGCAGGAAAATCCGGCATTATTGACAGTGGACCTAATCGGAAAGATGGCATTGCTTTATTTAGTGCTGCGGATTATAGATTGTGCGGCCAATTATTATATGGCAAATATGGGACATGTTATGGGAGCAAGGATAGAGACCAGCATGCGCAAGGATGCGTATACACATTTACAGTATTTATCCAATACCTATTTTAATAATACAAAAGTAGGACAGATAATGGGACGCATTACCAATGATTTATTTGATGTGACGGAATTTGCACATCACTGTCCCGAAGAGTTTTTTATTGCGGGTATTAAATCGGTAGTGGCGTTCATCATATTGGCTACAGTCAATATTCCCCTAACCATCTTAGTATTTATGGTAGTTCCCGTTATGGTATTTACCTGTATGAAATTAAATGAGAAGAACAGGAATGCCTTTGCCAAACAGCGTGTTCAAATCGGTGAGCTGAACGCAGCCATTGAGGACAGCTTATTAGGGCAAAAGGTTGTAAAGGCTTTTACCAATGAAGAGATGGAAGTGGAAAAGTTTGAAAAGGGCAACCAGAAATTTCTTTCTATAAAGAAGGAAACTTACCGTTACATGGCGGCATTCCAGACATCAACAAGGGCATTTGACGGATTGATGTATTTAATTGTTATTTTAATGGGCGGTATTTTTTTGGTAAACGGACAGATCAGTGCAGGTGATTTAGTGGCTTATATCATGTATGTATCCACTTTGATTGCCACAATCAGAAGAATTATCGAATTTGCGGAGCAGTTTCAAAGAGGGCTTACCGGCATTGAACGTTTCCTGCAGATTATGGATGCGGATATAGAGATTTTTGATAGACCGGATGCTGTGGAAATGAAAAAGCCCATGGGTGAAATTTTATTTGAAGGAGTATTCTTTGAATATCCGGATGATCATAACAGAGTATTCGGTAATTTAAATTTACTGATAAAGCCGGGAGAGAAGCTGGCAATCGTAGGACCCTCCGGTGGGGGTAAGACTACATTATGCAATTTAATCCCCAGGTTTTATGATGTAACGGAGGGAAAGATATCCATAGACGGTATGGATATTAACCAATTTACATTAAAGAGCCTGCGCCGCAATATCGGTATGGTACAGCAGGAGGCATATTTATTTTCAGGCTCTGTGCTGGACAATATATTATACGGGGATCCTGCAGCTACCCGGGAAGAGGCTATAGAAGCCGCAAAAAGGGCAGGTGCCCATGACTTTATTACACAGCTGAAGGACGGCTATGATACCTATGTGGGTGAACGAGGTGTGAAGCTGTCCGGTGGACAGAAACAAAGAATCAGTATCGCCAGAGTGTTCCTTAAGAATCCTCCCATTATGATTTTGGACGAGGCAACCTCGGCATTGGACAATGAGAGTGAATTTGAAGTGGCACAGTCCCTCAGTAAGCTGTCGGAGGGCAGGACAACCATTACCATTGCCCATAGATTATCGAGTATTAAAAATGCCGATCGTATTGTGGTGCTGACGGACGAGGGTATTGTAGAGGAAGGGAATCATGAAATACTGATGGGGCAGCAAGGTGTATATCATCAGTTTTATACGATAGCGGATGGCTTAAAGTAAGATACGAAAACAATAAAAGCGACCTTTTGGTAGCGGGAAAGCGAGAAGAAATATGGCATTTGCACATTTACATGTCCACACTGAATATTCTCTGTTGGATGGTTCTAACAAAATAAAAGAATATATAAAGCGGGTTAAAGAGCTGGGAATGGACAGTGCAGCCATTACGGACCATGGTGTGATGTATGGTGCTGTTGATTTTTACAGGGCAGCAAAAGAGGCGGGGATCAATCCCATAATCGGCTGTGAAGTCTATGTGGCACCCAATTCCCGTTTTGATAAAGAATTAACCGGCGGTGAGGACCGTTATTATCATTTGGTGCTATTGGCAGAGAACAATACCGGTTATGCCAATCTCATGAAGATAGTCAGCCGTGGATTTACGGAAGGATATTATTATAAGCCCAGGGTGGATATGGAGATATTAAATAAATATCATGAGGGTATCATTGCCTTGTCTGCCTGCCTTGCCGGCGAAGTACAAAGATATATTACCAAGGGTTTGATTGATCAGGCCAAAAAGATGGCGTTGAAATATGAGGCCTGTTTCGGTAAGGGCAATTATTTCCTGGAAATGCAGGATCATGGCATTCCGGAACAGAAAAATGTAAATACCGAGCTCATGAAAATAAGCAAGGAATTGAATATTCCTTTGGTTGTTACCAATGATGTCCACTATACATACAAGGAGGATGTGGATTCCCACGATATCCTTTTGTGTTTGCAGACGGGTAAAAAGCTGGCGGATGAAGACCGGATGCGCTATGAGGGCGGTCAGTATTTTGTAAAAAGCGAAGAGGAAATGAAAGGGCTGTTCCCCTATGCATGGGAAGCCGTGGAAAATACCCAGCTTATTGCGGACAGATGCCATGTGGAAATTGAATTTGGCGTGACCAAGCTGCCCCAATATGATGTACCCGAAGGGTATGACTCTTATGATTATTTAAATAAGCTTTGTCGGGAAGGACTTGTCCTGCGATATGAGAAAGACAATCCGGATGATAAAACAAAGCAGATGCTTACCGAGAGGCTTTCCTATGAACTTGATGTAATCAAAACCATGGGTTTTGTGGATTATTTCCTTATTGTATGGGATTTTATAAAGTTTGCAAGAAAGAACGATATACCTGTGGGACCGGGAAGGGGTTCGGCAGCGGGCAGCCTTGTGTCTTATTGCCTGCAGATTACCAATATAGATCCTATCCGTTATAATTTATTGTTTGAACGTTTCTTAAATCCGGAACGTATCTCCATGCCCGATATCGATGTGGATTTTTGTTTTGAAAGAAGGCAGGAGGTTATTGATTATGTTGTGCAAAAATACGGTGCTGAAAAGGTGGTGCAGATTGTGACCTTCGGAACACTGGCTGCCAAGGGTGTAATCCGTGATGTGGGACGGGTTATGGATCTACCCTATGCTTTTGTGGATTCTATTGCAAAAATGGTCCCCAACGAGTTAAATATTACTATTAACCGTGCACTGGAGAAGGCACCTGAGTTTAGAAATCTCTATAACAGCAATGATCAGGTACATTATCTGATTGATATGTGCAAACGCTTAGAAGGACTTCCCAGGCATACCTCCATGCATGCGGCAGGTGTGGTGATCTGTCCGGAAGCAGCCGATGATTTTGTACCTTTATCAAGGGGCTCCGACGGTTCCATCACCACCCAGTTTACCATGACTACATTAGAAGAGCTGGGTCTTCTTAAAATGGACTTTTTGGGGCTGCGAACTTTGACCGTGATAAAAGGTGCGGTAGATTTGATAGAGAAGGATACCGGAACCCATATTGATATCGACCATATTGATTATGATGATAAAAAGGTTTTGGACTCCTTATGTACCGGTAAAACCGACGGTGTGTTCCAGCTGGAAAGTGCTGGCATGAGAAGCTTTATGAAGGAGCTGAAGCCTCAGAATTTGGAGGATATTATTGCGGGTATATCTTTGTACCGTCCGGGCCCTATGGAGTTTATCCCCAAATATATAAAAGGAAAGAACAGTGCGGAGGAAGTAACCTATGCCTGTTTGCAGTTAGAGCCTATTTTGGCGCCCACCTATGGTTGTATCGTATACCAGGAACAGGTCATGCAGATTGTACGTGATCTGGGCGGATATACACTGGGCAGAAGTGATTTGGTACGTCGTGCCATGAGTAAAAAGAAAGTATCCGTTATGGAAAGGGAGAGGGCAAACTTTATTTACGGAAATCCCGAAGAAGGAGTTCCCGGCTGTGTGGCACAGGGAATTGATGAAAAGGTAGCGGGAGAAATTTTTGAAAATATGATGGATTTTGCCAAATATGCGTTTAATAAATCTCATGCGGCTTGTTACGCGGTAGTTGCCTATCAGACAGCATATTTAAAGTACTATTATCCTGTAGAGTTTATGGCGGCCCTTTTGACCTCTGTAATCGACAATGCCAAAAAGGTTGCGGAGTATATTCTGGTTTGCCGCAGCATGGGTATTAAGATCCTGCCCCCCGATATCAATGAGGGAGAAAGTGGATTTTCTGTATCCGATAATTGTATCCGCTATGCCCTTACGGCAATTAAAGGAGTTGGCTGGCCGGTAATTGCAGCAGTAGTGGAGGAACGCAGCCAGAGAGGACGATTTACGAATCTAAAGGATTTTATCACCCGTATGGCAGACAGGGATTTAAATAAGCGTGCCATTGAAAACTTTATAAAAGCAGGCGCCTTAGATAGCCTGGGAGGAACCAGAAAGCAGTTTATGAGCGTATATGTACAGATACTGGAACATATACAAAAGGACAAAAAGAATAATATGGCAGGCCAAATCTCCCTTTTTGATATAGTAGATGAGGATGCAAAGGACAGCTTTGATGTACAGCTACCCGAGGTGGGTGAGTATTCCAAGGAAATGCGCCTGGGGTTTGAGAAAGAGGTGCTTGGTATCTATGTAAGCGGCCATCCCTTAGAAGAGTATGAGGCGGTTTGGCGCAGAAAAATATCTGCAACCACTGCAGATTTTGCACTGGATGAGGAGACGGGAAATGTTGCTATAGAAGATGGTTCGAATGTTATAATAGGCGGTATCATTGCGGATAAGACTATAAAATATACTAAAAATGATAAAGTAATGGCATTTCTTACCATAGAGGATTTGGTAGGAACCGTGGAGGTGGTGGTTTTTCCAAAAGATTATGAAAAAAACGCCGCTTTGCTTGTTGAGGATGCTAAGGTATTTATTCGGGGAAGGGCTTCTATTGAAGAAGAAAAAGACGGCAAGCTGATTTGTGAAAGAATACAGCCCTTTGATCAGCTGACAAAAAAGCTCTGGATCAAATTTTCAAGTATGGAAGAATATGAAAAGGCGAAGGCGAGTCTGTTTTCAGCGATAGCGGAATCTGAGGGAAATGACAGCGTGATTATCTATGTGGAAAATCCCAAGGTTATGAAAGAGCTGCCTAAGAATCGCAATGTAAAGGCTGATGATGCCTTGATTTCTGCCTTATCCGAACGTTTCGGTAAGTCGAATATTAAGGTTGTTTAGTAGTTAAATCATGATTTTGTCGCTTTTGTGAAAAAAATATCAAAAAATGATTGAAAATGGTAAAAAAATAGATTAGAATATAGGAAATGTTTAGGAGGATTAAGTCATGGCAGAACAGGTAAAGACAATCGCGATACTTACAAGCGGCGGAGATGCACCGGGAATGAATGCTGCAATCCGTGCGGTGGTACGTACTGCAATTGTAAGAGGATTGAAAGTAAAAGGCATTGAGAGAGGCTATATGGGCCTTATTAATGAAGAGATTATAAATATGAATACCAGAAATGTTTCCGATATCATCCAAAAAGGCGGAACGATCTTAGGAACGGCAAGATGTCCCGAGTTTGAAAATCTTGAAGTGCAAAAGCAAGGTGCGGAGATATGTAAAAAGCATGGCATTAACGGTCTGGTAGTAATCGGCGGCGACGGTTCTTATCGGGGTGCACAGGCATTGGCGAGATTGGGCATTAATGCAATCGGCCTTCCGGGTACCATTGATTTGGACATTGCCTGTACGGAATATACCATTGGTTTTGATACGGCGGTAAATACCGCTATGGAGGCCATTGACAAGGTAAGAGATACCTCCTCCTCCCATGAGCGTTGCTCTATTATTGAGGTTATGGGAAGAAATGCCGGATATATTGCACTATGGTGCGGTATCGCCAACGGTGCGGAAGATATCCTCTTACCCGAGCGATATGATTATAATGAGCAGGCAATCATCAATAATATCATTGAAAATCGTAAGAGGGGTAAGAAGCACCATATCATTATCAATGCAGAAGGGATCGGTCACTCTAATTCAATGGCAAAGAGAATCGAAGCAGCTACGGGTATCGAAACAAGGGCGACGATTTTAGGTCATATGCAACGTGGCGGCAGTCCTACCTGTAAGGACCGTTATTATGCCTCCATTATGGGAGCTTATGCGGTGGATTTGCTGATAGCAGGCAAGACGAAGAGAGTAGTAGGATATAAGCATGGTGAATTTACGGATTTTGATATTGAAGAAGCATTGGCTATGAAAAAAGAGATACCGGAATATTCTTTTGAAATCAGTAGGCTATTGTCAAAATAAAGTAAGAAGCTCCCCTAACTTTAAGTTGCGGGGAGTTTTTTTTTACGTTATACTATTAAAAATACCTGCATCATATAGGACAGGTTAGGAAGAGGCATGTGATGATAGGGAGTATCGCAAATCCCCGTATAAAGCAGCTTGTACAATGGCAGACCAAGGCACGGGAGCGTAAAAAAGACAATGTATTTGTAGCGGAAGGCATTAAAATGCTGGAGGAAGCCCCTGCGGATTGGATTTTGGATATTTATATTATTGAAGATTTGGCAAATAAATTAAAAAATAGTAGAAACGTTAAAGAACAGGCGTTATGGAATAAATTAGTACAGATAGGATATGAAACTGTTACGGGGGAAGTAATGAAAAAAGCCGCCGATACCAAAACGCCTCAAGGTGTGTTAACGGTACTGAAACGCCCTGCATATGATTTGGAGGAAATGCTTTCCGTGGAAAACGGCCTGTATATGGTTTTGGAAGATTTACAGGATCCGGGTAATTTGGGAACAATCATAAGGACGGGGGAGAGTGCCGGGATAAACGGTATTATTATGACAAGGGAGACTGTGGATCTTTTTAATCCCAAAACAATCCGGTCTACCATGGGCTCTGTTTACAGAGTTCCCTTTTTATATGTAGAAACACTTTCGGAAGTGCTTGCCAAAATGCATGAGCGGGGTATCAAAACCTATGCGGCACATCTGGATGGAGAAATTTATTATAATAGTTTTTCTTTTAAACATGGCACGGCTTTTTTAATCGGTAATGAGGGAATGGGATTAAAAAAACAAACCGCAAATGAGGCGGATTATTATCTAAAGATTCCAATGGCTGGGAAGGCAGAATCCCTAAATGCTGCCATTGCATCGGCAATTCTAATGTATGAAGCATATAGACAAAGAAATTAAATCTTGATTTAAGGAGGAAACGGATATGACAATAGGTTTTATCGGATTAGGAAATATGGCAAGGGCTATAATTGGAGGTATCTTAAAGAAAAAACTGGTGTTACCGAATGAAATCATAGGATCTGATATGACGACCTCTGCTTTAGAGCTATGTGAGGAAACATATGAAATAAGAGTTACGCAGAATAACACCGAGGTGGCGGTATCCTCTGATATTCTCTTTTTAGCTGTAAAGCCCGGTTGCTTTCCGGAAGTGATAGAAGAAATAAAGGATAAGATAGCCCAAAACACCGTCGTAATCAGTATTGCTGCGGGAAAGACCATGGATGAGATAACAGGGCTGTTCGGAAAACAGATTAAGCTGGTTCGTTGTATGCCCAATACACCGGCACTGGTATTAGAAGGCTGTACGGCAGTAGTGCAGGGCGAGATGGTTTCCGACAGCGAAATGCAATATATCAAAAAGCTGCTATCTTCCTTCGGTACGGTGAGTGAAGTACCGGAGCATATGATGGATGTGGTGGTAGGAGTAAGCTCCAGCTCTCCCGCATATGTGTTTATGTTTATTGAGGCAATGGCGGATCAGGCTGTATGTTCCGGCATGCCCAGAAAGCAGGCTTATACCATGGCGGCGCAGGCGGTACTGGGTAGTGCTAAGATGGTACTGGAAACAGGCAAGCATCCCGGGGAGCTAAAGGATATGGTATGTTCACCCGGCGGTACCACGATCGAAGCGGTTAAGGTATTGGAAAAAATGGGTATGAGGGCTGCGGTAATGGAGGCAATGGAGGCTTGTATCGAGAAGTCAAAAGTCCTATAAATCCCAAAACTTGACAAAGTTAAAAACCTCTGCTATGATTACTTCCGTAACAAATTTAACAAATTTGTAATAAATGTAATATAGTTGGTATATATTTAAAGATAGGATATACCAAATTTTCGGTAATAAGCAAATGCCGGAAGTAATTTTACATTTGGAGGTAGAAAGATGGCAAAAGGCAGAAAGCTGTTTGTATCACTTGCCGGCATTATGCTGGTATTCATTACGGTGATGCATACAAGTATAGTTGCAGAAGCCGGCAGCGGAAAGAATTATTTAAGCGAATGTAACGGCGGAGTATCTGCAATACTGGATCCCGGAGCAACAAATACAACAGAGTTATTAAGTACCACAGCAGCCGAATGGAATATAGATTTAAATGCAACATCAACGAAGAAAGAAGAATCCAAGCTGGTGATGGCAAATGTAACCAATGCATTAAATGTCCGTTTAGAGCCCAATACGGAATCCGAAAAGACCGGTAAGCTGTATAAGGACTGCGGCGGTATTATTTTAGAAAGAAAAGACGGCTGGACCAAGCTTCAATCCGGTGATGTAATCGGCTGGGCCAGTGATGAATATCTGCTATTCGGTGAAGAAGCAGAGAAGCTTGCGGAAAGCGTAGGCGTAACCGTTGCACATGTAGACGACGGATTGAAAGTAAGGCAGGGACCCAGCACTGATGCGGATGTTTATGGTGTGCTTCCCAAGGGTGAGGAAGTTGAAGTGCTTTCCGTGGGAGAAGACGGATGGGCCTGTATTGACTATGAAGGCGAAGACGGCTATGTGTCCATGGATTATGTTTCCCTTGAGTTTAAGCTTGACTTTGGAGAAACAATGGATGCAATCAAAGAGCGTGAAGCTGCCGAGGCAGAAGCAAAACGTCATGTAAACTATGGCGAGTATACCACCGATGCAGATACCACTATGCTCCTGGCGGCACTGATTCAGTGTGAAGCCGGCGGAGAGGCCTATGAGGGTCAGATAGCGGTAGGTGCGGTAGTTATGAACCGTGTCAGAAGCGGTGCATATCCCAATACCATCCACGGTGTTATTTATGCATCGGGACAATTTACACCCGCACAGAGCGGTAAGGTAAACAGGGTACTGGAATCCGGTAAAGTCAGCCAGAGCTGTATTGATGCGGCAAAAGAGGCCATAGCAGGTGTTTCCAATGTAGGTGATTTAACTCACTTCAGAAGAAATAATGGACGTGACGGTCTGGTAATCGGTAACCATGTATTTTATTAATAGCTAATATAAGGGCGGGGATTTCCCGTCCTTTATTTTATAGGAAAGTTCACTATTAAAAAAAACGCTCCGCTGAAGATGGCATAGTGGCGATAAGGAAGATGTCGCTGTCATGCATAATACTATCGTGCAAATAATACATTATTAAATAGTAAAACGTGCGAATAAAGGTGTTGCCCCATAGATAAAAATGTAGTAAAATAAAAACATCTACGAA
>CAZJAS010000017.1:1412-29211 GCA_964544135.1 uncultured Clostridium sp. | reverse complement strand
TTTCAGGGTTGCATTGCTGTTCATTTGTCAAGGTTCTCTGCTTCTTAAGTTTGTTCCCCTAAGAACGCAACTCACTCATGATAGCATGAGTATTTTTCTTTGTCAATAACTTTTTAGTATTTTATAAGTTTTGATATACCGTAGTGTTTCTGCGCTTACGGTGGACTTTTATGATATCCCAAGTTTTATAATTTGTCAATATCTTATAACCAATTTTAGGGGATTTCTTGTGCATTCCGTAACTGTTCACTCCGATACCAGTTACACGCTTCGCGGGATACTACCCTTTGAAGTGTAACCGCATCCACCTGCTATATTATAATGAAAGTCCAAAAAACAAAACAATTGAAAAAAATTAGGAAGTGCGATTAAGCACTTCCCATTCTTGACTTTGGCTGCTAAAACGGAGAAAGAGGGATTTGAACCCTCGCGCCGGTTGCCCGACCTACACCCTTAGCAGGGGCGCCTCTTCGGCCTCTTGAGTATTTCTCCATAATCCGAATCTGCCTCTGTCAAGTTTTACTGCGTCTGCTAAAGCAACAACGCAAGAGTTATTATACATACGAAAGCTTTTTTTGTCAATGGTTTTTTACATACGCACATTCCACTTCTTAGCCTGCATTGACCGCTAGCTGTTTGGAAATTTCATCTTCTATACGCCGCTTTACCTCTTCCGCAATTTGCTGTGTTTTCATATCCTTATACTCCTCATAATACAGCGGGGGCAGGTAGATCAGTTTTACGGTTACCTTCTTAATTGATTTTTCATCAAAAGGCTTAAAGGAGTCTATCAAAGCACATGGAACAATAGGACATTTTGCTTTGGTCGCACTCTTAAAGCTTCCTCCCTTAAAATTCAAAAGCTCATTCCCCTTTTTACTTCTGGTTCCCTCGGCAAATATTAAGTAATTTCTACCCTTCTTTACTTCTTCAGCCACCTGAATGATAACTTGCATGGACTGCTTAATATCTTCTCTGTCTATTGCTATAACATCCAGTGCATCTCCTACCTGCTTAAGTAAAAAAACATTTCTTGCTTCTTTCTTAGTAATATAGGAAAAAGCTCGGGGACAAGATTCAAAAAATACAAGTCCGTCAAAAAGACCCTGATGATTCGGATAGAGAATGAAACCGTCTTTCTCAGGCAGGTTTTCCAAGCCTTGAGATTCAATCAAAACCCTTCCGGCTCGATTTGCCTTCTTTGTTACCTTTTTTATATATGCAAAGGTATCTTCAAAGCTAACCTTATCGTTCTTACTCATCCTCCATATACGGAATACATAATATGGAACTATATAAAACAGTCGTAATACCATTAATATAATTCTACGCATTTATATCTAAGCTCCTTGCTTCAATTCTATAATTGAACCTCATATTGCTTCACAGCCGTTTCATATAGATTATTTCCCTCTGCATCCGTAACTACAATAACAGGAAAGTCAACTACTTCCAATTTACGGATTGCTTCCGTACCCAAATCTTCATATGCCACTATTTCAGATGCCGTAATTGCCTTAGAGAGAAGTGCTCCCGCCCCTCCCGTTGCCGCAAAGTACACTGCTTTATTTCTGACTATGGCATCTAATACCTCTTGGGAACGCTTTCCTTTCCCTATCATACCCTTCAACCCCAAATCCAATAGGCCGGGAGTATATCTATCCATTCGGCTGGCTGTTGTGGGACCTGCCGAACCAATAGGCTTTCCTTCCCTTGCGGGAGTTGGTCCCATATAATAAATAATGGTATCCTGTATCGGAATAGGCAGCTTTCCACCCCCATCAAGAGTCTCCTGCATCCTTTTATGAGCTGCATCCCGCGCAGTATATATTGTGCCGGTTATGTAGACATAATCTCCGGCATCAAGCCCTCGCACTTTTTCCTCCGTAAGAGGGGTATGCATATATCGCTTCATCCCTTTTCTCCTTATTATATAGTCCGCACAGCATGCCGATTAACGTGGCAGCAAATATTTACCGCTACCGGAAGTCCTGCTATATGAGTCGGATAAGTATTTATATTAACAGCCAATGCCGTTGTAGAACCGCCCAATCCACCCGGACCGATACCAAGATTATTAATCTTCTGTAATAATTCTTCTTCCATCTCCTTTACATAAGGAACAGGAGAGCGCATATCCACGGGTCTTGTTAATGCTCTCTTTGCCAATAGGGCACATTTTTCAAAGGTTCCGCCTATGCCTACTCCAACTACCATGGGAGGACAGGCATTGGGACCCGCGTCCTTAACCGCTGTCAGTACCGCTTCCTTTACTCCCCGGAAACCGTCTGCCGGCTTTAGCATAAAAACTCTGCTCATATTCTCACTGCCGAACCCTTTTGGCGCAACCGTTATGGTCACTCTGTTACCCGCCGTGTACTCGTAATGAATCACCGCAGGTGTATTATCCTTTGTATTTTCCCTTAATAATGGATCCTTAACCACAGATTTTCGGAGATAGCCTTCTATATATCCTTGGCGTACCCCTTCATTCACCGCATCCTCTAATAAACCATTCTCAAAATATACCTCTTGCCCTATCTCCATAAAAATAACTGCCATACCGGTATCTTGACAGATAGGAATCATATCTTCCCCTGCAATTTGCAGGTTTTCTTGCAAAGATGAAAGGATTTCACAGCCTAAAGGCGATTTTTCTGTCGCAACTGCATGTTTCATTGCAATATTCATGTCTTGAGAAAGAAAATGATTGGCTTCTATACACATTTCCTTAATGTTTTGTGTTATCTCATTCACATCTATTCTTCTCATAATCCATATTCCTTTTACTCTGCAATTAGTTTTCTGATTTCTTCCAGCTCTTCCTGCGACACTGTTTGTGGCTTCCATAAAATATGTTGGCCATCCTTACCATATCTGGGAATCAGATGTAAATGAAAATGCATTACGGATTGTCCTGCTGCTTCCCCATTGTTTTGTACCAGATTAAATCCGTCTGCTCCGAGTTTTTCTCTGATGGATTCTGCCAACCTTTTAGCCAATATCATTGTTCCTGCGACAACCTCATCCGGCAACTCAAAAATATCAGCATAATGCTCTTTCGGAATAATTAAAGCATGTCCTTTGGTTGCCGGTCCCAAATCTAATATAACCCGAAAGTCCTCATCCTCATATAAAGTTTTAGACGCTATTTCTCCGTTTACTATTTTACAAAAAATACAATCCTCTTTTTTCATCTCATCCTCACTACTTTTCTTCAAACATAAATACCTGATCCAACATCCTTAGTAACTTAAAGTCACCCTTCATTTTCATTTCACCTGACATAAATGCCCTCTGGAATGTCATTCGTCCATACATGATATCATTCATAATCTCTCTCTTAACATGAACTTCCACATCAGGCTGCCCCTCATCATTGTATCCGCAAGTCAAATCAGCAGCATTTATCTTAATAGTAAACGGTTCCTTCTTATCACTTATATGTATTTTATAGCTTGCTTTAAGACCCGGCTGGGGATTAAAGGCTTTCTTAAAACGTCCTGCATATTCTTCGTCCTCTTCCCCTGAACCCCCCATTAAATCCTTAAACATACTTGTCAATTCCAGAATATCAGCTTTCTGCCTTTGCACATAGCTGTCGTCCGATGCATACTGTGAAAGCTGCTCGGATTCCTGTGGGGTTAAATCTATATTTTTTGTACTGGAAACCACTTTTTTAACGGCCTGATTGCTTGCAGGAAGGCTGGCGAGCCTCTGGTTGATAGTCCGGTACATATTTTCTGCTTTTTTTTCTATAATGGTAAGATAATCTTTATTCATTTCCAACTGTGTAGTGTCGGATATATATCCGCAGATTCCACTGCAGGGAAGTCCTCCCAATATCTCCCAGGCAGTTGCCAGATTCAACTTCCCTTCCCGCTCACCGTAGGTCGTTGCCATTACAATGGGGCACATGTATATTTTTTCAATCTTTTCCTTATCTCCATACAACCAACAGGAATCCAAGAATTGTTGCATATAACCGCCGATGCCATACCATTCAACTGTAGCAGCCAATATAATACCATCCGCAGTCTTTAGGGTTTGGGGTAAGGTTGTGATTTGATTTTTCAATTCATGTAGATTAAATCTCTCTATTGTTACATGCAGCTCTTCTAATACTTCCTGCATCTTATTAATAACAAATAAGGTGGGATCATCCATCAATCCTCTGCCGCCATAGTAAATGTTTATTTTCATACGTATTTACTCCCATCTTCCCTCTTGGACATTTCTGTTTTTTCTTTTCATGCAATACTGCATCTTCAAGTTTTTCTCGTCCGCGGAAACCATCGATTTTCATCAAAGTTTAATACCCCGATGCCTATTTCTAACTTTTATTGATCCGTTTTATATATAATTTCTGAAATAAGCACATGATAAGACCACATAAAAACCCGGCTAATAAACCTCCTATATGGGCAGCATTATCAATATTTACGGCTTGCACACCGCTATATATTGTATACACAACCACAAAAATGATTCTCTGCCAGGTTACGTTTGCCATCTTGCGTGGCCAGCATAATGACATGGCAAGCAATACTCCCACCAATCCAAATACAGCACCGCTGGCTCCGATAGAAACAATATACCATCCGTCAGTAAACATTTTATATACCAAGGATACAATTTGTCCGCTTAAACCGGATAAAAGATACATAAGTAAAAACCTAATATGGCCAGTCTCTTTTTCCAGCATCGCGCCCAGTCCTGCCAGCAATAACATATTATTAACCAAATGGTAGATATCCGCATGAAGGAACATAGCCGATACCATACGGTAATACTGGTTTTGGCCCAAAAAAGCATCCGGGCTCAATCCTCCTATATTATATAACAAATTACCGGTAAATGTACATATCAGAAATATAATTACATTGAGTGCAACCAGAATAATGCTGATATAGGGTAATTTTTTTACATTATAAAAACTCCTGTTCACTGATGTCTCCAATCATTTTTCCTGATATTTTACTTATTTAAAAGGGTATCATCTATTAGTTTCTGTGTCAACGATAGGTAAATTCTAATTTACCTAGTTTAATTTCATCCTCTATTAATATTTCCACCCTTTCATAGGGTTTAAGCCGTACTCCGTTTTTATAAGTACCGTTCGTTGCATTCAGATCCTCTAAATACATCTGCTCTCCTTCCTTTGTAATTCTTGCATGCATTCTGCTGATGGTTGCATCTGTCAGTACCACATCCGCAAGTCCTTTCTTTTTTCCGATTACAATAGGCAACATTTCAAGGTTGATTACTTTCCTGTTTTGCTTGCCGTTTCCGTACAATTTATTCTCCCTTTCTTGCGGATCGACTTCTGCATATATGGTTTTACCATTATGCTCCTCTTCTTTATTTGCTTGCTTCTCCCCTTTATATTCCCAGCTTTCCATTGCCATACAAGTCTTTTGCTCTTCTGTCTTAGGATGTCTATATTTACCTAAAAGAAGCTCTGCAATATCTCTACCGCTGTTTACTTTTCTCATTGGCTCCTTTTTATTATCTAACTGCACTTTTATTTCTTCATTTTTTACTTCTTCTAATACATCGCTCATGGAATTATTTTTTTTGTGTTTTTTCCATAGGTTTAGAAATGTCTTTATGTCGAACTCTTCCTGCATTGTTTCTTTCATAGAATATATATCATAAAGAGCCTCTATTGTATCAGGTTCTTTCTCATCCGCATTTTCAACTAAAAAAGATAAGAAACTCTCCATATCCGGTTCTTTTTCTTCAACCAAATAGGGCAGATACAAGAAGCGTATTTTATCAGATTCCATATCTTGAAAAATGCAATCCGGATGTAACACCAGATTACGGCTATCCATTAGATATTCTTCTAAAGACCATAGTGCAACCTGTAATGCATCCATCAAATTTTCCATCCATTTTTGATTTACCTTTTCTTTCATAAACCATTTTGTAATACTTTGCATAGAGGAAATTTCATAATACAATCCGAGCTCTCCGTTAAAGGAATGTAAGCTTACTTTCAAAAGCCCCTCTAAATTTTTGTTAATTATGATTTGGTATTGGTATCTTAATTTATCATTACTATGATTATCTATTCTTACTTTCAAATAATTATTATTAAAGCTGTTAATATATTCCCGTTCCAGCATAATCCGCCCCCTTTTCTTCATTATCTTTTTCTGTTAAACTTACCAGTCCCCGACACATTCTGATAAATATAACAGGATTTATACATTTGCTTTCTACCTTTTCCTGTATCTTCCAATACTCCTCTCCGGTAAGCTTTATTAGTCCGGAAAATGGCATCTCTATTCTTCCCGTGGCTAAAACACTTACATTACCCTGAACCGTAATATCATAGTCCCAATCCACAGCTATGTATTTTTTATCTGTAAGCTCCTCCATCGCTTCAAAAGCTGCATTATAAGACTCTTGATTGCTTTGCCTGTATATACTGCTTCCTTTTAGTGCTGCCCTGTATATATCCTGTTTAATTAAACATCTGTCATACCAATAAAATCCTGTATATATGGCAAATATACAGACATATAATACAATGGGCATGATAAGAGTTGCTTCTATGGTCATATAACCGTCGGTAGAAAGTATTCTTTTACTCTTTCCCATCTTTAGATACGTCCTTTCATATTTATAATCTACATATGTAATTACGAAACTCATTTCTAGTAGCTCTAATCATCATATTACTTTGGAATGCCTTTTTTTCTATGGAAATGAGACCATAAGGGATTCCTAAAAGCATGGAAGCCTTTGCTGAATATGCTTTTACACTTAGGGGCTCATTGGAATGGTTAGAAAAACCGGCTGACAAAGTATTATGAAGAATAGAGCGACCAAAAATGAGAATTATAATTACCTATTAGAAGTCTACAATAGTAACAATAAAATTTCTGCAACCAGTAAAAAGGGAATAAAAGGAATACATGTCTGCTTATCAGCCTTTTTCATAATTAACAGCACTACTGCTGCAAGAGATTGTAAAAATAAACCAATGCTGAATACCAAGACTATTGTACCCAAGCCTTGTAAGACTCCCAGAATCATCATTATAATACCATCACCATACCCAATCTTTTTATCCGTTAGAAAAGAAAGAGCGATTAGGCCTGCTCCGGGAATTACTGCTACCGCGCTTGCCATAAGTGTTTCACCCATGCCCCTGATAAATATATTGATACATATCCACAAAACAGCCCATACTCCTCCGCCTATCAATATGAATAAAGGTACTTTTTTCCACCTTATATCAAAAACACTGCTGATTATCAATATTACTATGGCACCTATTAATCCAAACATTTACTACCTCCCACACCGGGAACACATACGATATTTTTCCTCCGCCTTCCAACGAAGCATTTGTGTAATGGTTCGTTTCAGTCCGCTGCATTCCAGCTTCTGATGATATCGATTCCCGTTTACCGTTATATATATCCTGTCCTGCCCATATGTTACACAGAGCTTGCAGGGCAGGTATTTTTCACCTTGATTATTATATAGTCCTTGTATTTCCCACATACTGCTCTCTGCTATGGACAATCTGATATGGCTGCACTCTCTGTTTAAATGATAAACCTCCGCATTTTCTGCCACATAAACATAATCTTTCGTATCACCTTCTTTATTTTCCTTGTCCACGTCATATCCTGTCCATGCTCTTCCGTAATATCTGCTGAAAAATCTACCCGAACGATAACCCGCCATGTTTATAAACGGTGAGACCCGATACGTTACTACCAAATCAATGATATCGTCTTCTTGTAAAATAGAGGATTCCAAGTATATAAGCCCATCCTTGCCATAAGTAAGAGGAGAAGCATCTAAATATCGGGTACCGGCTAAGCTCTCTACCCTTCCTTTTACATATAAATAAGAAAATGCAACATCCTCTATAAAGGCTTCTAAGCCGGTATCATCTTCTTCATTCACAATACTGTCATAGGCATAGGCGTACACGGAAAGCTCCCTGCCAACCTCCCGCAATGAGGACAGCAAAGTACTGTGCAGACTGTAAATTTGAATAATCCATAGAAGATTAAGCAGGAAGAATAAAAAAACGGGTAATACAATAGCAGCTTCAACTGTCATACCGGCATGACAATTCTTTATAACTTTACTTTTTAAAAAAGAGAGCACGGATATCCCCTTTATGGAATTTCCGTTTACAGTAATTTTAGTACCTTTAATTCTATTACATGCAGAGGAGTTCGTGGAGGAAATTGGGGGTTTTCTCCACTTAGAGTACCGCTTTCGAGAAGGTTGTTTTGTGCGATTTTTATATGTATGAATGGATTTTCTCATAAAGGGGACGTCCCTGCTCTCTTCTTTTGTTAATAACCATAAGTTCTGGTAATACGGTAGGTTTTATGATCCCGGGCGCTGTAATAAATGTCCGCTGTTATACTGTCTATACAGCCATCCATTCTAAAACAAGAATTGCCCGCTGTCTGTCGAATGTCCATTTCCATAATGTCCATAAGTCTGTATGTGGTAATTTCTTTATCCTGAAAGCAGAGCATCATTCGCAGATAATCTTCATAAAGAAGTCCGCTGCCTTCCTCATCACTCTCTGTATTTCCATCAAATTCCATCACTTCTTCCAGACTATAATTCCATTCCCCTGCCGTTTTAAGTAAAGGAACCCTATTACCCTTAAGTAACTCTGACACATCGAATATGCTCTCTGCCAAAGCCCAAGTAAGTACAAAGATAGCCTGAAATATTGGTGCCGCCTCAGGAATGGCAAGCAAAGTTGCTATTGCTGTGGCTGCTGCATTTGTTAATTCCATCTTCTCTGTATCAGATACCAAATATATGGTATTGGCAACTGCCCTGATTGCCAGCAGTTTATATACTACATCTTTTAAATTATCAATATCTCTGTTTTTTCCTATCAAAATATATTCTGTCTGATATTTAAAATAGCTATTATCTTTTTCAGCTCTATAGGAACCTGTATACTTCATGATATATTCATTAAAAATCAATTGCTCCCATAGATTGTCCGCAAACTCAATATTAGGATTTAGCCCTGTGCCTAATAGCCTTTGCCTTTTCATCATGCAATTTTGTAAGTCAGCTGTCTTTACAGATAATTTTTCCGGATTTTTAATGACCAAATTAAGCATTCCTGCATCCCAAAAGGAAACCACATGATCCCCCGGATTTACTGTCTCAACCAAAGATTTTCCATCTGCTGCCAATGTACCATTCCATTTTTCCAGCTCTACGGATGCCTGCTTTTGCTCCTCCAAGATATTTCTAGTATTGAGATCATATTCCTCTGCGGTCTCAGCCCAGAGCAGCACCTGCTGCAAATAAGTAATTCCAACATGTTGATACATGACATCAACAGCCTGACGTCTAAGCACCGCACCTTGGTCATCGGATGCTGCAGATACTTGTGTAATTTCAACCTTATCAGCTTCTAGTTTTAAGGGGTTGCGATATAGGGCTGACATAAAAATTTCTTCGTCTCCCAAATTACTAACAATATATTCCTTTAAATGTGCTCCGGTCTGCTCGAAAGAGGCATATGGTGTTCCATAAGAGGTATCTATAAAAAATAAATCATATTGTGATAATAGTTCTCTATGAAATTCCGCTAAAACATTGTTCATGCCGATGTCTGTTATACACTCTATTTCCATCCTTCTTGTATTTTCTCTGGCACCTAATACCAAAACCAGGCACAGAGAAATCATAATAGATAAAATCAGAGACAAAAATACAGTCAAATAACCATCCACTCTATATGCCTTTTTCATTACACAGACCTCCTAAAGCTTATTGGTTTGAGAGGTAATCTTGGAGAACAAGGACTGAATAATAGAAGTAATTTGATCGTTAAAAATTATAACCAAACCTACTAATACAACTATTATTAAAATAATCTCTACTGTCCCCATTCCATCCTCCTCCTTTAAAAATTCTTTCCATCCCTTTAAGTTACTTTTCTTATCTTTTTTATACTTCATACTCTACCTCCCATCTGTCCGTTTTAGCGGACATGCAAATCAAGATCGTGAAATGCTATATTTCACACTAACCTACATGCCGCATCAGCGGCATAAACAATAAGTGGGAAGAATGGCTCGTAGAGACATTCTTCGGTGTGAGATTTAGATATTCTTAGGTGCCGTATTTTGGCTCCTTAGAATTTCTTCTCACACTTACCTCCCATCTGTCCGTTTTAGCGGACATGCAAATCAAGATCGTGAAATGCTATATTTCACACTAACCTACATGCCGCATCGTGTTCAGATTGAGAAGAATGCAGGTACCATAATCAGTACCATAACCATTCCCATCATCAGCATCATTGGAAATAATAACTTTGTTCCTGTTTCTTCCCCTATCTTTCTTACCTCAGCCGCATGCTCCTCAAGAGATATATAAACTTCCTGCCTCAGTTGTAGCAATAATTCTGCATTTCCCTTTTTTAAATTTTGTACCAAGAGTGTCATTAACCTGATATATCTCTGCTGACGTATGCGATTTCCGAATCTTATATAGCCTTCTGCTTCGGCAACTCCGCCTTCTATTTCCCGATATGTAATCAGCATTTCTCCGTAAACAGGATTTGCCTTCTTTGATTTACACCCTTCAGCTGCCGTTTTCTCCCAAGCAGACCTTAGGTTCATGCCTGCTCCCAAATATAATGTTAACTTGCTGATAAGAGCAGGATACTCGGCTTTTATCCTAGCGTCCTTTTTCTCCACTTCTTTTTGCAAATCTCGATTCCCCAAAAAGAATACCATTGCAGCACCGAACAAAGATAAAAAAAATAAAATACCACTGCTGTTATTCTTTCTCTCCTCCCAAATTATTTCCTCCCCCTCTATTATTTGAGGCAGCTCCACTTTATCCTCATATGGGTTATTCTCTTCCGACTTTTTCAGATAAGAGCTTAATCGGTCCGAGAACTCCGGTTCTTGTTCTAACGGACATACTCTTGCATAAAAAGTATGCTCTTTCACAAAATCATAGTATTCGGCTCTCATTTGTAAAGAGACAAGTGCTGATTGCTCTTCCTTTTCCTCCACCTGCTTCCAATCAGCAACCTTTCCGTCTCCTGTTACAAAGGAATAATTGTCGCTGCTCCAATAAAGGGTAAAGGGATATCCATCCATAAACGCTTTCAGATTTAAGTCTTTTGTAATACAATCCCAGGAAGCATTTTCAGCTAATACATCCAGATACAATTTATCAAGCATTTCCTGATATAAAATCTCCAACTCCTGCTCTCCATATCTGCTTTCTCTGATTACGATACCGGTTTCTATTTTATCTTTGTTTTCTCTTTTTGCGGTCAGCAGGATTTCCCGGCTCCCTTTTCCTCGTTCTTGCCGCATTACATAGCTTCCATCCACAACCTGACCTTCCCTTTTACCGCCTGTCCACAAAAATAATGCTAGAATATCTCCCATAAAAACAATTATTAATACCAGCTTTATCCGCTTTATATCATATTGCTGCTTTAGAAAGCCCGGAGTTTCTTCACGGTTTAAATACGCAAGGTTTCTTATTGTTTTTGAATTACTATTGTTTTTAAAAGGGAACCACTGATAAAGATACGCTGCCATACATAAAAAACATCCATCTACACCTATTTTTTTATCAACTGTCTTTGCTGTATCCGGCAGTTTGCTGAAGTAGGACTTTATCAGCAAAAGTATAAAGGCTATTAATATTACAAAATAAATCATCTTTCCTCCTATCCTGTTTTACTGCAAATCTTATCTGCAATATGATAGGCGGCCAGATAAACAATCAGGCAACCCGTCATAATGATTCGGCCCCTCATATTGTGGTAGAGTACATCAAAAAAGCCTCTGTTTCCTATTTCTATGTATCCCACAAGCAAAAACGGTATCACGGCCATAATTTTCATCTCCAATAATCTTCCGCTTATTGCCACCTCTATTTCCTGTTTTAAAGCTATTTTTTCTCCGATTAATTCTGTTGTAGACTGAATAATTTCCGGTAGCCTTCCTCCGTTTAATCTGGCAATAGAAAAAACCTGGCCAAACTCTCTGATATCTGTACTATTGCTCCTATTGCCAAGCTCTTGCAGCAATTTCTCAAGGGGAATATTATTATAAAGTGCTTTTTTAATTCTGTATAACTCTTTTCCCATTAATCCTTCCTCACCATATAAAGAGTCTATATCCGCTACAGATTCCATAAAGGCGTTTTCTATAGAATAGCCGGCTCTTAAATTTGCCGCAACCGATAAAATACAATCTTTAAACTCCGCCTCCAATTTTTGTTTGCGTTTATTCCCTTTTTTAAGTTGAAATGATAGATACCAATATATCCCCACAGGCCATAATACCAGCATCCCCAAAAGGCTCCGATAAAAAAAGAATGAAAAGAATAAGGTAATGCCAAAGCCCCCTCCCATATAGTAAATTTTTTCTTTTCCTGAAAAATAGTATCTTTCATATAACGGTATTCCTCGTCTTTCCCATAATAGAAATTCTTTTCTATGTATTCTATATTGTAAAACCTGCTGCCTTAAGCTTATAGCCATGCTTCAGTACCCCCTTTTTTCTTAGCCTTCCGGATACTATATTTGCATCCGTCTTTTTCTCTTCCTCAAATTGATAAAGAGTATGAAGCAGTATTTCCCCATCCACATAGCCCTCTACCTCCGCTATCTCCAAGACCTTTCTGCTTTTGTCCCTCATTCTGCCTAAATGAATCATAATATCAATGCCGGAGGCTATCTGCTGTTTGATTGCGCTAAGAGGTAATTCCATTCCCATGAGTATCATAGTCTGCAGTCTGTCTAACATATCAGCTGCACTATTTGCATGCCCGGTTGACATGGAACCATCATGTCCCGTATTAAAAGCAGTCATCATATCAATGGCTTCCGCTCCCCTGACTTCACCCACAATAATGCGATCGGGCCGCATTCGCAGAGATGTCTTAATCAAGCTTCTTATTGGAATGGCATTGCAGCCCTCCACATTTTCATTACGTGTTTCCATTCTTACAAGATTAGGAATTCCCTGTATCTGCAGCTCGGCATTGTCTTCAATGGTAATCACTCTTTCATCTTGGGGTATAAAACCCGACAGCACATTGAGAAAAGTTGTCTTTCCTGAACCAGTACCGCCGCTGATGAAGATATTATAGCCTGCACGCACCAGTAATTTAAGCTCTTCGGCCGCCTCCTTCGTAACACTGTTCCACTGTATCATTTCTGCCATAGTTACAGGCTTGTCCGGAAAACGCCGAATTGTTAGTATAGGCCCATTGATGGCAATGGGATGCAAAACCACATTAACCCTGCTTCCGTCTTTTAAATGGGCATCCACAATAGGAGAGGCCTCGTTCACCACCCTATTGCAGCCCGCCACAATTCTTTGAATGACATTTACCAGTTTCTCACGGGATTCAAATGACTGTGTCAGCCGTTTTATCTGTCCGGCGCGTTCAATAAAGATATCATCGGTACCGTTTATCATAATTTCCGTTATGCTATTATCTTCTATAAGGGACTGCAGAATATCCAGCCGCCTCAGCGCAAAAAATATTTCCTGCTTTAGTTCTTGTCTTTCCCTCACTGTTTTAATACGCAATGCCTCTTCCTGTAAAAACAGATTATCTATCAGTTCTATGACTTCTTCGTCGGAAGCCTCTTTTGAATAATCCAGCTTTCTTAGCAAACGTTCTTCTAAAAGTTTTTTCATATCCTCTCTTTTCCATTCATCCCCATACTCATGCTCAACCTTTTAATATTTAATGAGAACAAGTTAAGTTTCTTATGTTCTATAATCGTAGATCATTAACTCTATGCCGCTCCCAAATCATCCCGTATTAATTTCTGAATATAATCAGCCAGCTCGCCCAAGGTATACTGCTCTATTCTTTCAGGTAGGCGTGTAAACTGTGGCAGCAGCTGCTTATTTGTCTTTTCCAAAACATCCTCATATTCATAAGCACGAAGAAGCTCCTCATACTGTGCCACTTTTGATCTTGCTTGTTCATCCTCTTTGATAATGGTATATATTTTGTCACACATGCGAAGTAATTCAAATGTTCCCTGAATACTCTCACTCAAATCTAAAATGATATATTTATACCCTCCTGTTTCTGCTATCTTTCCGATTAACTCCTGCCACTGCCTGCCGGACACATAGATTAGATTTTGTCCTGCATAGGCAGGAGGAATATAATGCAGCTTTCCGATTCTTAAAGTCACAGACTGCATGCGGCAAAAAAATTTTTCACTCTGTTCTGAATTAAAATAAACCAATGCTGCTAAATCGCCTCTTACATTTTGATCCAAAAGCTGATTCCATCCCGCATAATGCTCAAAACTAATGTATAGCGTCTTTTCATTCTCTGCTAATGCTTGCCCCAGAGTCAGTGCAAAAGAGGTTTGAAGACACCGCCTGATTGGGGAGTATAGACCGATTATCATTGCATGCTCACTGCTTTGTAATAATTTCCCCTCCTCCGTTATCATTTCCGCATAGCTGTCCGCCAGCTCCTGCCAAACCCTTTCCGCTTTTTGATATTTGTCTATATTACGAATGCTATCTCCACGGACGGTTCCGCTTTCATTTAACAGCAGCGTTTTCCCTGTACCAAGATTCGCTACTTCATAGGTAAAATCGGATTCTGCAACCAGCAGGACCTCTATCTTTTCCCTCTTCCCAAATTCCAAAAGCTTATCTACCTGGGTATAAGCATGAATTTCAAAGGGAAAATGATCTATTCCTTTTAAATATGATGTTATGCCGTCCAAATAATCTTTCTCGCTGTCACACAGCGCCAATATTTTTTTCTTCAACAAAATCTCCTTTCACTACTCAGTAAAATAATATTTAATTGCGAAACTTGTTTTTAGTGGCTCTACTCATCATATTACTTTGGAATGCCATCTTTTTCTATGGAGATGAGACCCTAAGGGATTTCTAAAAGCAGGGAAGCCTTTGCTGAACATGCTTTTACACTTAGGGGCTCATTGGAATGGTTAGAAAAACCGGCTGACAAAGTATTATGAAGAGTAGAGCCCTCTTGAAGACAAGTTTCGCAATTACCTATTCAAAAATACACATAAATGGAGCAATAGCCCTGCCAGCATCGGACCCGACATATGTAGAGAAGCTTTCTTTCTTTGTTTAAAATCAACACCTTCCCAATATAATTTGAATTGTCCAAGACGAATCATGTCTGCAATATAAGAGCAAAAATAACCAAATCTCTCGCGCCCGCTTTTTCCGAAGATTATTTTAAACATGGCTGCTACCGCTGCTAAAAGAATACTTAAAATCAGGAAAGAAAATCTGCTTTTACTGTTTAGGAAGAACATTGCAACACAAAAAAGCTTTACATCTCCCGCTCCAAGCATACCGGGCTTATACAGCAGGTATAAAAGTACAAATATTATTCCCACTCCAATTATCTGTGTGACTGCACTCTTCCACAAACCTGGCTTAGCATCCACAAATAGCTGTAAAAGCTTCTGCCCATTGCATAGGAGCTTATAGCAAGCTGCCGTAAGCAATCCTACCACAATCAGCCCATTGGGGATTTTGTCATAACGGTAATCAAAATAGCAGGCGGCCGTTAAAAATATTAGAAGTATGTAAATTTATTTACACCTCCTTGTCTGTATTTTAATAAATGAAAATATGGGATGAAATATCCCGAAAATAATAATTTCTGAAACCAACAACAGACTATTGTTGGCTGTAAATTTAATTATAGCTGTAAGTTTTTCATTTGTCCAGTGACTTTATGTAAAATATAAATCTTTGGTAGTTTCTTACAATGCTTTACATAAATGTATAGCGCAAAGCACTGCAAGCCCAGGAAATCCAAGCAATCCGGTTGTCAAAACAGTAATCGGGTTCAGACCCACGGCACTTTCCATACCAAGCTTCCGCATGCCGGTATTAATTAAGAATATTACCAATGTACCCAATACGGCACGCAGTACAAAATTCAAAAGCCATTCTGCACGCTTACGCAATGCTCCGATCAATAAAGCACCTGCACATACTCCCACTATCATTAATATACCGATACGATTATCCATATTAATCCTTATTGCCAATTACAGCAAACCTTATCTTATTCTTTCTATCCTATGTCTGTACATTTTCCTTTATAACTCCATACATATAATATTTTTCCATTTCAAGCAATTTTAGGAATAAATCGGTAAATTCTGTCTATACTTTTAATCAAAGAAGTCTAAGTGGCAAAGGAGTTATCTATGAAAATAATGTTCAAACAGACAAGGGATGAAAATATTGTAATAGAAGAAGATTTCACCCGTACTTCCCTATTGGAGGATATAGAAAAAACCCGATATGCGCTTGAAATTGCATATGCGGGCTTTGACAATGCATTAGACCATGATTTAATTGATTGTTATATCTATGAAGTAAACTCACTTTTAAAGAGATATAAATACCTAACCGAGCTGGCAGCAAGGGAAAGAGAGGCTGTTCCAAAATTAAGCACGGAATCCCCGATTAGAACCCTGATCAGCCATGTCTTCGGCTAATTGATTTTTTCCATAGGTTAAACCCGCATATACTGTCTGGGAGTTTTGCATAACCGGTTTGGAATCATCCTGTTCTGCAAGCTCCCGGTATGCAGATAGCAGCTTTTCTATTACGGTTTTAATATGTGACAGTGGTTCTTCTTCTTTTCTGATATCTGCCTTTGTAAGCTCTCTGTTACAGTAGAGATATAGGGAAAGAAGTCTTGCTGCAAGCTCATACTCTAAATTTAATGAAGCCAGAAGCTCACCAAAGCACCCTCTGGCTTTTCGTAATGCTTCTCTAAATTCCAAAATTTTATTTTCTTGCAATGCTTCTTTACCTTCCTCTAAATAAGTCAAAATCATTTCGTATAAAATCACTATTAATTCTGTTTTATTTGCCTGTGTAATGCGCAGTGTAAACTGCTGCTTGCATTCCTTCGTCATATTTCCTCTCATTCTGCCTAAAAAACGGCTTAAACTTAATCTCTTATTGCAGGAGCTGTAACACTTGCGACGGTCTTTCGTTCGCCTGTGCCAGCATAGAAGTACCTGCCTGAGTGAGTACTTGATAAGTGGTATAATTTGTCATTTCATCCGCCATATCTACGTCCATGATTCTGGAATAAGCTGCTGTCATATTTTCACTTGTGATATCAAGACTGTTAACCGAAGATTCCAAACGATTCTGGTATGCGCCCAAACGACTGCGTATCGAAGAAATATAGTTAACGGCACCCCCCATTCTATCAAGTGCAGCTTCCGCACCTTCTTTCGTACTCATATCTAAATCATCTATTCCCGCATTTTTTAAGCTGACCTTGGGAATACGTACCTCCAGTATCTGTCCTTCATTGGAGCCTATTTGTAATCTCATAGGACCGATTCCCGTTGCACTTATATTAATATCTCCGATCACAGTAGTTGCATTTGCCGCCACGGTATTCAAATCCAATATAAATTCAAATCCTTGACCGCCTTGTAGTGTTACCTCATTATCTTTAATATTTTTTACTGCCAAATCAGCAGGGAAATCCGCTCCAAAAGTACCGGCAAAGGATTCCACATTCCCGTCCGCATCAAATGTGACTGAAGCTCCGCTTATTTTATAATCCCCTACAGGGACACTATCCGAGCAATAGCTTACTTTTACCGCATCCACATCCGTATATGCCTTTAAGTCAAATTCACCGTTCAAAAGCTTCTGACTGTTAAATTCAGTGTTGTCTGCAACTCTTTCAATTTCTGCACACAGACTTTTTACTTCATCCTGTATAAACTCTCTATCTCCATCCGTCAGAGTACCGGTGGATGCCTTAGTTGCCAATTCACTCAACCTTTGAATCATTTCTTGAATTTCCGAAAGGGCACCGTCTGCCGTTTCTATGATAGAGATACCGTCACTGGCATTTTGACTGGCCTTGGAGAGACCTTCAATTTGTGCATTCATTCTTTTTGCCATGGCAAGTCCTGCGGGATTGTCCTTCGCACTGTTGATTTTCAACCCGGAAGAAAGCCTCTCTAATGACTTTGCCAATAAATCTTCATTCGTGGAAAGTGCATTATTTGATATCATAGCAGATACATTATAATTAATTCTCATGGTTAACACCAGCCTTTCTGATTACAACTAACTTTCGTATTTTCTTATATCACCTTATCTTTTGCAGCTTGGGTTAGGGTTTCCTTTAGTGCACCGATTACCATGCCCGCTAACTCATATAGCTGCTTTGTTTCTTCCATTGCTCCGCCGGACATTCCGGATACTTCACCGGTGATTCCCTCTATGACGCGAATTTGATTTGCTTCCAACCCCGCCGACTGCAATCTGCCCTCAAAAGCCTTTGAAGTATTTTCAAGAACAGACTTTGCCTCTTTACCTTTTCCGACAAAGTAACCGCTGACAATTCTTTCCTTTACGGAAAATTCTCCTGATAAATTTCCATATATACTTGTATCCATTCTTACGGAAACTTTTCCGGACTCCCCGGAGTTATGTTTAAATGTCAGATGAATCGCCGTAAGTTCCCCATCTATCATCTGAGGCAGATCATATTCCTCATCCCGTAACGCAGCTGCCCCCATAATATGAAGTTGCTTACAAAGAAGCTGCATGGCCCTCACATCCAGACTGCCCATCCCTTCCCCAAAGGTTAAGTCTTTTGCAAAAGCTTCTTCCCCGGCTAATAATTCCCCATAAGCCTGCTGCATACTTTCCCGATCGGTAAAGGAATCCAATATATGATCCAAATTGCTATTTGCTTCTGTCTGGGTTTGTATATGATCTGTTTTTTGTTGTTTTCTCTTACCGTCTCTGGCTTCCGCCAGTTTTTTAAATAAAGAAGCACCATCTGTCTGTATAGCATTGGCTGCAAGTAAATTGTCTATGGTTACCGGCTCGTTTAAATGCTTTAAGAGATGGATGGCCTCGTTATCTACTTGGCTGACGCTTCGTATTTCTGATAATAGCGCTTGACTATAGGCCGTTTCTATCTGGGTATCAATATTAACGCCCTTCTCTACCGCATCTTTCAGTCCGCCGATATTTTCATCTACCGTAATATCAACACCTCTTACCTTGCCGGTTCTTATGGCAGACAGTAAATTTTGAAAATTAATTTCTGCTTGACTGTTTACCAAATTGCCGATGACCGCACCGTCTGATTTCTCAATCTGGCGAAGCAATCTGTAAATCCCTATGTATGACTCTTTCTCGTCTGCTGTTATTTCCTTGTTTTGTTCCATATGATATAAAAACCGGCTGTATTTTGTACTCTCCTCTGAATAAGAATCTCTTTCAGAAAGATAAGTCTCCAGTTCCTCCATGGAGGTCTGTAGGGGATTGATTCCTTCCCGTATCATGGCTAACACAGCATCGGGTGTCATTTTTCCTACCACCTTTTGAACCACCCGGGCGGCTTCTTTGATTGCCAACAGGTTATCAGGAGTAAGCTCCATATGATTGTAGCTTAGGCTTCTGACTGCTTTTCTGTTTTCATCATTTAGCTCCATTCCCATCTCTTCCAGTAATGCATCTACATTACGGAAGGCTGTTTTGATACTGTCTCCCATATCAGCGCGGGGTGAGGTCATCATTGTTTCATATGCTTCTCCGGCCTGCCTGAATACTTCCTGCATTGCCTTTCCCGTCTCATATACATTCCTTACCGTAAAAGTCTCTCCCAGTTGCAGAATACGCCCCAAAGCCGGCGCGGGAAGATGGAGTATTTCTTTAGTCTTGTCAAGTGTTTCTTTACAAATATCAGCGGGATTGGCTAAAGTAATATCTGTACCTGTCTGTTTTTCTTCCAAATCCTTTAATGCATCAATCATTTCCTCCATAGGAGCCGTATCTATGGCAAAACCGCTCTTAAGTAGTTTTACATTCGCTTCTATGGTCATGTGCAGCCTAATTTCTTCCAGCTGCCTTCTTGCCTTTATACTTTCGGGGGTTATTTCCATAGAAAAAACCGCCCGATATTTCTCTTCGTATGCTCTGTAGCAATCAGCCGCTTTGCGGTAAATACTGCCTCTTTCTCTTAAATTGGCTTTTCCTGCGGGCCGCCCCTCGGCCAATGCTCCGGCTATGGATGATAGCAGCTCTTCCTCCGTTGCGGGAAGCTTTACTCGTTTTAATTCTTCCAATAGTCGAAAGCTTTCTTTTGTAAGGGGAACTCCCTTTTCTATCAGCCAAAATCCGCTTTGCAGGGTTTCCTCGGTAATGGGATAACCCGCTTTTTCTATTACCTTTTCTATTTGATTTTGTAATTTTTCAATAGGAGCGTCCGTTGCCTTTTGAGTATAATAGCCGAACAAATCTTCTGCAAAATATCCTTTACCCTGACGGTTTGCATCTACTGCCCCTGCGTGCTCTGCCAGATATAAATTATCAATATCCGGTTCCATGGCATTGTCCACCATATACTTCATGGTTCCGTCTGACATCTCTGTCAGTTCTTTCCCTCTGTCCAGCGCCTCCATGCTTTGTTCTACATTTTCCTGAGTCATAGGGATATTCTCTGCTGAAAATGCTTTTACAAGCTGTTTTGCAAAGGCTACGCTGCCTGTTATTTTTGCTAATTGTTCCATATCAATGTTGTCGGTATAGCCCTTGATATCTATACCGGCCTTGATTAATTCTGCTTTTATGGTATCCATAATGGTTACTACTGTTTCAATATCCATATCTGTTGGATTGTAGCCTTCTTTTTGCAGCTTGGCAAAATCCTCATCAGACATAGAATTGGACATTACTGCCATATAGTTACGGTACAGGGCTATATCTTCGCTCCCTGCTGCCTGCATTAGTTCTTCTGCTGTCCGTCCCTGGACGTTTCGGCTTCCATAAAAGCCATATGCAGTGTTATCCGTAACTGTACCAGAAATGTCCGATGCATAACCGCTCTCCGCCTTTTTATATGCAGAGGCTGCGGTCTGATGTGAAGTTGTAACCTTGTCTACATTTGAAGACGGCGTATGGTTAAAAGTAATATGCATATAATCGCGTTCCTCTCTTGCAGCTTCGGCAAATAGTTTCTGTAAGTCAGCCAAAATTAAAGGTGAACGTATCTTACGTTCACCTTTTATTTCGTCACTCTTATCCTTTTTCTTAACCTTTAAAAAACAAATACTGCTGCCATATATGGTGCCAGATCAAAACTGATAGAATAGTCCTTATAATTTTCCGGTTCGGCTTTGGCTTCTAATACCGTAGGAATCGTATGTCCGCTGCCGCCAAAGGCTTCTTCATCACTGTTAAGCACTAATTTATATTTCTTGTTAACAGGCACGCCTACTTTATAATCCTTCCACATCATAGGAGTCATATTTAATACAAAAAGAAGATTGTCTTTTCCTGATTCTGTTTTCCTGACAAAGCTGTAGGTGCTTCTACCGGCATCATCTGCATTCAGCCATTCAAATCCCTTCCAGCTATTGTCAATTACATATAAGCAAGGATATGTTCTGTATAGTTCCAAAAGCTTGCCCACATAGGCTTTTAAGCCTCTGTTCAAATCCTCTTTTAACAAGAACCAGTCTAATTCCCTCTCCTCGCTCCATTCTCTTTCCTGTCCGAAATCCTGTCCCATAAATAAAAGCTTCTTGCCGGAATGTCCAAACATATAGGTATAGCCAACTCGCAGATTTGCATATTTATCTGTCTTATAGCCCGGCATTTTACTTACCATAGAGCATTTTAAGTGAACTACTTCATCATGGGACAATGGCAGAATATAGTTTTCACTTTCATTATAGCTCATAGCAAAGGTCATGGCATAGTGATTGTCCTTTCTAAAATAAGGGTCCAATTTCATGTACTCACAAAAATCATGCATCCAACCCATATTCCATTTAAAGGTAAATCCCAAACCGCCGTCCTCTACTTTACCTGTTACCATAGGCCATGCCGTGGACTCTTCCGCAATGGTGATAAATCCCGGATAGGTTCCCCGTACTACGGAATTAAGATGCTTAAAAAATTCTATGGCCTCTAAGTTTTTATTACTGCCGTATTGATTCGGACTCCATTGTCCTTCTTTTTTACCGTAATCCAAATACAGCATGGAAGCCACCGCATCCACCCGCACTCCGTCTATATGAAATTCCCGCAGCCAGAAGAGTACATTGGCTATCAGAAAATTCTTAACCTCTGTTTTTCCATAATCAAAAATCTTTGTTCCCCATTCCGGATGCTCTCCTAATTTGGGATCCGGATGCTCAAAAATACACTTACCGTCAAAGCAACTCAGTCCATGGGCATCCGTAGCAAAATGAGCAGGTACCCAATCCAAAATAACACCTACATTTATTTTATGAAGGGCATTTATTAAATACATAAAATCCTTTGGAGTGCCGTAACGTGAGGTGGGAGCATAATATCCGGTTACCTGATAGCCCCAGGAGCCGTCATAAGGATATTCCGCAATCCCCATCAGCTCCACATGGGTATACTTCATCTCCTTTAAATATTCCACTAATCTATCCGCAAACTCCCTATAATTGTAAAAACCGTCCGGATGCTTCATCCATGAACCGATATGACACTCATATACCGACATGGGCTTTTTTTGAATGTCCTGTGCATCACGCGCTGCCAACCATTTATCATCATTCCATTTAAATCCGTTTAGATTTGTTACTTTTGAGGCAGAACCCGGACGCATTTCAGCATAATTGGCGAAAGGATCCGCTTTATAAAGTTTCTCTCCGTTTTTTGTTATGATTAAAAACTTGTATAAAGCCTCTTCTTTTACATCCGGTACAAAAAGTGTATGAATGCCTCCCGGTCCGATTTTCTTCATAGAATGGCTCTCTTCATTCCAATCATTAAAACTTCCGATTACATGAACCCCTGCAGCATTGGGTGCCCACACCGCAAAAAATACACCTTCTACATTATTTTCCACCGAAAAATGTGCACCTAATTTTTTATAAATATCATAATGCGTTCCCTGTGCAAACAAATACTGATCGGCCTCAGAAATCATAACGGTCTCCCGTTTATCGGTTTTCTGACTACCCTTTCCCATGAGAATCCTCCTATCTGATAAAATCCTTTTCTCTGAGAATAATCATATCCTCGTCATCATATCTCTTTGCCAGTAAAATATCAAAGAAATGTCCTATTGTCTTTTTGCAAGCATGACGAATAGCCTCATCCATGATTTCCTTAACTTCCGAAATCGTTACGGTATGGTCACTTGTTTGTCTGTCCGCAATGCAGGTATGTAATGCAAGCACTCCCAATTCATCTATGCTGCATTCCTTCTCCCTTGCATATCTTTTAGCAAAAGCTACCAATGTATCATTATCAAGAGCTTCCACATCTATTCTTATATTAAAGCTCTCTGTAAGTGTATGGTGATTCTTTAACATCTTATTCATGGATGTCCTTAAATCTTCCATGATTACGATAAGTCCACTGTGTTCCTGCTCTAAGGAAGCACGAATCTGCTCAATGGTTGTATCATTTAGTGAACCTGCCTTTTGTATAATCAAAGCACCGTTCTTCAATTTATTAAAAATCGGAGCAACGCCCTTTCTATTTAAGGAATCACTGGATATCTTGGCAATCTTACCTGAGAAATTACTGTCAGTCTGCTGTATCTCCTTAACCAAATTCTTGGCAAGAGACAATGTATCCATTCCTTCTTCACCGGTGATAATTACATTACCCGTGTATGCTGCCATACTGATATTGTCAATAGCAAATACAATCTGGTCCCTGGTTGACTTGCTTTGAATATAGCTGTTAAACAACTGTCTTTCTTCTAAAGACATGGAACGGACCTTGTTCTTTACCTCAGGCTCTTTCTGAACCGTTTCTCCTTCTTTAGCGGATTCGCCATTTCCGGTCTCCTTACTATCTTCCAAGTCCCTGATTTGATCTGCTTCTTTACTCTCTTCTACATCCGAAGCATCCTCAAGGGCAGCATATTCTTCTGTAAATTCCTCGTCCCCGCTCTCTTCAAAGTCCTCTTCTATAGTTTCTTCCGTATCTGTAAATTCCTCTGCATCCGCAGTGTCCTCATACTCACCATACTCTTCTGCATATTCTACAGCATCAATTTCATCAAAATCTGCCGTGCCGGCTTCTGCAGTCTCCTCAGTATAAGATGCCTCTTCAAAATCCTCTAAATCATCCGTTTCCTCAGCACCTGCTAAGTACTCCGTTTCCTCTGTATCTTCATAATACTCTGTATCAGAAGCATCAAGCTCCTCATACTCGTCTGCATACTCGTTCTCTAAGACCTCGTCATAATATGCCGCCTCCGAATCTTCGTCTACATCCGATATCTCTTCTATTTCCTCAGCCTCGCCCAGATCTTCATAGTCCTCTAAGGTTGTTAAATCATTATCCTCAAACGGCGCATCCAAATCAACACCATTAATCAGTATGTCGCCTTGCTTCTCATTTCCATTACCCTTTTCCAGCTGCTCCAAAAGTCCATCTCTTGCAGATGCTTCAAATTCGGTAAACATAACACCGGTCTGCTCCATTACACGCTGACGTACCGCTTCCATCCGCTTCTGTTCGCTGTCCTTTTTCATTTTTTCCCATTCTATCAAAACATCGCTCAGGCTAATCTGACCGGTAATCTGTTTTTCTATCTGTTCTGATTCGGGAACAATCATACTGATTTGGCCGTCATATTCCATACCCAGTATCTTATCAAACTTAGTAGGCATATCCTCTATATGCCATTCCTTCATATCTCCGATTGCAGTAGCAGTCAATTGCTTTTCGCCATCCGTGGTATCCGTTTCCGTATCCGCTCCCAGCTTTTCTTTCTTCATTTCTTCTAAGATTAGGGTACCGGTAATGTCCATTTCACCGGTTTCACCAAAAAACACTTCTTCTACTTTAACCTCTTCCGGTTCTACAGGTTTTTCTTCATTCTCCTCATCCGGTAAATCAAGAATATCGGTATCTGTATCCTGCGGGAAATCCGATTCACTATCAGCCATCTCCTGAGCAGCTTTTGTTGTTGCAGGTTCATTTAATGCCTGTTCTATTTCCTCTACCGAGGGACCTTCCCAAAGCTCTTTCATATTTTGAGCAAGCTCTTTTTGCATATTTATGGTATCGTACTCTCCCACCTTCATAAGCTGCACCTGAATATCAAGCTCCTCTGTGGGAATTTCTTGGGTGGGCGAATCCGAAGGCAGCATTTCTTCCGGCTGAGCTTCCCAATCTTCCTGCATCTCTTCAACCGGCTGCGTATATCCTTTCATCCGGTTATATTTTGCCTGTTGCTCCGGTGTGAGGGGCTCATGCAGCATCTTTAGTTCCATGGCCTTTAACACATATTTTCCCTCACCAAACCAGACTATCAATTCGTCACATTCCTCAACGCATTTGGTAGCCAAACCGATCCGATGGTATAGATAAGTCAGCTCATAAGCCCACTTTTCAGTGTAATCCTTAGATTTTAATTCTTCTAATACCGCAATACGCTCCTCTAAACTGACATCCTGAGCCTCATATAGTTTATACAATAATACATAACGCCCACTGTCTCTGGGCGCTACCTGTACAAATTCCTTGTAATATTCCACCGCCTGAATAAACTCTTCCATCTTAATGGAAAGTTCACATAGGGAGTACACAATAGAGCGTCCTCCCGGATGTCTGTCATAAGCTAATAATAGCATATCCCTTGCATCTTCAAAACGACGGTTAATTTTATATAAATCACTAATAGTACATAGCATCATAACACTTTTTACACGATGCCAGTCAATCGTATCCGCAATGGCGGAAGCATCCGCATACTCGCCCTTCGCTATTAATGCCTTAATTTCTTCTGTTCTGATTTTATATTCGTACTTATCCACGGTAGTTGCCTCTCTTAATAGATATTACCGGTTTGCATTTTACATAAACAATACGTGGGAAGAATGGCTTGAAGAGACATTCTTCGGTGTGGAATTTAGAAATTATTAGTCTTCGTACTGTGAAGACTTAGAATTTCTTTCCACACTATTTACTTGCTAATTTTATCATAATCTGCTGTGTTATGTCAAAAAAATATCGAGGAAATGCATAAAAAATACAAGATATTGTGCATTTCCTCGTTATTAGATTACCATATATCGTAATTTAGTATATTTACTCTACTCTTGTAAGGCTATACGGATATGATATGCCTTCCACTACCGGTTCATCATAAATACCATCAGGCAAACTAATGGTCAGAATGTTACCATCTACTGTATATAAATCATAGCCGTCCTCTTTATCAATATAGCTTCCGATATCTGTCATATAGAGCCTATCATCCTCTACCTCAAAAATCCCGTCCGCTTCCAATGAATCGAATATATCAGTCATGGAATCACTCTCTTCCATCAGCATATCAACATATTCATCTATGGTAACACCGGCAGAGTCCTTTAATAGCGCGTCAATTTCAGATTTTGTATATCCGCTATCCTCAAACATACTGTAAACATAAAGGGTAAGATATTCATGTAAAACTTGAGTAATAGATTCCTCGTCTGCATACATTCTAAAAGTACCGTCCATATTAAAGTTAAATAATATTTTAAACATCAGAGGTTCATCTAAATCTGCTAACAGTTCGTCTTCACCCATCATTTCTACAAAATCACATTCCATTTCCCATGTTCCGTAAATGGTACCGTCTGAAGAAAGAGAGTTCTTTGCCGCAATTAAATCTGTATTATCAGGATAAGATTCTAAAGCTTCATTTAGAATTTTTAATGCATCCGCATGTCTTTCTTGCGCTATCGCTTCATTTGCCGAAAGCAGGGCATCTTCTACTATAAATTCTTCATGATCATTAGTGATTTGAACAGCCGTGTCATACAGTTCACCATCATACTCATAAAGAACCGACATTGCCTCATCAAGTATATTCAATGCTTCCTCATAATTTCCTTCAGCTGCATAATTATTAGCTTTTATAATTGCATCTTCGCGTAATAAATCCGAGGATTCTTCAATTGCAGCCTCTGCCAATGCGTAGTAAGCAGAATCATCTTCAGTCACCCACGAATAATGCTTAATAGCATCCGCATAATTCCCATCCTGTTTATATTGTTCCGCCGTTCTGAAAGATTCACGGGAATCTTCATAAAAATTTACTTCATATATCATATTTTCTATTTCTTCATTACCGTAAAGAATACTATCAGCAAGTTTTAAAAGTGCGTCATTTACCGTCCGGTAATCCGCTCCCTTGCTTTCCTTTACATAGTCAATTACAAGACTCCTTGCATAACTTTCTGCCTGCTCCATTATATCTTCTAAATCATTTTTATTCCCAACTTTTTCATATAGCTCAATTGCGGTATTCACATCTCCCGCAGCGAAGGCACTGGCAATCTTTTTAGCCGGACGGTTCATCCAAAGGAAGAATACAACACCACCGGCAAGAACCAGTACTAAGAAAATAACAAAGAAGATAATAATGCCCGCTTTTCCTTTTTTCTTTTTACCCGCATCCGGCATAGTCGGGGGTACGGGTTGCGGGGATCCCTGCATAGACCCATATACGGGTGCCATAGCGGGAATGGATCCGGGAGCCATGGGCTGCGGAGCTGCCTGATATTGCTGAGCTGCCTGAGGCTGTCCCGCACCTTGGAATTGCTGAGTTGCCTGAGGCTGTCCCGCACCCGGTATCTCTTGTACGGGTGTAAACATCGGTTGTTCGGGTGACACGGGAGCCGGTATGGGTTCCGCTACGGGCTCCGGATTCACTACGGGACCGGGCATCGGTTCCGCTACAGGTTCCGGATTCACTACGGGGCCGGGCA
>CAZJAS010000017.1:0-1312 GCA_964544135.1 uncultured Clostridium sp. | reverse complement strand
TCCGGATTCACTACGGGGCCGGGCACTGGCTCCGCTACAGGCTCCGGTACTACGGGCTGTTCCTGCACCACCGGTTGCTCCGGTACTACGGGAGCAGATATGGTTTCTACCACGGGCTCGGGAGCGGATTGCTCAGTTACTACGGTATCCGCTATCGGTTCCGCTGCAGGCTCCGGTACTACGGAAGCAGGTTGCTCTACCGCTACGGGTTCCGCCACCGGTTGCGACGCTGCAACAACCGAGCCGCAGAATCCACAAAATTTAGAATTATCACTGATTTCTTTACCGCAATTCATACAAAACATAAAATAACCCTTCTCACAATATTTGTTTGTTTACTGTTTCGCTCATTTATTTCTCTTTTGTTAATACCATCGGATATTCCATTCCCGGGACAAGGCCCTCAGCCACAGCACCTTCAGGAAGGTTGAATGTTAATGTATTACCGGAAATTTCATAAAGATCATACTGATTCTTATCAATTTCAGAACCCTCATTCATATAAAACTTGTTGCCTTTTACTTCATAAACACCATGTAATTCCATATCGGATATCAAATCATAAGGATCTATCTGCTCTGAAACAGTAGCAATTAAATAATCTTTCATGGGACCGCCAAATTGCTCTTCCATGATAGCATCCGCATCTTCCTTTTCTATTCCCATTTCAGTAAAGGTTGCATAGGTTGCCTCAACATTGAAATCGGCAAAGTCTGCTACCCAATTATTGAAATTTTCTATAAAAGAATCTTCATGTACGTACATTTTAAAGGTTCCGTCTTCATTGAAGTCAAACATCAATCTAATCTCAAGAACACTTTCAAAATCATCATAATCACTTCCCATATCACTGGCTATAGTGTCACCCATATCAAAATTGTAACCCCATGTGCCTTGCACCTCTTTTGATTTATCACCGCATCCGCAAAGGGATAGTGATAGTACCAGTACCAACAACATTGACATTAACTTACTAATCTTTTTCATTCTTTCCTCCCTATAGGTCAAATATATTATGTATATACACGCTTCTCCATTATAAGTCTTCTATATGAAATCGTCAATTACAATATTGCTTGAGTTTCCGTAATTTTATCCACAATCCCTCTTTTTACGGGAATTGTTATAAACAACTTTTAGAAAGTGCCTAAAACATAAGGAAATCCTCCCTGTCTTGTAGTAAAATTAAGTCATCACACAAAAACTCACTAAACAAAAAAGAGGAGGATCCCTATGACTTATTCTACTACAAAAACCTACACTTTGAAACGTGATATTTTATCATTTACAAATAAAATATCTAATAAGCTAT
>CAZJAS010000016.1:0-29414 GCA_964544135.1 uncultured Clostridium sp. | reverse complement strand
ATTACATTACCAGTGAAACAAGGGGTCTGTGGATAAAAGTACGGAAACTCAAGTAGGTTTCTTCGTTGCTTTTTGTCATATCCTGTCGTATAATAATTTTTGTATTCACTTTAGTTTTGAACTCTAAAGCTGCTTTATACAATTCATGTACCACAAACATTATCGGCTATAGGAGGTATATGCCCCGGCTGATAAAAGAAAGAAAAAGGAATGATAAGCATGACATATACTCTTGGTATTGATATTGGCTCAACAACAGTCAAAATTGCAATCCTTGATGAAAAACATAATATTTTATTTTCCCAATATGAAAGGCATTTTGCAAATATCAGGGAAACACTCTCCACCCTTTTACAAAAAGCTTATGATAAGCTTGGTAATATTACCGTTCATCCTATGATCACCGGTTCAGGCGGTCTTACGCTTTCTAATCATTTACAGGTTCCCTTTACCCAGGAGGTTATCGCAGTTGCTACTTCCCTAAAGGAGCTGGCGCCCCAAACGGATGTTGCCATAGAGCTTGGCGGCGAAGATGCGAAAATTATTTATTTTGAAGGCGGAAATGTGGAACAACGTATGAACGGCATCTGTGCCGGCGGTACAGGTTCCTTTATCGACCAGATGGCTTCTCTCATTCAGACAGATGCCGCCGGTCTTAATGAGTATGCAAAAGAATACAACTCTTTATACACAATCGCCGCTCGTTGCGGTGTTTTCGCTAAATCCGATATTCAGCCTTTAATTAATGAAGGCGCTACCAAGGAAGATTTATCCGCTTCCATCTTTCAGGCTGTTGTAAATCAGACAATCAGCGGTTTGGCCTGCGGAAAGCCAATTCGGGGACATGTAGCCTTTCTGGGCGGCCCCCTGCACTTCCTTTCCGAGCTGAAGAAATCTTTTATCCGCACTTTAAAGCTGGATGAGGAGCATATAATAGATACGGATAACTCCCATCTTTTTGCGGCTATCGGCTCGGCATTAAATGCAAAAGAAGAAATTTCCTTTACTATGGCTCAAATGGTAGACAAACTTTCTTCCGAAATCAAGATGGCTTTTGAAGTAGAACGAATGGAACCCCTGTTTGAAAATGACGCGGCATATGAGACATTTAAGGAGCGCCACAGCAGACATCATGTAAATACCGCTGACTTAGCCTCTTATCAGGGAAATGCATATCTTGGTATCGATGCTGGGTCAACCACCACTAAAATCGCCCTTGTTTCCGAGGACGGTTCTTTATTGTACTCATTTTACAGCAGTAATGACGGCAGTCCATTAAAAACCGCCATTCGCTCCCTTAACGAAATTTATGCCCTTCTTCCCGAAGGAGTTAATATTGTCCGTTCTTGTTCCACCGGTTACGGTGAAGCTTTAATGAAGGCCGCTTTTCTTCTTGACGACGGTGAAGTGGAAACCGTTGCCCATTACTATGCCGCTGCTTTTTTTAATCCCGAAGTGGATTGTATCTTAGATATCGGCGGACAGGATATGAAATGTATTAAAATCAAGAACAATACCGTAGACAGTGTGCAGCTCAATGAAGCCTGCTCCTCCGGTTGCGGATCTTTTATAGAAACCTTTGCTAAATCCTTAAACTACTCCGTGCAGGATTTTGCCGGTGCCGCATTATTTGCAAAGCATCCCATTGACCTTGGTACCCGTTGTACCGTGTTTATGAACTCCAAGGTAAAGCAGGCACAAAAGGAAGGGGCTTCCGTTGCCGATATCTCGGCAGGGCTTGCTTATTCTGTTATAAAGAATGCTCTGTTTAAAGTAATCAAGGTATCCGATGCCTCTGAGCTGGGTAAAAACATCGTAGTTCAGGGTGGTACCTTCTATAACGATGCTGTTTTAAGAGGCTTTGAGAAAATTGCGGATTGTGAAGTGATCCGTCCTGATATAGCAGGTATTATGGGTGCTTTCGGTGCCGCCCTTATTGCCAGAGAGCGTTATGAAGAAGGCTATGAATCTTCCATGCTTTCATTTAAGAAAATATCCGAATTACAGTTTGAAACCAGCATGGCAAAATGTAAAGGCTGTACCAATAACTGTCGTCTTACCATTAATAAATTTACAGGGGGCCGTCAGTTTATATCCGGTAACCGCTGTGAAAGAGGAGTGGGCAAGGCTAAAAACGAAAGTAATGTTCCCAATCTATACGAGTATAAACTAAAAAGGCTCTTTTCATACGAACCCCTTGCGCCTAATAAAGCACCTCGGGGTCAGGTTGGTATCCCCAGAGTCCTTAATATGTATGAAAACTATTCCTTCTGGTTTACCTTTTTTACCAAATTAGGCTATCAGGTAGTGCTTTCGCCCTCTTCTAACAAGAAGATTTATGAGCTGGGTATTGAATCCATTCCCAGTGAATCGGAATGCTATCCTGCCAAGCTGGCTCATGGCCATATTACCTGGCTGATTAAGCAGAAAGTGCCCTTTATATTCTATCCCTCTCTCTTTTACGAGCGCGATGAGGTAGAAGGTGCCAATAACCATTACAACTGCCCCATTGTTACATCATACTCCGAAAATATTAAAAATAATGTAGAAGAAGTGGAGCATGGTGAAGTGGATTTTCGTAACCCCTTTATGTCTTTTAGGGATACGGAAACAATTTCCTCAGCGCTTATTAAGGCATTCCCCGAAATTCCTGCTAAAGAAGTCAGGGCTGCCGTTATTGCCGCATGGGATGAGCAAACCGCTGCACGTAAAGATATGCAGGATAAGGGCGAAGAAACACTTTCCTGGATGAGAGAAAATAACAAGAGAGGTATCGTATTAGCCGGTCGCCCCTATCACATTGATCCTGAGATTAACCATGGCATACCGGAACTGATTACCTCCTATGATATTGCTGTTTTAACGGAGGATGCCGTTTCCCACCTTGGAAGACCCGAAAGACCTCTGATTGTTTCCGATCAGTGGATGTATCACTCCAGACTGTATGCGGCAGCAAGCTATGTCAGAACAGTGGAAAATCTGGATTTAATCCAATTAAATTCCTTTGGATGCGGTCTGGATGCGGTTACCACCGATCAGGTAAGTGATATCCTCTCAGGTTCCGGCAAGATATATACTTGTTTAAAAATTGATGAGGTAAATAATTTAGGTGCGGCACGTATCCGTATCCGTTCTCTTCTTTCTGCCCTTCAGGTAAGAGAAAAGCAAAAAAAGAAGAGGACACTGCGTTCTTCCGCAATTAATAAAGTATCCTTTACCGAGGAAATGCGCCCTGAATACACCATCCTCTGTCCACAGATGTCTCCTATCCATTTTGAGATATTAGAGCCGGCTTTTAATGCATGCGGTTACAATTTCGAGGTACTGCAAAATGATAATAAACATTCAGTGGATGTTGGTTTAAAATATGTAAACAATGATGCCTGCTATCCTTCCTTACTGGTGGTAGGACAAATTATGGAAGCATTGCTTTCCGGTAAATATGATTTAAATAAAACCGCCATCATTATGTCACAGACGGGGGGTGGCTGCCGTGCAACCAATTATATCGGTTTTATCCGCCGTGCCTTAGAAAAAGCGGGGATGGAACAGATTCCCGTTATTTCCTTAAATCTTGGTGGAATAGAAAGCAACCCCGGTTTTAAAATTAATGTAAATATGCTGATACGGGCTGCCTATGGTGCTGCTTTCGGCGATATTTTTATGCGCTGCGTCTACCGTATGCGTCCTTATGAAGTAACGGAAGGCAGCGTAAATGAGATTCATCAAAAATGGCTTAAAATTGTACAGGAATTTGTTTCCGGCAAGCATTTAAACTTCTTTAAGTTTAACCGTCTCTGCCGCGCTATTATACGAGATTTTGATGCCGTTCCCATCAAGGAAGATTTAAAGAAACCAAGAGTGGGTATTGTGGGTGAGATTTTAGTTAAATTTTCTCCTGCCGGCAATAATAATTTGGTTGAGCTCTTAGAATCAGAAGGTGCTGAAGCCGTTATGCCTGATTTGATTGATTTCATGCTTTATTGCTTCTACAACCAAATTTATAAAGCCGAAGAGCTTGGTATGAGTAAAAAAACAGCAAGAATTTCATCTCTGGGCATTTGGGCGATTGAGAGACTTCGTGGTGCCGCCAGAAAAGAATTAAAAAAGAGCAAACATTTTACACCGCCTGCTCATATCCGTGATTTGGTAGAATATGCAAAACCCATTGTATCCATCGGAAATCAGACCGGTGAGGGATGGTTCTTAACGGGTGAAATGGTAGAGTTGATTCACACCGGCGTGCCCAATATCGTCTGCTGTCAGCCTTTTGGCTGCCTGCCCAATCATGTAGTGGGAAAAGGTGTTATCAAGGAGCTTAGAAAGCAGCACCCTTCTTCCAATATTGTAGCAATCGACTATGATCCGGGTGCAAGTGAGGTTAACCAGCTTAACCGTATCAAGCTGATGCTTTCAACTGCAACTTCCAATATGAAATAACTAAAAGCGCATCGTTATAATAGTTCATCCCATGCATACTCGGCAAGGGAGGAATCTTATCGTAACATTGCGCTTAAAATATTTACCTTGATTAAATTAGACTTTACTGATCCATCCTATGCTTTTACAGAACTTCCTACAGTACTTTTCTTCTGTGTTGTTTGCTTTTTCTGTGTTGTCTGGACCTTTTGCTTTATCATCGCTTTTCTTACCATGACACGGCTATCATCCTTTCTTAATAGCTCTAATCCCTGAAAGGACTCCACCATCTTACTGAATTTGGAAAATTTATAAACCCTGCAGTCAAAATCAGGATACCATTTTTGCAGGATATTTCCCAATTCCCCCAGATTCATCCATTCACCGTCTTCGGTCTGCTCATCGATAATATTCATAACCGTCCGGCGTATGGTTTTTAAGCTGGTAATGGGTTCAGCCTCCTGCTCACCGCCGTTTGCCTTCTTTTTATTTGCAGTTCCTACATCTTTCTCCGCTTCTGCCGTATCCTCAGCCGCTGCCTTAGCCTGCTCTGCCTTTTCGCTTTCATACAACACATCCAATGTCTTAAATTGCTCACATGCCTTAACAAATGCCATGGGCGTCTTACTTTCTCCCATGCCTATTACTATTTTACCGTCTTCTCTTAGCCTTCTTGCCAAGGTAGTAAAATCGCTGTCAGAGGTAGCTATAATAAATCCGTCCACATGGTTGCCGTATAAAATATCCATGGCATCAATAATCATAGCAGAATCCGAAGCATTTTTTCCGGTAGTGTAGCTGTACTGCTGTATCGGTGTCAGTGAATTGCGAAGCAAGCAATCCTTCCAGGAATGCTTTGCATTATCAGTCCAATCGCCGTAGATTCTTCTTACACTTGCAAGACCGTAATTCAATGTTTCCGACAATATAATATCAATATATTTAGGTGAGATATTGTCCGCATCAATCAGTAATGCAAATTTTCTATCATTTTCCATATTATTACCGTTCCCTTTCCCTTTGAGCAAATATAATTTTACTGCCATTTAAAAGTTTTATACATTCTTTACTACTTTCTTTTTACTGATACAATCAGTATTTTTATTTGCTAGGGAATGTACCTTAGCCGCAAGCATTAATTGCTTTCCTTCCCTGCTCTTTGTATAGTACAAGTCATACTTCCCGATATATCGCTTTACCTTATTATGAAACAGCTTTGCATCCTCTTTTCTTTTTCCAAAAAGCTCCGGCACGTTGTAATACTTACATAGCTTAGGCACAAAATACCTTGCTTCTAGCAAGTACCGCTGATTATCAATAGTCCCGAAAAATTCATGGATGCATTTTGCAAACACATCCTTTTCACGTTCACTACCGTTCTTTAAATAAATAAAACTCATGCCGTCCTTGCCGGCCTCATCAACTGACACAACTGCATTGCTTGAGGTAATGACACCAATCTTTTTTAGTGCCTTCAGCATACAGTTTCCAATCGCCTTCATATACCTTTTGGGTATAATCGTTTTAAACAAATAAGAAATCTTGCTCCTCGCCCAAGCACCGGAAGATCCGGCACATAATCCCCAAAATAGAGAAATTAAAATAATAGAAAACTTTGCCTGTCCTGAAAACAATAACTCAAGTGCAGGTAATAAATATATTAGGCTTATTATAAATAGGATAATGAATAAAATTGCACCTCCAAGGTTAATAAAAAATCGAAAATCTGTCTTAAAGAAATCTTTGGAAGCTCCTACCTCTATTGCTACCTCCATCTTTTTAAGAGAAACTAAACAGTTTTCCCACTTCTTTTTCAGTGCGGACCTGTTAGCCGCCATGGCAAGCATCTGTCCGTTTATTTTCTCAAGTAATGACGCTGTATAAGGGCCCTTTATATAGCTCAATCTCTGTAAGCCACTCTCAATACTGTTTTTTTCGTAATGTACCCCCAAGAAACCCTCAAATCGTCTTTTTAAGGTAGTAAAATCTTTTGTTTCCTCTTCTCCTTTTAGCCGGATTGCTCCACCTATCTTCTGCATCTGTCCGCCTTTAATGGATTGATTGCCTTCTTCGTCTATACCCATGATTATCGACCTTACACTTTCGGGCTGCATACAGATTAAATGCCATATATTGCTTACCTTATTGGGGTTGCCTCGCATGACGCGGATTGCCCTTCCCCTCATCTGGTTGCTTAGCATAAAAGAGCCCACAAAAGAAGCCAGAATCAAACTGTTGATGCAGGGTGAATCCCAGCCCTCGCCTAACAGGGATTTGGTACCGATCAAAACCCGTACTTTCCCTCTATTAAACAGCTCTGTCACTAAGCTGGAAGCCGTATGCTCGGAGCCACGGATATTAACCTGAAAGTAACCGGTATCTGCCAATTCCTTCATACTTCCCCTTACAAGTCGTTCGTCCATAAGCTCCTGCAATGACGCCTGAGCCTGTACCGGAATAATTACCACACTACCCGAAAGCACACCCATCCGTAAATCTCCTGCTGTAATACGTTCTCCCAAAGCCGTTGTGTTTTTATCGGTTTTAATGCCGGAAAAGGTTCTTCTGATTGTTTCAAAAATAGGAACAACACCGAGCTCATTTACGCTTTTTTCCTCATTGCCCACTGTCTGGATATAATCTTTTTTTATAAAATCAGTTAAAATCAATAATCGTAAATCGCTTCTTAATGTTTCATATTCGTTTCTCGTTACTTCTATAATACTGTTGAGCTTTCCCTTTGAAGTCATCAGCAATTTATTGATTTTATCATTTGCGGTTAGGCAAATCGTATTTTTTTGAATCAATCCTTTTGCCTTTAAGCTGCCGATTAGATTTTCCCTATAATCCTTTGTACATCTGTAGCTTTCCGTATCTACATACAAAAAACCCTGCAATAATACCTCCATCCATTTTATGGACATAGCCGGCAGTCGGCTTCCGTTACCCAGCATCTGTAAAAGCTGTTTTGAGAATGAAATATTCTTTGCACGTAAAAATATAAGCAACGAGGAAAGATATTCCGGGTTTTGTAAAAAAAAATCGGCACTTTCCATAGGTGCCTTAAGTCCCTTATGGGTACTGATTACGCTTGTAAATTCCTCATCTCGAAACAAGGAATCGGCCATTTCAAATGCCTCCATGGCAAATTTTTTAACCGCTTCCTCTTCCTCCTGAGTCGGCATATTAAAATACACATAATCCTGATGAGGACATAGGCTGCCTTCCTTAACCAACTCCGGTACAATAATCTCTTCATCAATAGGCCCGCATAAACCGATATAGCGTTCCCATAGGGCGGGTGAGGAATCATAGGGAGGTGTGGCAGTCAAGGAAATAATGGTGCAATCCGTCATTTTTCCTACCATTTCCTCCAATGCCTTCCACCATTCACTTCTTAAATGATGGGCTTCGTCAAGACAAATGGTTTTAATATTGTTTTTCTCTACCATATTAAAAAAGTCAAAATCCGAATAGTCTTCTTCCTCTTCCACCGTTGTTATTTCTTCTTGGGCAATCAGCTCCTCTGTGATGTCTGTTTGAATGTCTTCCCATCCGTCTGCTATATTGACATTTTGCTCTTGGCTGCTCCCCTTTTTCTTCTTCTTGGTCATACCGCTATGGAGTGCCTGATATGTGATAGCGGTAATAACTCCCGGCTCCTTCATACTGCAGGACAAAAGCCCGTCCGTTTCTCTTCCTTCCGGGATATAGGCCTCTCTGATACGAGAAATCCACTGATTTCTTATATTAATACTGGGTGACAAAATTAAAGCAGGGGCATTCAGCCTTCTTATGAGTTCTATACCCAAGGTTGTTTTACCAGAACCGGGTGCTGCCACAATATGTATTCTTTTATCCTGCAAATATTGTGTGGATTTATCTAATACCCGTTTCTGATAGCTTCTCCATTGTCCGTCAAAATGTAATATATCCTTAATTTGCTGCATTGGCCTCTCCCCATTGTTTCATCATTTAGTCAATTACTTCAATACTTTCAATTATCGGCCTGTTCTCTGCCGCAACAACACCATTTATATCCTGTCCTGTAGTATTTTCACAGATATAATCTACAATATCCATACCATCCGTCACATATCCAAAAACAGCATAATCACCGTCCAAACCAAAATCATCCTGATGCATAATAAAAAACTGTGAACTGGCGCTGTCATAATGCTTGGCACGAGCCATAGATATAGCACCTCTTGTATGTGTCAGGGGATTTTCCACTCTATTACTTGAGAATTCACCCTTAATCGTATACACTAAGACTCCGTCATCTCCTAAAGAAGCGCCTCCCTGCATCATAAATCCGTTAATAATTCGGTGAAAAGTCAATCCGTCATAAAAACCCGATTCTGCCAGATTGATGAAATTAGTTACCGTAATCGGTGCACTGTCAGCATCCAATTCCACGGAAATAGTCCCCATATCCTTTATATTAATATTGACATGATGCATACCGCTAAGAAGCTCATCTCCGCTCTCGGTTTCCTGAGTTGTTGTACTTTCTTTGTTTTCTTCCTTCTTCTCATTACCGCATCCTGAAAGCAAAAAAATACTGAGTAATCCTGCTGCGCCCAGTATTAATTTCTTTTGAAACTTACTCTTTCTGCTATTATCTGTTTTCAAATCAGCCTCCTTTTAATTCCTATCGGTTATTTTATAATTATCTTTTTACTATCATTAAGAATCAAGTCCTTGTACTAGAATATCATAAAAAGGTTGATATCTCAACCTATCATTTTATGGATTTATCTCGATAAACTCATATTCCATCAGTATATATTGGTTTCGTATAACATATAATAATTTCTGAGGTGATTATCATAAAACAATTAAAACTTTACACTATTATAGGAATTATTTTTGTCTTAATAGCAGGAACTATTTACTCTTTTTCCCCATGCTGCTCTATTCTTTTTTCATGAAATATAAATTGAAAGAGGACTATCCCTGCATTACTTCCCTTGAGTTTCCTCCACCTAACCAAGTATCTATACTTATCCGACTAAAGAAACATAATATTGTATAAAATTCCCTTTTTTCGTGCACCCTATCTTGGAAAGGATGGTGCATCATATGGACAAATCAAATAATAAACCCAGTAATATCTATGACGATGGGAATATTCCCAAGGTGGATCTGCCAAGCAATAAAAATGATGAAATAGCAGAGCCATTACCTGAATCATTCCGTCCTCGAAAGGATGGTCCGGGTGGGGAGAGTGGGGAATAATTCCCCCTCTCTTTTTTAGGCAGTAGCTTATAATGATTTTATATTGCACAATAGCTTCTTATAACAGTTTACTATTCCTGTCCGTAATAAGCATTTGCACCGTGTTTTCTAAAATAATGCTTATCCCGCAATTCTTGCGGCGCAGGCTCCGCATTGGGCTGTATGATTTCAGTCCGGTAAGCCATCTTTGCCACCTCTTCCAAAACCACTGCATTATGTACCGCATCCATCGCATCCTTTCCCCAAGAAAAAGGACCATGGTTCTTACATAGAACGGCGGGAACAGCCATGGGGTCTTTCTTTAAACGCTTGAACTCATTCACTATGAGAAGTCCTGTATTTTCTTCATACTTGTCTGCTATTTCTTCTTTTGTAAGACAACGAACACAGGGAACCTCTCCATAAATATAATCCGCATGAGTGGTTCCGTAACAGGGAATGCATCTTCCTGCCTGCGCCCAACTTGTGGCATAGGAAGAATGGGTATGCACAATACCGCCGATTTGAGGGAAAGCCTTATAAAGCTCCAAATGGGTGGCTGTATCAGAAGAAGGTTTATAATTTCCTTCTACCCTGTTACCGTCAAGATCCACAACCACCATATCCTCCGGGGTCAACCTATCATATTCCACACCGCTTGGTTTGATTACAAACAGTCCGCTCTCTCTATCCAATCCGCTTACATTTCCCCAAGTAAAGGTAACAAGTCCATACTTAGGAAGCATCATATTGGCATCATATACTATTCTTTTTAAATCTTCTAACATATTAAACCTGCCTTTCCCCTAATTGATCATCTTAAATATATCCGTTCTCGGATAAAAACAAATAGTCACTTCAATACATCTACTGCTGCTTGCTCAATCACCAGTCCTGCCATATAACGCTTCATAAACTGTTCAAAGCCCTCTACATCTTTACGATCAGGTTCCATGCTGCTGCCTGTCTGTCCGGCAAAAATTTTTTTATTTAAATAATCCTGCAGGGTTTCTTCTTTTTCTTTATCTTTCATGAAGGCTGCAAGAAGCGCAATCCCCCAGGCGCCGCCTTCTCCCGCTGTGTCCATAACAGAAACAGGAGTATTCATAGCTGCCGCTGCAATTCTTTGTCCTACTCCCTTTGTTTTAAACAGCCCGCCATGGCCAAACATACGGTCCACCTTCACATCCTCTTCTTTAAAAAGAAGATCCAGTCCTGCCTTTAGTGTTGCAAGAGAAGAATAAAGATGGGTTCTCATAAAGTTCGCAAGATTAAAGGTATCCTCTGCCTTGCGGACAAACAGGGGGGCGCCTTCGTCAAAGCCTGTAACTGGCTCACCAGAAAAATAGTTATAGGATAATAATCCGCCGCAGTCCGCATCCCCTTCTAATGCCTTATGATAAAGAATCGAGAATAATTTGTTTTTATCTAATTTTGTGCCGATGCTTTCTGCAAACTCGTCAAAAATATTCACCCATGCATTTAAATCGGAAGTACAATTATTACAATGCACCATTCCTACCAATGCACCATCCGGTGTGGTTACCAGATCGATTTCCGGATAGACCTTGGATAGCTCTTTTTCCAATACGATCATAGCAAATACAGAGGTTCCGGCAGATAAGTTACCGGTTCTTACACCTACGGAATTGGTGGCAGCCATGCCCGTTCCCGCATCTCCTTCGGGAGGGCAAAGTGTAATTCCTGCTTCCAGCTTACCGCTTGTATCCAATAAAGCAGCTCCCTCTTTTGTCAATACACCGGCTTCCACGCCTGCAGGTAACACTTTTGGCAAAATATCTTCCAGCTTCCATCCATAACCCTCTCCGCTTACAAGCTCATTAAACTTAGTAATCATGGTTTTATAAAAATTACCGGTTTCAATATCAATGGGGAACATACCGGATGCATCTCCCACGCCAAGTAACTTCTTTCCTGTCAGTTTCCAGTGAACATACCCTGCCAGGGTAGTCATAAAAGTAATATCTTTTACATGCTCTTCTTTATTTAGAATTGCCTGATATAAATGGGCAATACTCCATCTCTGGGGAATATTGTATTGAAATTCCTCTGTCAAAATAGCCGCTGCTTCCTCTGTGATGGTGTTTCTCCATGTTCTGAAAGGAACCAAAAGCTGATTCTCTTTATCAAAAGCAAGATAACCATGCATCATGGCAGAAAAGCCGATTGAGCCAATCTTTGTAATTTCTGTATCATACTGCTTTCTAACATCTACCTGTAAATCCATATAACAGCTTTGTATACCCTTCCATACATCCTCTAAATCATAGGTCCAGATGCCATCAATATAATTATTTTCCCATTCATAGCTTCCCGAAGCCAAGGGATTTCCTTTTTCATCTATCAAGACCCCTTTGATTCTGGTAGAGCCCAGCTCGATTCCAAGTACTGTTTTCCCCTCCAATATTAACTGTTTTGCTTCCATACCATACCTCCTTTTTATCTTTATTCCTGTTTCCGCATACTTTTTGTATGCACATCTCTTTTGTTTCTCTTATCTATAAAATACTTCCCCAAGCATTAAGTCCCTCTTAAAATCTCTTATCTTAGTGTCCTTATCAATATAAACGGCTTCAATCCCCATTGCATTTGCCCAATCCCCCATTTGATCGGCTGATAAATCATAGGAAAATGCTGTATGATGCGCACCTCCCGCTAATATCCAAGCTTCAGCTCCGGTATACAAATCAGGCTCCGGTGTCCAGAAATTACTTGCAACCGGAAGATGGGGCATGGGCTTTTCTATCTTCTTACAATGAACATTATTTAAAATCAGACGGAATCTATTGCCCAGGTCAATTAAAGAGGCCGCTACACCTTGTCCTTCTTTTGATGCAAATACCAGCCTTGCGGGATCTTCTTTACCGCCCATGCTCAGAGGCTGACATTTTATACCGATGGGTCCTTCTGCAATACTGGGGCAAATCTCCAGCATATGAGCCTGCAGAATGCCTTCTTTTCCCTTTACCAGATTATAGGTATAATCTTCCAACATAGAAGTTCCCTTAGGCTTCTTAATATCAGCAGTCATAATTTTCATAAGGCGTACCATGGCAGCAACCTTCCAATCACCCTCTGCACCGAAACCATAGCCCTTTTCCATGAGCCTTTGAATTGCCAGTCCGGGAAGCTGCTGTAAAGCACCTAAATCACCAAAATGAGTCACAATCGCTTGGTAATTTTTTTCTTCTAAGAATCTTTCAAAGCCCAGCTCTATTTTTGCCTGTACCGCTACATGCTTTCTAAATTCCTTCTCGTCTCTTCCTTCCAAAATTATATCATATTTTTCATAATATTCATCAACAAGTGCATTTACATCAGATACTAAAACCGCATCAACACTTTGTACAATCTCATTAACGGGATAAGCATCGATTTCCCAACCGAATTTAATCTGCGCCTCTACCTTATCACCTTCCGTCACAGCTACATTACGCATATTGTCTGCCACTCTCATTACCCGAATATGGCTGCTCTCTACAATGCCGACCGCAGTTCTCATCCACATGGCAACTTTTCCGATTACAACAATATCACTCCAATGCCCCACTACTACTTTTCTTTCCATACGCATTCTGCTTACAATATGGCCGTATTCCCTATCGCCATGTGCAGACTGATTTTCATTCATAAAATCCATATCAATACTGTCATATGGCAGCTCTTCATTATATTGCGTATGCAGATGAAGAAGAGGTTTTCTAAACTCCTGCAATCCAAGTATCCATGACTTAGCAGGCGAAAAAGTATGCATCCATGTAATCACTCCCGCACAATCCTCATCCAAATTAGCTTCATTCAAGGTTCTTCTGATCACTTCATTGGTGATCATAGTAGGTTTCCAGACCACTTCATAAGGCAGAATCCCCATCGCATTTAAACCTTCCACCATTTTTTGTGAATGTTCAGCAACCTTATTTAAACATTCTTCTCCATATAAATCCTGTGACCCTGTACAAAACCAAAACTTATATTCTTTTTTAACCAGCATTATCAATACCTCCTGTTTTATGAAATGTTCTTATTATAATTAAAGAGTACAACTTGTATGCTCATCCTTACAAGTTGTTTTTTCTGATACCGGAATATTACGGCAGGAATTTCCGATCACGATTTCAGGTTCTATTAAGATATTGTGATTCTCTTTTATATTCTCTTTATTTTGTAGCAGCTTTAGCATTAGCTCTGCCGCCATCTCACCCAGTCTTTCCTGTGGATGTACTATGGTTGTTAGCTTAAGCCCGCCACTTGCTGCCATATAAGAATTATCATATCCCGTCACCGACACATCCTCAGGTACCTTCAATCCTGCATCATTCAGAGCCTGTATGACCTTCATGGCAATCTGATCATTGTAGCAGACTACACTATCCATCGGATATTCTTCCAATGCCATTCTTTTAATGCTTTCGTAAGGATGGATCACCCTGTCTTCTGTATAAAACCATATGATTTTTTCAGGGTCATAGGAAAGTCCTGCTTCTTGAATTGCCTTAACATATCCCTTATGTCTATTTTGTCCCTGTATATCATCTGATTTAAAAACACCTACAATATTAGTATGTCCTGTTTCAAGCAAATGCTTGGTAATCAGATATCCCCCGCCAAAATCATCCATCAAAACATGCGGCTTCTCTTTCATTTTTGCAAAACACCCCTGTATGAATACATAAGGTATCTCATATTCATCCAGCTTTTGATATAAATGCAAATGCTTACAATAAATCTGGCTTTTACTGGGTTCTATTATGATTCCGTCAATGTCCTTTTGAAGGAGTTCTTCCAAACACTTAGCTTCCTGACTTCTGGAATTTCTGGTGTTTTTTATAATAATACTATAACCCTCCCTGCTTAATACAGTATCAATCCCCTGAATCACTCTCGGAAAGATATAATCAGAAAGATAGGTTGTAATAACAGCGATATTTTTAGAATTTCTTCTATGGCGCACATGATCCGAGCAAAAAGTCCCCCTTCCATGTACTGCATAAATATAGCCTGCATTCTCTAAGATGGACAAAGCTTTCCTAACAGTATGACGGCTTACTTGATAATGAGAGGACAATTCATTTTCAGAAGGCAGCTTATCTCCCGCCTTTAGTTCTCCCGACAAGAATTTTTCCTTCAATGTTTCCATTATTTGAAAATACTTTAGTTCTTTATGCTTATTAGTATCCACTATGTAATCCTCCATTTTTATATTTTTACATAAACACTACCTTTGGTCAATCCATGAATAAAATAATTATCTAAAATAAACTTATCAATTGACTATCATTAACATGCTTGTTATAATCAATAATATATTAATTTAGTATTTTCTAAATAATGGAGGGTTATTATATGGCAAAACTATTTATTAATGAAAACAAAAAGCTGGGTAAAATCAACGACGATATTTACGGACATTTTTCGGAGCATCTGGGAAGATGTATTTATGAAGGGCTTTATGTTGGCGAAGACTCTGATATTCCCAATGTAAACGGTATGCGTACGGATGTTGTGGAAGCATTAAAAGAAATGAAAATACCGGTTCTTCGCTGGCCGGGTGGCTGCTTTGCGGATGAATATCATTGGAAAGACGGTATCGGTCCCAAAGAGAACAGGAAAAGAATGATTAACACCCATTGGGGCGGCGTACTTGAGGATAACAGCTTTGGTACCCACGAATTCATGGAATTATGCGAACAACTGGGGTGTAAATCCTATGTAAACGGAAATGTAGGAAGCGGCACGGTTCAGGAAATGTCTGAATGGATTGAGTATATGACCTTTGACGGGATATCCCCTATGGCGGACCTTCGTAAGAAAAACGGTCGTGAAAAGCCTTGGAAGGTAGACTATTTCGGGGTGGGCAATGAGAGCTGGGGCTGCGGCGGCAATATGACTCCAGAATACTACGGCAATCTTTATCGCAGATACCAGACCTTTGTAAGGGATTATTCCGGTAAAAACAATACTCAAAAAATTTGCTGTGGTGCCAGTGGTGACGATTATAATTGGACCGAAAAAATATTACAAACTACTTATGACCATACCCCTGAACATATGCATGGATTGATGGATGGTTTATCGGTTCATTATTACACAATTCCCGGTGAGGGCTGGGATAATAAAGGCAGTGCTACTGATTTTGATACAGATGACTGGTTCTGTACTTTAAATAAAGCATATAATATAGAGCAAGTAATCAAAAAACACTGTTATATTATGGATCAATATGATCCCGAGAAGAAAATAGGTATGATAATTGATGAATGGGGATGTTGGTTTGATGTAGAACCCGGTACCAATCCCGGATTCCTCTATCAGCAAAATACCATGCGGGACGCTTTGGTAGCTTGTATATCATTAAATATTTTTAATAAAAATTGTGACCGTGTTAAAATGGCAAACCTTGCCCAATTAGTCAATGTATTACAGTCTGTTATCTTAACAGAAGGGGATAAAATGCTGTTGACACCTACATACCATGTGTTCCGTATGTATAAAAACCATCAGAATGCACAGCTTTTGGAAAGCTTCGCCGAAACCACACAAATAGGAAACGATTCCTATCAGGTTCCGAATATAAGTGAATCCGTGTCTATGGACGAAAACGGAAATATTAATATCACTCTTGGTAACCTTTCTCCCGATACTGCTAATACGATCGAGGTGCAGTTTGCTGATAAAAAGTCAGGTGAGATAGCTGCCAGCATATTAACAGGTAACATGGCTGATTATAACACCTTTGATTCACCTGAATCATTAAAAGAACTTCCCTTTACCGACTATAGTGTGGGTGAAAACGGCAATATTACATTGACCCTTCCTCCTTGCAGCGTCATCCAAATGGAAGTAAAAGCATAATATAAAATTTACTCCGTAAAAGCCTTTATTACTCTTTCACTGCTTTTACGGAGTCTTTTATAATTCACCTTTTTATAATTCACCTACTTTTTTCGCCCAAAAACAAATTCCTTCTTTCGAGATTCCTGTTAAGGCAAGGGTCGGTTTATTCTTTTCATGGTCCCAAACCGCAATACCGATACATATTTCCTTATGCGGTCCATAGTTAATCTCAAACTTATTTCTTCCGGTTTTACTCCATTTTCCCTGTATGGAGCAATTTTCATAATAACCATCCTTACGCAGCTTCATGGGAACTGCGGTTTGAATCCCCTGTGGGAGGGATGGAGTAAATGTGATTCGTTCAAATCGACCGGAAATATCTTCTACCGAAATTTCCTGTTCCATTTCTCCTGTATAAGGCTGTGGACTCAAAAGCGGCCATCCATCAGGCGTCCAAACTATTTTTCTGACCTGCATAGTAGAGGGCTCCGGTTTCTCGGTAAAATTCTTTTCTCTGATATGGCAAACCAAATACCAATTACCGTCACGGCTATGTAAGATGGAATTATGACCGGGTGCCATATAGGAGATACCCTCATTCCATGAATATCCGCCAAAAACCAGAAGTCCTGTTTCATTACCGGAATCATCTAAATCGGAAAGATCCCTGCCTTTATAATCTACGAAAGGTCCTGTAATGCTTTTACTCCTCCCTACACGTATATTATAATCGCTCTTCAGAGAACCATAGGAAACAAATAAATAATAAAATTGGGTTTCCTGATTGTACACGATATAAGGGCCCTCGATACCTCCACTCATCCATAAGGGTCTTCTGGCTATACATTTACCCAATCCTGTTTCCTTGGCCAATCCCGTCTCCGGGTTCAGTTCCAATAAATAGCACCCATCCCAAAAGGATCCGTATGCCATATACATTTTCCCGGTTACAGCATCTGATATAATATTCGCGTCTATTGCATTGACAGGCATTTCATCCGTTGTTTTTAAGACACAGCCTCTGGGTGTAAAGGGTCCTTCGGGATGATCCGATACTGCCAAAAAAATACAGGACTGCCTTACTCCCCAAGTAGAATTTGAACAATATAAGCGATATTCCTTTCCTACCTTTACAATATCAGGCGCCCAAATATCGCTGCCTCCCACCCATTCTATGGATTCCTGTGGCGGTTCCTCCACAACCTTTCCCACCATTTCCCAATGAATCAGATCCAAAGATTTTTGACAAATAGCACCTGTGCTATAAGTATAATAAATATGAGTATCAGGATCCTGATAAATTGCCGGATCATGAGTCAGCCAAAGACCTAATTTATTGTCAGTTCTATTCAACCCGGCATTCAGCACTTTCTTTTCGGGCTGTCCTATAGGTTTTTTAGGATAATATATCATATTCTACCTCCACTTTTATATAAAACTAAAATAATTATTATTTATAATGAAACAATTGCTTTTACTACAGTTGAATGATATAATAATATAGCAAAATCTAAAATAATAGATAAATTTTTAAGGGAGAAAAATAATATGCTTCATATTAAATCATTAGAAGAGGGACTTGAAATCTTTAAAGCTTTAGGCTCTAATATCCGTGTTGAGATTATTAAAATCTTACGGGATAACAACGGAATGAATATGAACGATTTAGCGGCAAGGCTTAATATTACAAACGGTGCGCTTACCAGTCATATTAAAAAGCTTGAGGATTGTGATTTGATATCCATTACATCCGAGTCTGCCGGACACGGCAATCAGAAGATTTGTTCCGTTCATCTCGATAAAATATTAATTGAGCTTGATTCAACCGAGGATGAAACCAATGTTTATCAAACAGAATTAAAAGTCGGACATTTTTCAAATTATAATGTTTATCCCACTTGTGGACTGGCTTCCTCAACTGCAATCATCGGTGAGGTTGATGATAACAGATACTTTGCTCATCCCGATCGGTATAATGCAGATATTTTATGGTTTACGAAGGGTTTTGTGGAATATATTATTCCAAACTTTATTCCTTTTTCACAAAAGATCGATAAGTTAACCATCTCAGCCGAATTAAGTTCCGAGGCCCCCGGTGTAAATGATGTATGGCCGTCTGATATTTCTTTTTATATTAATGATACCTTTATCGGTTCATGGACAAGCCCGGGCGACTTCGGTGATGTAAAGGGTATCTTTACTCCTGATTGGTGGTATCCCAACTGGAACCAATACGGACTATTAAAGCTTCTTGTCGTTAATAAAAAAGGGACTTTCATCGATGGACTGCAAATTTCAAATGTTACCATAAATGATTTGAACCTTACGGACAAAAGCAGCATCCGTCTGAAGCTTTCCGTAAATGATGATTCCGATTATGTAGGAGGACTCACTATTTATGGTAAAAACTTTGGTAACTATAATCAGGATATAAATATCCGAATTAATTACAGTCCTATCACACATGATTAAATAGTGTTTCATAAAATCCCCGGCTTACAAACCGGGGATTCTTTTAGGTGATTTTAAACCTCTCCATAGAATGTGATAATTCTTCCGCTTCCTTATTCAGGCTTTCCGCATTATTGACAAGCATATCTATTTGTTGCATTTTTCCGTTTACAACTTCAGAGACACCATCCACACTCCTTACTATCTCTTCCGCTATGCCGGAAATGCTCTGCATCACCGCAACAATATCCTCTTTTTTAATAACCATGGCTGACATATCCTTTTGCATGATACGGATTGCTTCCACCAATTTATTTACTTGGCTGCTGATGGTACCAAACATTGTAATCGTCTCTGTTAAGGCTATGGTCTGTTCTTTTAAAAATAATTCTGTTTTTTTAGCAGACCCTTCTGTTTTAGCCGTAATATTTTTAATGTCCGTAACAATATTCCTCACTCTGTCACCGGCTTTCAGAGACTGATCTGCTAATTTTCTGATTTCTTCAGCTACTACTGAAAAACCTCTGCCGCTTTCACCTGCTCTTGCCGCTTCGATGGAAGCATTTAATGAAAGTAAATTTGTCTGTCCGGCAATATCCTCAATCGTATTTATAATTTCCCCGATATTCTTTGATTGAATGTCAACCTGATTAATATCCTGAATAAGTACACTCGTAACCGCGGCTGTGTCCTCAGATTTGCGGTATAAATTACCTACGATATCTTGCCCCTTCTCAACTGCAGTCAGTGCCGCTTCTGTTTTAATCACCATATTCTCTGATTCTTCGTAAATATTATTGATTTTAGCTGAAAAATCATTGATTGCAGAAACACCCTTTTCCGTTTTATCTGCCTGTGTACCAACATCCTTTGCTACGATATACATAGAGTCCACTACTTGTTTCATGGATATTTCAATATCGGAGGAGGAAGAAGCTACCTCACCGGATAGAGTTACTACCTTTTGTCCGAACTTCTGGTTATCGGCAATAAGTCCTCTCATACCGGCTAACATTTTTGTCATTCCCGTTACCAGCTTACCGAACTCATCTTTTCTCTTGGTGGTAACCTCCTGTGTCAAATCTCCTTCCGCTGCAAATGAAAGCGCATTACATGTTTGGACTAATGCCTGGCTGATACTCTTGGTCAAAGAAAAACCAGCAATAAAAGCTACCGCACATGCCAATAGCACAATTAATATGGTTGCTGTACGAATAACGGAAATCTCACTTACAATTGTGGATTTGGGAACCAATGTACAAATTATGATTCCTGTTTTTCCTACCGGCTGATATACATATAAATATGACTTACCGTTTATCCTAACATACTCGCTTCCGCCTTCTTTATTCTCTTTGGAGGCTTCATAAAAATCCGTTCCTATAATAAGAGACTCACCCGAATATCTTTGCATCATAGACTCTTTGTTTTTATTATTTACCTCTTCCAGCAATACTTCTCTTCCGTCAGCCGTAACGATTCCCGAAATACTCCCCCTTCCAAATGACATTACGCGAAGAAGTTCTTCAATATAATTACTGCTGATATCCGCTACCAAAAAACCGTTATTATACTTTAGTACATAATGCATCACAAAAGACAAGGCATAATCATCGTTTCCTTTATTTAATTGAGTGTCAAGCAGGTCATGAGAACCCACCCATGTATTTTTAGTTCTCTTTGCCTGTAATACCATCCCGGTTTCGGTTGCCGCACAAGTATCATAAAAACCTTCCGGAAGTCCCTTGACATTTGATACTATCATCTTTCCTCTTTGCGGAATAATATAATAGTCACCGATATAACCCATATTGGCCTTCAGGTCTATTAATGCATTTGAAATAGGTGTTGTATAGGTAACCGCCTCAGCGCCTGATGCTTCAAATTTATCATCATAATATGCATTGAAATCATCCCCTAAATACAGCTCTATCATCCTGGAGGACACGGAATCACAAATCAACTGCAGTGATGTCTCCATGGATGAGCTTGCACTTTTAACTGCATTTTCATATCTGGTGGTAACCGCCCTTGATGCCATGATGTAACATATGGTTCCCAAAACCGCTATGAGGACAATGGATACTCCAAAGAAACCCATTAAAGAATGTGATATCTTTCTTTCTTTTTTTAATTCTTTGTTATTTATTCCTTTTAAAAATTTGAAGATGATACTTTTATTATTTTTATTATGTATTTTTCTATCATCCTTTATATTTTTTACGTCTGTTTTATCATCTGGTTTTACTTCATCATGTGCCTTTATTTTTTCTCGTTTCTTTATCTTTTCCTTTGTCTTTATCTTATTCCCTGCTTTTATCTTTCTCACATCCAGCCTCCTTACATAGGGCTATCAAAACCGGAATACAGGTTCTCCATCCTGATTCCAGCTAATTTTCATGAGCATTGCATGCCGATTGGGATTGTATAAAGAATTTCCTACAATTTCGGGTTCTGTCCGCGCATGGAAAACCATAATATCATTTCCGTATTCATCCTTCGTAAATGAATTATGACCCGGCCCGTAAATTCTAATGCTTTCATCGGATTGCAATACCGGATAACGCTTCTTTTCCCATTCCTTAGGATCCAGAATATCAGCATCCTCATCAATTGAAAGCATTCCCATACAATAATCAATTCCTGTTTCACTGGCTGAATAAGTAAGAAATATTTTACCGTTTCTATGTATGACGGCAGGACCTTCATTCACCCAAAAACCTTTTCTTTCCCAATCATAATCCGGTGTTGTTAAGAGAACCTGTACCGTCTTTAGTTTCACAGGCGATTCCATTTGAGCAATGTATAAGTTGGAGATCTGTTTTCCCACACTTACCTTTTCCGCCCAAACACAATAATATTTCCCATCATTTTCAAATATAGTTACATCAAGAGAAAATGCCCGGAAGGAAAATTCATCATCATCGGCACATTGCAATATCCCTCTCTCTATCCAAAGGTCACGCATAGGGTCCTGTCCCGTACATTCAAGGACATAAGGTCTTATTTTCCATACATCATCTACCTCACCTGCTGCAAAATAGATATACCATTTATGATTGATATAATGCAGCTCCGGCGCCCAGATATGTGCACTCATGGGGCCCTTTTCATGTTTCTTCCAAATCATAACCTCTTCTGATTTTGCAAGTGCCTCCAGAGATTTTGCTTGGCGCAGTACGATTCCATCATATTCAGGCAGACTTGCGGTAAAATAATATACTTCGTTATCATGCTTATACACATAGGGGTCCGCCCTCTGTGCAATCCATACCTCATTATATTTTAAAGTGTCCATGTTTATATTTCTCTCATCTTCTTATTTTCTTTTAGTTTTCTATTCGTTTTGATTCCATAAAATCATCAAAGCGTTCATCTATATGATTCATCAAAACCTTATAGATAAAAAATGACTTAATATAAGCTAATAACGCGAAACCAATGAACAATGAAATGGCGTTCATTCCTAAAGAGTTTAAATTAATCCAAACAAAAACTCCCGTCAGCATTATTAGAATGATTGTATAAGGCAAATAACCTACCGCAAATGCCGAAGCGTTTTTTATGATTGATCGTAAATTGCCTTTTAGTCTACTCAGAACCGGAAAAATCCAGAGAGAAACAGTGAAAAAAACAATTGCAATCACTATGCTCAAGCAGCTCATAATAGTACCTATCATAGTTCCCATCTTATTCCAGAAAATTAAATCCAGGATCAGCACAATCCCAAATGTTAAAATCCCCAGCCAAAGAAGGGTTGCCTGTTTGAAATTCTGTACAAAGCTGGTAAAAAACCTTCTTATTACATACCCATCTCCCTGTCTGATTGATATAATACTGACATAGTATAATGCAGTGGTAGCAGCTCCGATCGTAATAATAGGAAGGCAGCATATAATCCAGAGCAAGTTTAACAGAATAAGGTCAGTCATCTTATTTAAAAAAGCAATTACCGGTGAATCCGACATTTCATCCTCTCCTTCCTATTTAATACCACTGATTGCAACCGATTCTATAATCACCCTCTGGAAACAGAAAAACAGTAAAATTGTCGGTATCATAGCAATCACAGAGGCTGCCATAATTAGTGCATAATCACTTTGAATTGCATAATAGGCATTAAAGGAACGGATTACAACCTGCAATGTCCAACTCTTTTCACTGCGAAGGAAAATAACAGGTGCAAGATAATCATTCCAAATTGCCATAAACCAAAGTGTCAGCTGTGTACCGACCGCGCCCTTCATTAAAGGAAAGAATATTTGTACAAAAGTCCTAAAATATCCGCATCCGTCAAGCTTAGAGGCATCCATCAAATCATTGGGCACACTGCCCAAATTTTGCCTCAGAAAAAATATCATACTGACATTTCCGAAACAAGCAGGAACAATCAGAGGTAAGAGACTATCCGTCCATCTGAGTCTTGTAAACATGACATATTGGGGAATCATAATAACCGCAAACGGAATCATGATTGTTGCTAAAAGTCCCATGAAAATAGCATTTTTTCCGCGAAACTTTAACTTAGCAAATGCAAATGCTGCCAGTGAGGAAGTAAATCCACCAATGATAAGTACCGGAATTTCGATTTTAACAGTATTTAAAACACCGGTAATAAAATTACCCTTTTGCAATACCTCTCCGTATTTTCCTAATACCCATGGATTGGGAATCAAGCTGAATCTTCCGGATAAAATCTGGTTTTTAGTCATAAAGGACATGGCTACCATATAAATCAGAGGGAATACCATGATAACAGCGCCCAATAGCAATAATATAAAGACTACTCCATTTCCTGCTTTTTCTTTTTTGGATACCACTGCGGATGAAAGAATATCTTTGTCTTGTGCCATGAAATCACCTCCTAATCTATGGTCTTAACCCATTTACCTTGCACTGCAAAATTTATTAAAGTAATTATAAATATAATTATGGCAAGGATAATTGCAATTGCACTAGCATAACCAAGCTGGAAACTTTGAAATGCTTTTTCATACAAATAATAAACAATTGTTGCTGCACTATAGCCTATTCCACCATTTGTTGTCATAACTTGAATTTCAACAAATACCTGGAAGCCTCCTATCATAGAAGTTATCATTATATAAAAAGTAACCGGAGATAATAATGGCAGTGTAATATTCTTAAATCTTTGCCAAGCACTCGCACCATCCACCATAGCTGCTTCATAGTAGTTGCGCGGTATATTTTGAAGTCCGGCAAGATATAGAATAATTGAAGTTCCCAATCCCTTCCATACCATAAAAATAATCATAGACACTTTGATCAAGACCTCGTCGCCCAGCCAATTCGGTCCATGCTTTCCGGTCAATGCCTTAATTATCACATTCAATAAACCATAGTCATAGTTATATACCCATGCCCATAAAATAGACACCGCTACCAATGAAGAGATTACCGGTACATAATACATCGTACGCAATACTCTAACTCCGGGTATTTTCCTGTTCATTCCCATAGCAAATAAAAGACCAAGAATCATTCCGATTGGAATACCTATTAAATAAATAATTGTTGTTAATAATGTTTGCCAAAATTTTGGATCATTAAATAATTTTATGTAATTATTAAAACCGCAAAAGCGATTTAGCATGCCTTGGATTCCCTTAGCTCCGTTCCAAGTTGTAAGGCTCGTAAGAAACGCAAAAATAATCGGCCAAGCCATAAACAATAAAAATCCTACTGTAGGAGCCGCAACAAACAATAATGCCCACCGTTCTTCTCTTTTGGCCATTTCTGATAATTTTATTTTCTTTTTGCCACTTACACGACCCATAATGTTTTCCTTCCTTATATCCTTCTTTTAGTAAATTGAGAAACTTGTTTGGTAGGTTCTCTATTCACCATACTACTTTGGAATGCTTAGAAAAACCGGCTGACAAAGTATTAAGGTGAGTAGAGAACCTTGGAAACAAGTTTCCCAATTACCTAATTCACTTCTTATGTAAAATTACCCTGTGACAGTTACCTGCCACAGGGTCTTTTAATCAACCATCAGGTCTAATTTGCTGCAGCTGCTTTCATTTCATTGGCTGTGTCCAGAGCTTCCTGCATAGCAGGCTGAACCTTTTCACAATATTCTTCTGCTGTCATTTCTCCGTTTAATACATATTCATAACCGCCGCTTAAGAACGCAGTCCACCAGTCAGCATTATATGTATAGGTAGTTTCTACGAAGATACCCTCATACTTATCAGTTCCTTCAATGTAATTAAAGATTACTTCTACATTATCACCATAAGGAATTGTACCATCAGCAATTCTATCTTTAAAGTCACCCTTTGCATAGTCCATAATATTAGGAATCTGTAAGGATGCTCCGGTGGTTTCACCCGATAATACTCTCTGTCCTTCAAGATCTGTTGAGAATAGGGTAATCAATGCTGCAGCAGCCTCAGGATAATCGCTGTCAGCGGATACTGCAAAGCCTACAGAACCATTTCTTGTCATGGAAACGCCGGTTCCCCCAACAGGCCATGCACAAAGACCCCAATTATATGGGAATGTGTTTTTATCCATAAATGCACCCACATCCCATGTACCGCATGCATAGAAACCAATCTGACCATCCAGCCATCTCTGGTATCCGCCAAGTGCTGTGTCCTGCTCTACCGAAGGTGTTACGCCATGCTTACATGTTAAATCTGCAAAATACTGGAATGCGTCAATAAATTCCTTCTGTCCGTCAATCACAACTTCTGTATAGTCTTCATTCAGGAAATGTCCGCCATTTGTATAAATAAATGAATCCAGAGCCCATTGTAATGCATTGGCGGTACCCCATTGATCTACTTCACCGTCACCATCGGTATCTTTTGTAAGCTTCCCGCATACCTCGAGAAATTCTTCCCATGTATAGGGATTTGCAGGATCGGGATAAGGTACCCCGGCTTCATCAAAGATATCCTTATTGTAAGCAAATGCAAATGTGGAGAAATCCTTAGGCAGACAGTAAAGCGAGCCTTCGCCGGTTCCTGCCGTAACTCCGTCATATCTATAAGCATCGCTTACAGAACCCCAAAGATTGTTGACTACCGATGTGTCGACATAATTATCAAGTGCCAATAAATAATCATCATCTACATTACTGGCAACAGCTTCCGGTCCTACGTAATAAATATCAGGCATATCATCTGCTGCTTTATAAGCTAAAAGTTTCTGACCATATTCATCAGAAGTAGTAACTTCAAAAGTAACATTTGCACCGGTACTCTCCATAAACTTATTTATTAAAGACTGGTAAACTGCCTTCTCATGATCCTGAGCATAAATGAAAACGGTAATATCAGCACCTGCAAAATCACCCTCTACATTTACACCTGTAAGTGCTTCGTCGTCTACCTCAATCTGTGCACCGATATTTTCTGTGTTTTCTGATGGTTTTGGCTCAACTGCCGTTTTTTTACTATCACCACATCCACTAAGAGTGCTTACTGTAAAAATTGTTGCGAGTAAAATACCCAATAACTTTTTCTTCATATTAACCTCCTATAGCTTTTTGAATGGTTGATGCGATTTTAAAATAATATGGATTTGTTTATTCTACACATAGAAAACATATTTGGCCAGATATATTTTTGTGTATATCATATAAATTTTCCAATTATTATTCCCCTTCGCTATGGTTATTGTATAGGGAAGGGGAATCAATGTCAATATTTATTTTACTATTTACTAAATTATTTTAGCAATTCGTGATAATGGCTAAAATATTATAGTTATTTTTGTTAATAATTACTCTATATAAAATACCGCCCATATTGTTTCATTATTATTTCCAACTGCCAGTATACATCTTACATTATTATCAGCCTCATCACGCATCTCAAGCACAATCCCTTTATAATTTACATCTTCTATTATTATAGTTATAAAAGCGGAACCTTCCTGCAGCTTGCAGCTTCCTTTTTTTCCGTTCTCAAATAAAATTTCTCCTTTATCATTTATCTTCATTTCTATGGCATTATGGATTTCAGAAGATATATCTGTTCCATGGTTCACATAATAATAGAGTCCGCTAATATCTTTTATGGACTGATAGCCCTCTTCCGATATGCTTTCACCCATTGTTGCAAATGGCGCGGCCACAAGCCACCCGTCTTCATTCATAAACATTTGATGAACTCTGGGCTCATGATATTCCGAACCGCTATCAAACCTCTGATGATATACCAGATAATACTTACCGTCATCGTCTTTCATCATAGAACAGTGTCCCGGTGCCATATATGCTGTTTTTAAACTGGGAAATTTGTAATTCCCCATCATTTTAATCCCATATTCAGAATGATTTGTGGTATATGCAAATGTATCTCCCTTGCTATCTACATAGGGACCTGTTACATTCTCCGAACGAAACTGTCGGATTTGATATCCTCCTTCTCTTGTCAAGCCCCCGTAGGATACCAATAAATAATAGTAATCCGACTCATTATCATATAAAATATAAGGACCTTCACAGGAATTATGTAAGCCTCCCAGCAAGTAATATCCATAATAGGTATCAATATGCTTTTCCTCATCTGCCCCCGGATGAATTGGCAATCCGGTGCTTTCCTCCAGCTCAAGCAGCCAAATTCCGCCTGACCAAGAACCATATACCATCCATAGTTTATTATCTTCATCGTAAAAAACAGTAGGGTCAATACAATTCGGGTAATTTAAATTATTAAACTTCCCTGCACTCATATAGTCGGATGCATTGGCATCTGCACCCAATATCTCATAGAAATTAGTTTCCTCTGTATTGAGCAGATTATAACCCGAATAGAGAAGTGTCTCCTGATAAGTATAGGGTCCCTCTATCTGATCTGCCGTAGCCATACATATATTAGAGGTAATATAATCATAGCTGGTGGAGAAATACATTACCCATTTTTCCATTAAGGGATTATAGATTACATCGGGTGCCCATACTGCATAACCGCCTTCTATATAGTTTCCTACAAAAGAAAATGCCCCTTCTTCCTCTGAAAACAGATTCACAAACAGCGGATTTGATTCCTTTACTCCGCTAGCAATACTTTTAAAGCTCTGTAAATCATCAGATACCGCAACCTCCATATGGGAGCCAAAAATATAATACTTTCCGTCTGCCTTCACGATTGAAGGATCGTGAACCGAAACTCCCATTATCTGATTTCCAATACCCAGATCTTCTATGCTCTTCCCCTTTTTCGTTCCACAACCGGTACAAATACATACCAAGCCAATAACTATGGCTATCTTAATCTTTATACCCTTCATACTCTCCTCCTTTATTTTATATAAATCTAAATTTATTTACACTTTTCTTAATTATATAGAAATACATTCCTAATTACAAGCCATGATGAAAAATATTTCTTTTAATATCATGGCAGATGGTTTTCTGGAAGTAAGAAAGAATCTCGCAAAGCGAGATTCTCAGCCTGTTGAGGGTTGCGTAAAAGACAGCTTCCATACCGCCTGAGTTCGATTATCAGCGGAACGTTCTTAATAGAGAAACTTACCTATAAAATAAAAAAGGATGCAAAGAAAAACATCCTCTAAGAAATAATAATATTTATCTGTACCCACAAATTATTATAAATCTTTTAAAATCAAACACAATACAACTAAATCCTAATTTATATTAAGTAGTCAGCACAGTTACTAGGATAGAAAACCGTTCCGTCTTGTTCCTAATATCTTCCTCTGTAACCCCATAATAAAGGTAAATCTCCCGAGCAATTTTCTTTAGCTGTTTCATCTCTTTTTTACTTCCACTATAATCACAGCTTACGATATCCCATTTAAAATCAATTACAATTTTCATCTTACCGATCTCTTTGGAGATTTCGTAAATATGAAAGTCCATGGGAATCAAATCATCCGGAATCTCAGCCACCACTTTCCTTCTAAGCTCAATCTGAGTTTCCATCTGCCTTATTGTATCTTCATTTAATGTAACCGGTCTTGGAATCACCTTCAAATCCCCTAATAATTCCGGCATCTTACTAAGAACCATGCTTTCCTTAAAAATATTCCTATGCTCTATATACTCTGCATCCTGCTTTGAGACTTCCGTTGCACCATATTTTTCTTTAATCAATAATATAACTTCTTTTAAGGTATGGCTAGAGGGTTTTATACGGGATGATACTATTTTCCTCTTATATCTATTTAATATGCGTCTGATTCGATTCTTAAAAGATAATTTTCTACCGGCTATGTAAACACTTGTAGGTCCATCAGCACCACCAATTATACTAATACCTGATTTTTTCATTATTGATACTCCTGGGATTTTTATTATTAAAAGCATCTATATGTCGGGGTGCTTTACGTGTTTTTATTTTACTAAATATTTTATTAATCCATTTAATTACAACTATAAAAACTTTTAAAAGTAGGGAAATAGAAAAATATATAACTAAGATTCCAATTATATAATAAAGTTCTTCTGATTTATAATAATCATAAATTAA
>CAZJAS010000015.1:15716-30314 GCA_964544135.1 uncultured Clostridium sp. | reverse complement strand
TTGGAATGGTTAGAAAAACCGGCTGACAAAGTATTATGGAGAGTAGAGCCCCTTGGAAAATCGAATACCTAGATTATGAAATCGGATGAAAGGACTTAATTAGAATGAATCAAAATAAGATGCAAGATATAACAAGCAGGGCGATTGTAATCGGCGCAGGTGATCTTACCATTTCTGTTCTGCCCGATTTTAAGGAAGATACCGACACCGTGATCGCTGTTGATGGCGGTCTGCTCTATTGTGGACTGCTTGGTCTCGAACCGGATGTCATCATAGGAGATTTTGATTCCGTAGACGAAAAGCTGGCAGAATCCATCCGCATCATTGAAGAGCAATACCCTGAAAAAGTACTGAAATTAAAATCCGAAAAAGATGATACTGATATGCTTGTAGCATTAAAATGGGGCCTTGCAAAAGGAATCCGTTCTTTTCATATCTACGGTGGCGCAGGAGGAAGACTGGATCATACAATTGCTAATATTCAATGCCTGCTCTACTTAAAAAATCAGGGAGCAGAAGGCTATCTTTTTGATGAAAACGGCATGATTCTGGTTGCTTTGGAGGAAACAAAAACCTTCCAGCCATCCATGGAAGGATATCTTTCCCTTTTTAGTCTGGAAAAGGAATCCATAGTATCCATAGAAAATATGAAATACCCTCTCAGCTCTTACAAAGTTCCCAATGATTATCCCATTGGCATCAGCAATGAATTTATACCTGAAAAAAGCGGAAGGGTTACGGTTCATTCCGGCGCCGTTGTCATGATATTAAATTGGCCCTCCTAATCATTCTATTTATGCATCATAACTTTAAATTTGCGGAGGTACTTATGAAAAATAATTATATTTATTCTTTAAAATATCCGGGTTACAATCTTTCCCTTCCCTGCACCGTACATTTCTCTAATAGAAAAAGCATTTGCTTACAGATAAAGGAAGACGCTTCCATCCATGTAAGGGTACCTTCTTATACGCGTTCCCGTGAGGCTGAAGCCTTTATAGAAGAAAAGAGAGATTGGATTTTAGAGAATCATTTAAAAATGCAAGAAAGTATAAAAAAATCTGCTGCTCCTTTATTAACTCCCAATCAGGAAAAACAAGCTGGTATTTTAAAAGTTCGTTTTTACAATGCTGCAAAAGCTTATTTTCCCGAAAGATGCGCCGAGCTTCAGAAACTGACCGGAGGATACTATACTCATATTACCATAAGAAATCAGAAAACCCGTTGGGGAAGCTGCTCCCAAACGGGTACTCTGTCTTTTAATTATCGTCTTATGATGGCACCGCCCGCTGTGATTGACTATGTCATTATTCACGAGCTCTGCCATTTAACTCATATGAACCATTCCAAAGCCTTTTGGGACAAGGTCGGAGATATTATACCTGATTATGTCTCCAAAAAGAAATGGCTGAAAGAACATGGTGCAAGGCTTACAGAAGCCAATTATCTGCTTTCACTGATATAAATCTTTGCACGGCTCTGTATGATTTCCGCAACCTCTGCGGCACCTTTTTGGCCTTCAAAGAAAGCCGCTGCTTCTTCCGTAATTATCACATATAAATTATCATCATAATAATATTGTTGGTTAACAGATGATACGTAATTATACAACATATCCGCTTCTTCCTTGGTAATAGGGTTTAACACGACATCTTCATTATTGATCCAAGCTGTTCTGTCATAATACTCCTTCACACCATTCTCATCTTCCCAATAAGGCCTCTCCTGTGCTCTTTCTAACTGTAGTAACAAAGCCTCCTTATAAATTGGCAGCGTATAGGAATATCTTAAATATTCATCATTCATCTGATATTCCTCTGTTAAATAGTATCTAAGGAACTGCCATGCACCTTCCTTATTTTTGGACTTGGCTGAGATTGCATATTGTATATTGGCATTTATTACTGCACCCAAGCCATCATCGGAAGGAAAACCTATCAATGTAACCGGTTCTCCAAAATACACCTGTGTAACATAAGCATATTCAGAAAACTCATAAATACCCTGTTCCATCAATAGACATTTGTTATTTCTAAACTGTGATGCATAATCATCCCTGTAGTTCATATTATCCCAGTCATATTCTGCGGGAAATTGTGCGGCAAACTCCAGCATTTCTATAAATTCCGGTGAATCGAAATTACATTTCCCGGTTTCTTTATCTACAAAACGAGAGCCTGAATACATTAAGAGCTGGGATATCATATTATCCCTCGTCATCGTTTCTGAAAAAGCGCGCATACCCGGATTGTCATTTATGATAGCATTTACTTCTTCCATTGTGATACCGGGTGTATCTCCTACCAAAGATGTTTTGGCCATTACTGTAGATACATTAAAATTAGGTATCACAGAATAAAGCTTTCCGTTAACGGAATAGGCCTCAAAAACATTCGTCATATAATCATCTCTGTTTAACTCTTCATCCTCATCAAGCATCTTACCGATATCTGCAAATACGCCTTTGGCAATATAGGAATCCATCGGCATAGAATATTGATTCACTTGTAATATATCCGGAACCTGTCCCGCCAGTATATCATTATTCAGCTGCGTATAGCCTGCACTATAATCTTCCATGGTGGAATATTCGGAATAATCCTTTACCGTAATTCGGTACAGCTCATTTTCCTTGTTGAATCTGATAATATCTTTTCTTACATCATAATTGAGATAAAAGCAACCGTATGTGAGTACTTCTTTGTCAACGATATCCGCTGGATCAACATAGGTAAGTAATGCTACATGCTGGATCCAGGTCTCTTCATCATTGTATATGCCCAGCAATTTATTCTCGCCCATCTCGTAAATATTATACATATTGCCTCCGTCTATATCAGAATTAATATAATTCATGATCGGAGTTATATCGGTATCTCCAATATTATATCCGGATAATCCTGTTTGACCTGTCAGCAAAATATCATATTGGCTACCTACCTTCATACTATGATCTCTCATAACATCAGGGATATCAATATCTGCTTCAAATTGCTTTGTCTGTATATTATATTGCTTTAAATATATTTTTGTCCATTCATTATTATAAGCAACGATATATAATTTTCCCCCATCACCTATGAAGGCAAAATCCACATATCCTAAGTCGGATGTATCAACTTCCGAAACAGGTGCACCTGAAGCATCATATAAATAAATTATTTGATCACCTGTAAGTGCAATATTACCATCATTGTCCCCACTCATATTATTATAATATACATAACTATCGGGATCGTTATTTAACATTAATTTATAATGCTCTTCTCCGTCTAAGCCATATGCATTCAGCTCCATTGCAAACTCGTCCGTAATATAATTACCGGCATCATCATAATGATAAGATCGTTTTTCTGTAATTATATACACCCCTGATGCATTTAACAAAGTATTTTGAATATAGAAATCGGTGTTAATCGGAAATTCGCCTTCTTCTGTATTATCATCCTCCGGCACATCCCCTTGTGAATCGGGATCCTCTTCAGGCACTTCAACCTCCGGCACCGCCACATCCATTGTTGCAGATAAATTTGTAATCGATCCTGCTGATCCCACTACTCCTCTGGGCATAATATATCCGTCTTCATCTTCATCATAAGGTATATAGTCAGGATTTTCACGCAGGGTATTGATTAATTCCACATTCTGAATATCGCTGCCGTCTTCCTTTATAGAGACTAAATTAACAGCAGTGCCTATCATTTCATCCCAACGACTTTCATTAATCAGAAAATATATTCTTCCATTGGAATAATACACATCTTGTACACTTTGATTTTCATTCCATAAATCCACATCCAAGTCTTGCATTCTATAAACATTTTTCTTGGCATCTTCTTTATTGGTGCTTGTTTCCCCACTATCGCCGCCACAAGCTGCAAGACCGAATATCATGATTGCTGCAAGCCATATGCAAACTATCCTTTTACTCCATTTTTTCATCCTTATCCTCCTCAATCGCTAAATCCTTTTTTGGCGTTTTTATACGCTTTCCCTTTTGCTTCTTTTCTTTTTTGATTACAGGTTGCTTACCTTCTATTGCTTCTCTTTTCTTTTTTTCTTTCCGCTTTTTCTGTGCTGCCCATCTTCTTTCCCTTAGCCGGTCAATCTTATCCTGTAACTTAAGTCGTATATCCCTTGCTGTCCATGTTTTATGTTTCCAGGCACTAACCAGGATAATGATAAGTATAACAGTGGGAAATAAATAAAATAAAACCATAAATACCAATAATACACCTAAAATATCTTCATACCCTCTGGCAATATTTTCCCAGTACGGATAAATAATAGCTTTACTGCTCATGGATCTGGTACCAAGCTGCATGAGAAGCTTAAATCGGCTTAACAGATTGAACCTGGTGCTGTTTTCCACTATTTCCACTTCGTTTTCATCCACACCGATATTCTTAGCCACATAGTTCTTAGCATAGCTTGTTACCGGGTTTGGCATTACGATTTCATAAGTATTCAAACCATAATTAGTTCCGTGCAAATCAAGTGTCTCATAGGATACATATGCTATCGAAGCATTAAGCCCTGCGGACTCTTCAATCCTTCCCTGCTCTCTTTCGATGACGCCTGCCACAATATGGGGTATTTTATTGATGGTTACTATTTGTCCCGCCACATCATTGGAGCCAAAAAGTTGCCATGCCACATCTTGATCGATGATAATATAATCCTTCATTACATCGCTTCCCGAGAAATAGGAACCGCTTAAAAGCTTTAACGGATGGAATAAGAAGAAATCTCCTCCGACTCCCACAGCCGATACCTCAACTGAACTTTTGTTGCTGGATATAGTTACCTTTCCCGTTGCACTATAAGCATCCGCCCATAGCCTTGCATTCTCATTTTCCGAATCATTGATAATCGAAGCATCTTCTAAGGCTTTTATTAAATTATATTCAAAAGAAAGTATACTTTCTTCTTCAATGCCGGCTTCTCTGGAAAAGAAACAGCTTATTTGGGATACTCCGCCATCATCGGACCATCTGGCAGCCATATCCTGTGTCAGGAGACTGCCCGCCATATGATTACTGATGCCGGTGAAAACCAAGCCGATAACGAAAGACAACAAACCGGCCAAAATAATTATAATCTGCCTGCGAGTCAGTCTCTGTATGATTTTCTTCATAATTCTCCTTTCCACCTCCTTTTGCTATGACAGATTAGTCAGATAATCTGACCTGCTGTCCTGCATTTATAGGCTTGGAGGAGGTTGTGACTACAGGCTCATATCCTATTATAGCACCCTTGATTGCGGACTGGGTATCATCGGAAGCTATTACCTCCACATCATATCTGACAGCAAAATACCGATTGCCTAAAGGACTGCTCTTGGGCTCCACCACCAGAATAAAGTTTCCATTATTGTCTTCTCTGACTGCACTGTTGGGCACAATCATTTCATAGCTGGCACTCTTTTCTCCAACCTGCAGACTCAAAGACTGTCCCGCTGTAAGCTCGCCGTTTACATTAAAGGTTACCAACTTCTTTTTAGCAGGGTCCGTGGGATCCGGCTTAATGGAAGCAACCGATGCCGTAATATCATTGTACCACCACGAATTAACCAGTTCTGCGGGATCTCCTACCGATATCCGCTTTGCCTGCTCTGCGGTGATGGAAAAGCTTACCGTAAATCCTTTGCCTTCCGGCTGTATCACTGCCACAGGTGTAGCAGGGTCGGTATTTTCTCCCGCCATTACAGCTAAGGAAACAATCGTACCTGCTATTTCCGCATTAACGGTAGCACCGATCGCATCACCCTCCAGCTCTGCTATTTCCGCTTCCTTCTCATTCACTGCATTCCGTGCTGCTGTAATGGCATCACTTAAAGCTCCCAGATTTAGCGCTGCACCAATATCTCCTGTAAGATTCGTCAATTCATCCTGTTTAACTTTTAGTTTTTTCTGGGCATCCTCCAGATTCACCTTAATCACAGTAAGGTTTTGATTTAAATTGGCAATGGTACCCGAATTGTCCCCGCTCGCCTTCTTATTCTCCAATGCGGCGGCGGCCTGATCCATATTAAGTTTTGCTGCATCTGCGGCGGCCTGCGCATTGATTACATTATTTTCCGCTACCAGCTTCTGTGCCTGTAAATCGCTTATTACATCATCACCGCTGCTGATGCTCTCCGCATACTCCAGCCTTGAGGTAATTTCATTTAATTTACTTTTTGCCCCACTCAGGTTAATAGCAGCACTTTCGCTTGCTGCCTTGGCATTGTTATAGGCAGTGGTCTCATTTGCAATATTGGCACTGTTTCCGGGTGTAATAGATATTTGAATATTAACAGCATCATACTGCTTCTGCCAATCATCCACAATCTTTTGCGCCGCAGCAATTTCGTTTTGTAATGCAATAATTTGATTACGATAGCTCTGTGTTGATTCTGTGTTGCCTGCATTTTGCAATACTTCAGTACTTACATCACCTGCAAGCAGTGCTAAATCAAAACTATCCTGGGCTTTATCCAAAGTCTCTTCCAAAACCTTAAGCTCTTCTCTTGCCTTTTTTAATTCATCGCTTTCCATATCATCCAGATAGTAGAGAATATCTCCTACCTCCACCGTATCACCCACGCGTACTGCCACGCCTGTTACTTTTCTGGACTCGGATACCTTTATATTATAAAGGGACCCGCTCTCCACTATACCGGTACCTCGTACCTTTGAGGTAATGGTCCCGGAAGTAACATACTGTACCGCTACCTCAGGCAGGGAATAGTTTAAAATTGTGTTGGAGAAAAAGGTCAGTACAAGCATTATCGACAAAAATATAATGGCTGCTGTTTTTACCCACTCTCTCCTGTTACCTTTTTTCTCTTTCATTTTCTTCCTCCTCGGTCCTGCTTAACCTTTTATACCACCCTGGTAGGTAATACCGTCTACCAGATATTCCTCACCATATAAAAATACAAAAAGACTCGGTATCATATAGATTGTTGCTACAGCAAATGCCAAGCCTATTTCACCGGCATTAATCTTACTTAAGAATACGGATAATGGATGCTTCTCGGGATCATTCAATAAAATCAGAGGCTGTTCCACCATATTCCAATAGTCGATAAATACCAAAATAGCTGCGGAGCAAACCGCTCCCTTACATAAGGGCATACAGACCCTTCTAAAAATCTGCCATTCTCCGGCACCATCTATTTGCGCCGCCTCAATCACCGATGTGGGAATACGCCGCATGAATTTTGTCAGCAGAAATACCGCAAACGGTGAAAATATGCCGGGCAGCCAAATGGCCCAATAAGTATTAATGGTTTTCAGCCATCCTGCCACTAAAAAATTGGGCACCAGCGTTACCTGATAAGGCATCAGCATCAATATAATATATGAGAAAAATATAATCTCCCGGATACGCCCCCTATACCTGGTAAAGCCATAGGAGGCCAATGCTGCAACAAACAATTGAAAAAACACGATCGGACCTACCAATATAACGGAGTTCCAAAATTTAAGCAGATACTCGGGACTCTTCAATAATACGGTAATATACTGGCTGAAGGATACCATATCCGGTATAAATTTTAAATTGACTTTTTCTAAAATATATACCTTCCCACCCTTATCATTTTTGGCAAATACCGAACCGTAGTTGGCGGATATTTCCGAGGATGACATGAGGGAATTGGTAATGGTTAATATAATGGGAAGCAAAAACAATACGGCAAAAAGTGCTGCCACCATGGTAGCGATTGCAATTTTAAATGTATGTACCTTTTTTTTACGCTTCGCAATACTTCTTGTTCTTTCCACAGAAAAGGCACGCTGCGGTCTTTGATGTTTTGTTCTTTTCATCCCTCCACATCCTTTCCGAAGCGATTTTCCACAATAAATAAGGTGCCGATAATCACAATCATGACAAGGGACATGAGTATGGCGGCCGCTGACAGCCTTTGGTAATCCAGAGACGCAAAAACATTATTCATAAAATGCTGTAACATATAAATAGCATCATATGGGTGGTCACCTGTCAAAAGGTATATTTCTCTGAACACCTTAAAAGAACTAATCAGTGACATAATCGTTACAAATAAGATGGTTGAAGACAAATAACGCATCTTGATATAGAAAAAAGTCTGCATAGGCGTTGCGCTCTCCAGCTTTGCCACCTCCAAAATATCTTTGGGGATACTGGCAAGCGCTGCCATGAATAATATCATATTATACCCTAAATTCTTCCATAAAAACAAAATAATAATCACTATTTGAGAATACTGGGATTTCATCCAGTCTATTTTTCCGCCGCCCAATGCTACCAGAAAATCATTGACTGCTCCATTGTAATGAAATAACACCTGCCAAATTAATACAATGGATGCAACCGGCACCATGAGAGGGCTTAAGAAAAAAGTACGAAACTGACTTCTGAACGGCAGCTTTGTATCCAGCACCAAGGCAAGTATCAGTGATAGAACTACCGCTAACGGCACTGCTATCGCAGAAAAGGTGGCTGTGTTGACTACCGCTGTCTTAAAGGCTTCATTGTTAATAACCCTTTTATAGTTATCTAAAAACACAAAGTTTTTGGCGATAGGATTATCCACCATGGAGTAAAAAATAATTACGATAAATGGAATAATATAAAACAACATGACGCCAAAGAAGCTGGGGGCCAAATACAGCCCCGAACCCAATTTTTGTTTTCTGAGACGCTTCGTTGATTTTGTCCTGATCTTCACTTTTTTTACTTTTTCAGCTCTTTTCGCTTTTTCTGCTTTTTGCAAGGCTTTATATTCTCCAATCCAAATCTTCTCAAGCTGTTATCTATTTTCGTTCACATAAATTTTTACTCTGCTCTGAATAATTTCAGCTACTTCATCCACGGTTTTATCTCCCGCAAAATAGGATGCTGCCTCCTCGTATATGATTTCTACTCCGGGCATATTCCATTGTACCATACCCTGGATATTATCAATGGTCTGGGTTATCTTATCTTTCTCTTCTTGGGTAACTGCATATAAATCAAATGAAATATCATTCCAGCCATAGTTCATAGTGGAATACATCACGGGTTCACCGTTTTCATCCAATAAAATATCTCCGTTTTCATCTCTTGCATAAGTAATTTCCATAGCCTTATCCATCAATTCATCATAGGCATCCTTTCTGATTGGAAAACCCCATGGCAAAAAATTATCGCTCTGGCTTTCCTTTGACAACATACTTTCAATAAAAGACCATGCGGCCTCTTTGTTTGAAGAAGATGCGCTGATGCATATATTGTCGGTTCCGTTTACCACGACTCCCGAAGAATTTGCAGAGGGAAATCCAATGGCCGTTACAGGCTCATCGTAGATCAGCTCTAATATCTGCCACGAATGCGGCTCATTTAAAGCTGTCATATGCAAAAGTGCCTCTCCATTTCTGATTAGCTTTACTTCAGATGCCTCATAATCCGCCTCATCCGGGTAACTTGCCGCAAACTCCAGCACCTGCTTAAACTCAGGTGTATCAAAGCTGCATTCTCCCGTTTCCCAGTTCACATAGGAATCCAAATCAAACATCAATACATACTGCAGTATCGTGGTTTTACTGGCATATGTGAAAACTGAAGAATCCGGATACTGTCTTGCATAATCCATCATTTCAACAAAGGTCCACCCCGAATCTTCGCCAACCTCGGAGGTTCTGCCAAACACAGTTAAAACATAAAACGAAGAAGGAATCGCACAAAGAATATCCGACTTGGTATAAGCCTCCAGTACCGATTCAAAGAGGTCACTGCGGCTGACTACATCACTTTTCTCCAAATAAGGCCCTAAATCCTCAATGCCGCCTTTTGCCGCAAGCTGATCCATGTTCAAATTATCCGGTACAAATATATCTGGTGCGTTACCGGTTAAAACATCATTATTAAACCGGGTTACCGCATCTGTAGTACCGTCTTCGGATGCATCGGCATAGTCCTTAATAATGATACGATATTCCTCATTGGTTTTATTGAAATCCACAACTGCCTTCTGCAAATTTTGGCTTATATGCACACAGCCAAGAGTAAGAACTTTCTTTTGTACTACTTCTGATGCCTCTGTTTTTGCTATCACTGCAATTTCGGTTTCATTCGTCTCCCAATCTCTTATAACCGTTAGAATCTTTCCGTTTGGCATAGCAGATGCGAAATTTACATAATCAGGATTGATATCGCAATCAATCCAATTTAAAACATCCGCATAGGTTTGTGTCTCTAAATCATACTCAACCAAAGAATTACCTGTCGTTAATAATACTCCGCCCTCCAAGCCTAATCCAAGTCCCGAATTATAGCTATCCTGGGGCAGGTTAGCGTAAACATCCGAAAATGCTTTTTTCTCTTGGTTATACGCCCTGATCTCTAAGGAACCGGACTGATTATCTTGTTTCATGGCAATCCGCCCGTCGGGCAGCAGTCCCATGGCTGAGATATAGTTGCGCCGAGATTCATTTTCCGAATTCACATCCAGAAGATGATTCCCATCCTTATCGTATAATAACACATAGGATCCGTAGCTTAAATATATATTGTTATCTTGGTCGGTTAATGCATATTGCAGCCATGAATCTTCTATATCTAAATTTTTTAAATCGGGAGTAATATCAATATCAAAAACAATTGACCCATCTTCTGCAACCTTTGTTACACTGTATGTGGTCTCTCTCTGCTGTTTCGCATAAGCTTCTTCTGTCATTTCCATTATAATCGGATATTTTAATATAATTAAAATAATCCCACCATCCTGGGATACCGCACTTGTGTTAACATAGGTTTGGTATTCTTGATTGGAATTATCTGTTATATATTCGTATATTTTAACCGGATTTCCATCCCCGTCTTCCATATCTATATAGTAAAATTCGTTCTTCATCTCTTCGCCGTAAATTGTTTGCGAATAATATATCCGACTTCCTACTAATCCCATCACAGATGTATTACCGTCTTCCTCTGTTTTGGGTAATAATTGATAGGAGGGCGCCCATACATAAGAACCTTCTGCATCCACCTGGCTGCCCTTTGTCTCTTGATCCGTTTTACCGCAGGCAGCAAGACCTATCAGCATAATTGCCGAAAGCATGACTGCCATAATTTTATGAAATAAGTTTTTTCTTGTCTGCATCATAATTCCTCTCATACTCCATATTGTGCCTTATTTAACTACAGACTCTATTATAGCCCATACATATACAGCCGTCACCTTAAGAATTTATGAAGATTACCGGTAAAAGAACGGATGTAAATGTCTATGCTATTTTTTCATTTTTACTGATAGGGCCGCCCCACCATATGAGGAATAAAGCACCTGCCAAAGTGATTACAAATAAAATAAGGTAGGCATATAGTTGATTCGGCACCCAGTAAAACACTTTATCTATCCAATAAGTAGAAGAAAAATTAACTGTGAAATGTAGTATTATGCAGGGAATCAAGGATTTATATTTTTCGGCCAAATACCCTAATAATAAACCGATTGCAAATGCATATACACCCTGTATGAGATTACCATGGAGAATACCAAATAGCAGAGCCTGTAAAATATTTGCCATATAGAACCGGGGAAATGCTTTTTTAGCGTAATACATAATAATTCCCCTGCACATGATTTCTTCTCCCACCGGCGCCAGTATAACAGCGGCTGCCGTAGCCAGTATATCACTACCGAAATTTATACTTTCCATCTTTCTAAAATAATCATCTACAATATCCGGAATAATGTATTGCTCAACACCCACTATCCCATTGCTCATAAGGCACATAATGATTCCTCCCACAACAGAAATCACCACTGCTTTAAAGGATATATTTTTTATTGACTGCTTCAGCTTTGGCCTTTTACATCCATAATAATACCACAAGCCAAAAATGGGCAAACTTAATAGATGGTATAAGAAAACGCCACCTGCCAAGGATTCCATAACGGTATTATTATAGACTATCATTACTTCCAGCTCGGAAGCATCGGGGTTCTTTACCATAAAGAAAAACAATTGAATCATAGCCGCAGCAACCATATAGACCATACTAAATACTATCTGCAATATAAAGCTGGCTGCCACCGGTGACAGTGATAAAAAAAAGAATCCTATTCTCTTGCCGATGCCATAGGGTTTTTCATTATGCAAAGAAATCGGCTGTTCATAGGATTGCTGTTTTTCATCTCTTTCCATTGTAATTCCTCCCTTTTCACAAAAAACCATATAAATGTATAATAACATACGTATTCTTTACTTACAAGAAAATAACTTCTATTATCCTGAGTACAAAGTGGCGTTCCCTATGATTCTTCTTACATGCTATCTACTCTCATTTATAAATATATTTACTCTGCTTTGGATAATTTCAGCTACTTCATCCACAGTCTTATCCCCCGAAAAATAGGATGCCGCCTCCTCGAATATGATTTCAGCTCCGGGAGGGCTAAATTGTACTGCACTATCTATTTTATCGATGGTATCCGTTATCTTATCTTTTTCTTCTTGAGTAACCGCAAATATTTCAAATGTAAAATCATCAATACCATAGCTAAAAAGAGAATACATCACGGGTTCACCGTTTTCATCCAGTAAAATTTCTCCGTTTATATCTTTTGCATAAGTAATTTCCATAGTCCTACCTATTTTGCCGTCACTTTAAAAATTTATTAATATTACATATTAAAGAGCGGAAGTATAGGAGTTTTACTGAATCTTTATAAAGCTTATTGTTGAATATATTCCGGTTGCAGATTATAATAAAGCAGTATTAGGTATAGCGAAAGGAGGCTTATTGTGTTTAACAGCAAAAAAATAAACGAAAAATATGCTCTTCCAAGAGAACATTCCATACCTGTCAATCTGCTGATTACTTTTGGCATACTGCTTTTGACCACAGCAATATCCTTTCTGTTTTTCTATTTTATATCTGATAAGCATACGGATATATACTTATTATACATACTAGCCTTGTTTTTTATTTCTCGATATACAAACGGCTATATATATGGCATTATCAGCTCTATTGTATCCGTTATTTGTGTGAACTATATCTTTACCTATCCATTTTTCAAATTAAATTTTACATTGGCAGGCTATCCTCTCACCTTTGCCGTAATGCTTACCATAACATTGATTACTTCTACCATGACATCCCATCTATGCAAGCAGGCAAAGATTATTAAGGAAAGAGAAACTCTTTTACGGGCTGCCGAATTAGAAACCATGCGCGCTAATCTTTTGCGTGCCGTGTCCCATGATTTGCGGACTCCGCTGACGGGTATTATTGGGAATAGCTCCAGTTATTTGGAAAATTATGATATATTATCCGAAGAGGATAAAAAAGAGTTGGTACATTCTATCTACAGTGATTCCAACTGGCTCCTTAATATGGTGGAAAATCTGCTTACCGTTACCCGCATACAGGGCGATAACCTGCAAATAGGGACTTCTCTTGAATCGGTAGAGGAGGTGGTTTCCGAGGCTCTCATGCGCCTTGCAAAACGATTTCCCACTCATGAAATACATGCCCGTGTTCCCGATGAGATGCTTTTCGTTCCCATGGATGCCATATTAATAGAACAAGTCATGATCAATCTGATAGAAAATGCGATTGTTCATTCAGGATCTGTAAAATCCATTGAACTGATTGTGGAGGACGGACCTTCACAGGTATGCTTTACCGTTCGGGATTACGGTAAGGGTATTGCCCCGGATAGGCTGGAACATTTATTTGACGGCAGTACCTACAATTCCAAAGAGGCTTCCGATACCTATAAGGGTATGGGCATCGGACTATCTATCTGTAAGACTATTATTACCGCCCATCATGGGGAGATATTCGGAGAAAATCATGAAAACGGAGCACAGTTTTGCTTCTGTCTACCAAAGGGAGATGTTAGAAATGAACCATAAGACTACCATATTATTAATCGAGGACGAAAAAACAATTTGCCAGTTTATCACCACCTCACTGGAAGGGGCTAATTACCGAGTTGTTTCCGCCAACACAGGAACGGAGGGGTTAAGCCTTGCGGCTTCTCTTTGTCCCGATGTCATTCTTTTAGATTTGGGCCTGCCGGATATGGATGGCATGGATATTATTGCAAGAATACGCTCCTGGTCCATGATTCCCATTATTGTCATTTCCGCCCGCAGCAAGGAGCAGGAAAAAGTGAAAGCACTGGATTTGGGTGCCGATGATTATATTACCAAGCCCTTTGGTAATTCGGAGCTAATGGCACGCATCCGCACATCCCTGCGCCATACAGGCAATAAAGCCGGAATCACACAGCTTTACAAGGCAGGGGATTTAGTCATAAATTATGAAAAGCATGCTGTTACCATAAAAGGGGAAGAGGTTCATTTGACACAGATTGAATTTAAACTGCTTTCCCTGCTTTCTAAAAACTCGGGAAAGGTATTGACCTATTCTTATATTATGGAACATATTTGGGGTCCGTATATAGATTCCAACAATCAGATACTGCGGGTGAATATGGCAAATATACGCAGGAAAATCGAGAAAAATCCGGCACAGCCTCAATACATCTTTACAGAAATCGGTGTCGGCTATCGAATGATAGAAGCAGAAAATGAAAAAGAAAGTCTTGTTTTTTGAAAGTAATCTTGCTAC